>NZ_CP075189.1:2962500-3262500 GCF_020510565.1 Ferribacterium limneticum
AGAGCGTGACAATCGCCCCGACCGACATCAGCAAGACCGGATAGATGGCGGCGCTGACGATTTTCTTCTTGAGGTCGGCCAGTTTTTCGTGGAAGACGATGTAGCGCTGCAGCGCTTCGGGCATGTCGCCGGTGCGCTCGCTGGCCCGAACCGTCGCCACGTATAGATCGGGAAAAGCCTCGGGATGGTGCTGCATGGCCGTCGACAGCGACTGCCCTTCCCGCAGGTGACCGAGCAGACGGCTCAGCACCTCGGAGGTCGCCGAACCCTGGTCCTGCTCGGACAGCGTCTCGAGGCCTTCGACAACGGTCAGGCCGGCCTTGAGCAGCGAGAGCATCTGCCGGGTGAACAGCGGCAGCGGGAACTTGCCGCCGCGCGCCCGCCCGCTGCGCTGGCCAATCGGCCGCGACGAGACGATGACGCCGCCCTGCAAGGCTGGCGCCGCGGCAAGCTGTTCAGGTGATTCGGCCGCTACCGTCAGTCGGCAAACACCCCGACCGGGAAAGACGGCCATCACGTCGTAATCCATTGTTAGCCGCGACTCACCAGTTGGTGATATCGGCGTTTTCGTCCTCGCCGCCGGCCTTGCCATCCTTGCCGAAGGAGAAGAGATCGAAGTCGCCGTGTTCTCCGGGCTGGGCGTACTGGTAGGCGGCGCCCCACGGGTCAGCCGGCACCTCCTTCTTGAGGTAGGGGCCCTGCCAGCGGCTCTCGCCAGCCGGACGCTTGGTCAGCGCGGCCAGTCCCTGCTCGGTATTGGGGTAGCGACCGACATCGAGACGATACTGGTCGAGGGCCTTTTCGAGGCCGTCGATCTGGGCGCGCGTCGCCTTGATTTCCGATTTGCCGATCTGCGAAAAATACTTCGGCCCGACATAACCGGCGAGCAAGCCGATGATGACCATGACGACAAGCAGTTCAAGCAGGGTAAATCCGCGCTGACGCAGCCGTGAAACGACAGCGGGTGCGAAAAGGCGGCCAAGGATTCGGGAAATTAGTTTATGCAACACGGGTTCGCCAAGGGAGATTAAGTATCCGGACAATAATACTATGCAAGTTGCGTTACATGACCATGACGCAGCGCCCGCCGAAACCGGTCATCGGCTGGTCAAGCCCCGGTAACACAGGCCGGTTAAGCTGGGCGGACAACTGGATTATGATTCGACCATGCGCTTCAACTCAGCCCTCTTCTGCCTTGCCCTTACCTCGCTTGCTCCGCTGCAGGCGCAGGCGGTCGGCGGCATTTTCGGCTTTGTCGACGAGGACGGTGTCGAGCACCTCAGCAACATTCCGGACGACAAGCGCTACCGGCTGGTCCTGGCCGACCGTTTCGAACCGGCCCGCACCGCCTTGCGCGCACCGCGCGGCGTGCTCGCCCTGCCCTACGGCCAGCGGCCGTTTCACGATTCGGTCATGCGCGCCAGCAGCGAGTCTGGCGTCGACGCCAAGCTGCTGCATGCGGTGATCACCGTCGAGTCGGGCTACAACCAGGGCGCCGTTTCACCGAAGGGGGCGACCGGCCTGATGCAGTTGTTGCCCGGTACCGCCAAACGCTACGGCACCGTGAACCTGCTCGATCCCGGTGAAAACATCCGCGCCGGTGCCCGCTATCTGCGCGACCTGCTCGCCATGTTCGATAACAATCTGGAACTGGCGCTAGCCGCCTACAACGCCGGCGAAAACGCTGTCATCCGCCATGGTCGCCGCTTGCCGCCTTATGCCGAAACCCGGCGCTACGTGCCGCTGGTCGTCGCGCATTACCGTCGGATGCAGGGAAGCTGAGCGGCTTTCCTGAGCAATTCCACGGTCAACCGGAATTTCGGGCCAAAATCAAAAAGTCAGAACAGGTGGTTCAGTTGCCATCCGGCGTGATCGAGAAGCGATAGCCCATGCCGCGCACGGTCTGCACCATGCCGTCGAGCGCGTGGTTTTCGAGAACGCTGCGCAGGCGACGAATATGCACATCGACCGTCCGCTCCTCGATGTGCGAACGTCCGCCCCAGACATAATCAAGCAACTGGCCACGGCTATGGACGCGCTCGGCGTGGGTCATCAGGAAATGCAGCAAGCGGAACTCGGTCGGCCCCAGACCGATCGGCTCCTCGCCGGCCAACGCCTTGCGCGAATTGGGCACCAGACGCAAACCGCCAATTTCGACCGAGCCTTCAAGCATTTTCGGATCGCGCCGACGGATCACCGCCTTGACGCGAGCGACCAGTTCGCGCGGTGAAAAAGGCTTGGTCACGTAGTCATCAGCGCCGATTTCCAGGGCCGAAATCTTGTCGACCTCTTCGCTGCGGGCGGTCAGCATGATCACGGGAATTTCACGCCAGCGCGAATCGGCGCGGACATGGCGGATCAGCTGAAAACCGGACATGCCGGGCAGCATCCAGTCCACCAGCAACACATCGGGCGCGTTCGACGACAGAACCTGCCAGGCGGCCTCGGCACTATCGACGGAATGCACCTCAAAACCAGCGTATTTGAGGTTAATCGTGATCAACTCGTTGACGTACGGCTCGTCTTCAACGACAAGAACTCTTGCAGACATCTCTCGCCCATTTGCTTGCATTTACAGCCGGTCAGGATATTCCACCAACATTACCGGATGATGATATTTAGATTTCCGCCACGCTTCTTACCAGAAATACCAGGCACCAGTCGCCAGCACCCAAATCCCCAGGCCGGCGTTGGTCACGGCATGTGCCGCGATGGCCACCCACAGATTGCCGCTGCGCACATAGAGCCAGCCATAGACCAGGCCAGCCAGCATGCCGGCCGCCCACTGGCTGTGTTCAAGACCGAAAACAAGGCTGGACAAGAGCACGGCGCGCAGGCCGATGCGGGCCGGGTCGATCGCCGAAAAATCGGCTTCTTCCAGCCAGCGCATGACCAGCGAGCGCCAGAACAACTCTTCCATGAGCGGCACCACCAGCGCCGAACCGGCCAGTCGCATCAAGGCCAGCGACCAGTCAATGCTGCCATCGGCCACGTGCGGATTGAATCCGGAGCCCGATTGGCCGAGCACGAAAATCCCGGAATCCAGCGACAACCAGATGGCCAGGACAATCAGGCCAGCCACCATGGCCAGTCCGAATTCCCGAATGGACGGACGACGCGCCGCAGTCAGTTCCGTGAAGCTCGGCCAAAAAACGTAGAGCAGACTAGCCACTACGGCCGAACGAATACCGTAAAACCAGCGCGGGTCGATTACCCCGGCCAACTGCGCCGCCAACCACGGCTCGACCGCCATCAGGCCGATAAAAACCGCGAACGGCAAGGCGCGGGCCACGGCTGGGCCCGAAAAAGACAAGCCCCGCGCCAGAACGCCAACGCTCATGAGCCGACGCGCTGGCTATCCAGCTTCTCGCGCATGTCCTCGACCGCGTTCTCGATCTCGACCCGCTTCAGCCCGGTGAACGGCTCGCGCTGCAAGCTGCTGTCGAGACAGCTTTTCTTTTCATAGAGATCGAGCACCTGGTTACTCACCTTGCGCAATTCCTGGCCGCGCTCGGTGCATACCTGCAGTTGCTGCTTCTCCGCCGCCAGGGCGGCTTGCAAGCGCTTGCCTTCGGCCTCTGCGGCACGTTGCGCCTCCTGGGTCTTGCGCAGCTCGGCCTCGGTTTCGGCCAACTTGGCGGCTGTGGCATCGCGGGCCGCACGCAGGGCAGCAGCATCACGACTCAGCGCCGCAGCCCGACGGGACTCGCCATCTACCTTCTTGCGAACCTCACCCAACTCGCTTTCCGCCGCTGCCTTCTGCTCGGCCAACAGGTTCTTCTCCTGCTCCAGCTGGCGCTGCATCTGTTGCAAGCGACGGACTTCACCCTTGTTCGGGTCGGCTTTTTTTTCGGCAGCCAGGGCCGGTGTTGCGGCCAACGCTGCCGCCAGCAACAGGGCCGAGAGCTTTGTTTTAGAAGCGCACATTGACGTCAGCCTGAAGAAGATCGACCCCGAAACGATAGTTCGTGCCAGGAGCGAAGGACTCAATCGATTCAGCCGACATCCAGCGCAAGCTCAACCAAGCGTTCTGATCCATCGCGTAGTTCATGCCCAGCTGGTAGCCCTTGAGATTGGTACCGCCGAGACCGAAATCGGAGTCGGTAAAGGCGTCGACCGTCGCATCGGACCCCAGATAGCGGTAAGCAAAACTACTCTGCCAGTCATGGCGCTTTTCAAGCTTTGGCATGCCGACGGCAAGCTTGAAGAGGTAGCCGTAGTCCTTGCCATCAGTCAGCACAACACCCGTCCGACGCTGGATTTCGCTGCGATCGAAAGCGGTATTTTTGACGTAATCGGCTGTCAGCACGACATGGACCGGGTCGAAATGTGCCAGATCGAGCGAGGCAGTCAGGTTGACCGGACGGAACTTGGAGGCCAGTCCCCACAAGGCAGATGAAGCACTATCAGCCGATGCGTTGGTACGGAAAAGCGTATTGCCTTTCTGGCGCAATCCGGTGCCGTATTCATACTGCCCATATGCTTGGTAGCTCAGATCGTAGTAGTTGGCGTCAGACTCTTTTTGCCCCGCAAAATTATCGTAGTCATACAACGCAGCACCAAAATTCAGACGGGTATTCGAGGCCAACTGCCACTTTGCTCCAGCCTGGACTCCCCTCAGCCAGCGACTGGTTTTTGTCGGCGGGCCATCCTCGCGGAGCGGGAAGGCACCAGCAGTTAGGAATGGTTTGAAATCCCCGTTGGCGAAACTCGGCTTGATGGTCGCTGCAAAGCCTTCAAAGTTGAGGTCTTCATCCCAAACCAGATCCGTGGAAAGCCATGGGTTGGGTATGCGGCCACCGCTGACCGTCAGCCATTCGGCCGGATCGTACTTAATGAAAGCCCGGTCAAGCGTCAATTGGTACTTGTTGAAATCCTGACCCATCGTCTGATTGGTCGACACCCGATCAGTCGTATTTCCCGTAGCCAAGCGGACGCCCGCGCTCCAATCATCGGAAACCTTGGCAAGCATACCCAAGCGCGCCCGCAAACGGAAACGGTCGCGGTCTTCAGCCGTATTTGAAGCCAAAGAAAGGAACCCCGCAGCCCGATTTGGCAGGGTATCTGCAACAGAAGCCAAATACTGCGCCTGTGTCGCATTCGCTATGTCATAAAACTCAGGCTGATAGCGCACCCGGATGTCACCCTCCCACTTGATCCGATCCAGCCACGACGGGACTGCATTCGGTTCGGCCCAGCGCTCTGCCTTGGCCTGGGCCAGCACCTCCTGGCGCAACTGGTCACGGATCTCGTTCTTGACCGTCTCGGGCACATACTGAACGCGCACCGGCGCTGCCGACTTGGACTTTTCGCGGGTTACCGTTTTCGCTGCCTTGGACTGGGCAGCCTTGACCATCGCATCGGCCTTTTCGCGGCTGAAAATACCCTGTTCGACCAGCGCATCGATCAAATTGAGCGTCGTTTCGCGCAAGGTTTCAAGCGACTCGCGGTCGTCGGCCAGCGCCGGCTGAGCGGCCGCCAGCAAGCCGACGAAGACGCCGACCATGGCTTTGTGCAAAGGTTTTTGAGTGAATTTCATGGATTTCTCTCTGGGTTTCTTCAATTCAATTCGTGACTAAGGCGCACCGCGGGCAGTAATGCGTATCCGGATCGGTTGCGGCATGTTTTCAGGCGGCGCTTCGCGCATGGCGGCGACTTGCAGCAAGGCTTCGCGCAGCAGTTCATCCAGCCCGCTATTACCGGTGCTTTGAGCCAGATCGGCCTTCTCGACGGAGCCGTCGCGGCGCAGCCAGACGCGCACGGTGACGCGATAGTCGGATTCCTTCAGCTTGCGATTGCGGCTCAGCTGTTCCTGCAAATGGCGCTGCAGGCGGCCGGCGTACATGCCCTGCATGCCGGCGCCACCAATCGCCCCGCCGGCGTATTCGCGGCCGACCGTGCCGGAGCCGAAAGCGCTGTCGCCATCCCCCGCCGCACCTTCCATCTTGAGCGGCTCGTTCTGCGCCGGCTGCGGCGCTTCCTTGGGCGGCTCGATCTTGACGTCCTTGTTTTCCTTGGGCGGCTCGGGTTTCTTTTCTTCCTTGGGCGGCGGCGGGGGCGGTGGCGGTTTATCCGGCAGCAGGGTGACGACCGGCGGCTTGCGCGGCTTGCCGGACTTGCCGCCCATCAGGCTCATGATGCCCCAGGTGACAATGGCGATGATCGCGGCGCCAAGCACGGCGATCACGACAATACTCACCCAGCGCCGCGACGGCTTGATCTTTGTTTCCATAGCCGTCAGTTACCAATTCTCGCCGTGACGAGTCCCACGGCGCCGATGCCCATGGCACCGGTGAGATCGAGCACTTCGACGACGCGCGCGTAGTTGACCGCCGGATCGCCCTTGAGCACGACCGAGGCCTTCGGGTCGCGGGCCATGGTCGACTTTAGCTGGACCTCCAGTTCGCGAACCGTAACGCCGACACCGTTGAGGTGCAGCGATCCGTCTGGCTTGATCTGGATGATCTTGATCTCGTGTTTCTCGGTGCTTGGTTTGTTCGATGGCTTGGGCAGGTTGATCGACATGCCCGACACCGAGGCGGTGGTCATCAGGATGAAGATGACCAGCAGCACATAGGCGAGGTCGAGCATCGGCGTGACGTTGATGCTGTCGTAGGGTTTGGTTTCTGCTTGAACGTGCATGGCCTACCTCTGCGCCCGCGTCGTCGCCAGGCCAAGGTCGGTGATGCCGTTGCGTTTGAGCAACTCCATGACCTCCATGACCTTGGCGTACTGGGCCTGTCCATCGCCCTTGATGACAATCGACAGCGCCGGATTGGCCGCCAGATACTGGGCCAGACGCAGGTCAAGCTGCTCCATGGTCACCGGGTAGGCGTCGATGAAGACGTCCCCGTTGCGCGCCACCGTCACCGCCTTGGTGCCCGGCTTGGCCAGGCTGGAGCTGGCCACCGTTTTCGGCAACTCGACCTTGACGCCCTGCACCGAGGCCGTCGTCATGATGATGAAGATGACCAGCAGCACATAGGCGAGGTCGAGCATCGGCGTGACATTGATCTCGTCGTAGGGCTGGTTGTCTTCCTGAACGTGCATCGTGCTCGTTCCCGCTTAGACGGCGTACTGCTCGGCGGACTTGGTCAGGAACTCGTCGGCGAACACCTGGGTGTCGGCCGAGACGTTCTTGATCTTGATGGCCAGCCAGTTGTAGCCGAACAGGGCGGGAATCGCCACGGCCAGACCGGCGACGGTGGCGACCAGCGCAGCGGCGATACCCGGCGCAATCGAGTTCACATTGACGTCACCAGCTGCAGCAATCGCCGCGAAAGTGATCATGACGCCGACTACGGTACCGAGCAGGCCGAGGAAGGGACCGCCGGAAATGGCGATGGTGAGCAGCACGATCTGGCTGTTCAGGCGCTGGTTCTCGCGGACCAGCCCGGCATCCATGGCGGCACGGATCGAATTGAGGGCAGCATCGGAGAGCTTGTTTTGGACACCGCTCTTGGTCTGGGTGTCGAAGCGGTGATGCATTTCCTGGATGCCGATCTTGTACAGACGGAAGATCGTTGAATGGCGCATCGCCTCGTCTTCGCTCAGCGCCTTGGTATCCATCGAGTCCGGTTGCAACAGCTTGCGCGGGTTGTCACGGAAGCGGTTGAGGAAGGCATCGTTGGCCTTTTCCGCCTTGCCCAGGAACAGGGTCTTGCCAACCATGACTGCACAGCTGATGACGGCCATGACGGCGAGAATGCCGATGACAATCCAGCCGTCCACCGTCAACGCGCCGAGCAGGATGCCGACGTAGGAAGCAGCTTCACCTGCCTCCTCTTCCTCGGCGCCGTACATCAGGCTGTCCGGCTGCTGGCTGCCATGCAGGGCCTTGATGTAATCAGCCGAACGCGAGGTCGCGGCCAGGGTCACTTCGTCGAGTTCGCCACGGAATCCGGCACCGATCTGGATGTCGCCAGCCGTGTCGTCGAGCGCAATATCGGCCGTGCCAGCCTCGGCACCTTCCATGTAGAAGGTCAGTTTGCCGCCAATCAGCGTCATCGCCACGTGCTGCCAGGTATCGGCCAGCACCGTCGCCTTCGAGGCGAATTCCTTGCCATTGACCACGGCCACCAGCTTGCCGCCCTTGAGCGCCAGGGCCAGACTCTTGCCGCCTTCACTTTGCTGGAACAACGTACCGGAAGCGTTGGCCACCGGCTTGATCCACGCCGTGAAGGTCAGGCCATTGGCGGTCACCAGCTTAAGCGAGGGAGACGCAGGAACCGTCAGCGTCGTGCTGCCGTCCAGGCTGGCCGCGTCGCCGAGCGGGCCGGCGACAGGTTTGATTGTCAAATTTTGCGGATTATTCCGGTTGACCGAGGAATCCTGTACCGGACCGTTGTCGGAGAAATGCAGCACCAGATTCTGGGCCGCATCGTAGCTGCCCTTGGCATCGCTGGCTGCAACCGCTTTTTCATTACCCCAGAGCAGCGTGACCGCGTCCGTTTTGGCCAGCGGCGCCAGCTTGGGCTGTTGCACCCAGATCACCGCCAGCTCGTTGGTCGAATCATATTTTTCGATGTGGAAACGCAGCGGCGTCTTGCCGTCGGCAGCCGTCACGCGCAGATCGCTGCCGTCCGGCTTGGCTTCGGCAAAGGCAAAATTGCCGGTGTGCAGGCGCAAGGCCAGCGGCAACTGGGCTGCGCCCAGCTTCAGCTCGACGCCTTCGGCCGTCGTGTCGATCAGCGTCTTCTGCTTGTGCTGCCAGTCGTCCGGATTAAAACCATCCGCCGCTTGCGCGTTCAGGGCAACAAAGCTCGCCGCCGCCATCATCCAGTGTGCAAGGTTTCTCATCGTCTTCAAGGTTGTTGGGTTGATCGAACTATTATGAAATTTGATTCTTACAGCCGTGCTACCCGGCAGAACTGGATTTGGGCTTCCGCTCATCGTCGTTGTTCGGCGCCTTTGCCGGAGCAGAAGGTTCGGTTGTCGCCGGCGTCTGAGCAGTTGCAGGCTCACTATCCAGCACTTCGACCGTCAACATGCCCCCCGCCCCGTCGCGCTTGCCTGCGGCAGGCGCAACTTCTTCAAGGGCCTTGTTTTCGTTGTTGGTCGGATTGGTCACGGCGGCAACGGGCGCGGCGGCCGTGACCGGCGCAGGCGCCCCTGACACGTTACCGCTAGCCTGAATATTGTTGGCATTGAGAACCACCCGTGCGCCAAGCGTGATATTCCCGGTACTGCGCAAGCCAGCATCACCGGCATCAATCGCTCCCTCTGGAGCAAACAAGCTCATGTCACTGGCCTGAGTATCATCACGTGAAGCCAGCACACCAATACCCGACCCTGAAATCGAGTTGGAGGTATCAAGCACGATCTGTCCGTCACGAATGACCAGCACCGGCGGCGGCGTAGAAATCTGCGTCTTCGAACCACTGCCGGCATTGATATCGCCTTTATCGGCCCAAATCATGATGTCGCCACCGTCGAGCGTGAATACTCGCGACTGGTTGACCAAGAAGTTGTTGGCGACATAGGCAAATATCTCGCCGTCGCGGATGGTGAAGATGCCCTGCTGGGAAGCCTTCTTTTCCAGCGTAGGAACGGCCACGCCAACCTGGATGCTGCCGCCCGGCGCAAAGGCATGGATGCCACCGCCCTGCTCGGTCTTGATCTGGCTGACCGACAACTTGATGTCTCCCCGACCAATTTTTTCGCTCGGGAACAAAGCTTGCGCCAACAACCGTCCCTTCTCGTAGTAACTCTCATCTCCAGTCTTCTGGGCTTCCTTGCCGTATTCGCGCAGCAAGGTAAAGAAACGCATGCGCAACTCGGCATTCCCGATTTCCTTGCCCACCTTCAGGAAGACCCGGAGCGATTCGTAGTCCGGCGTAGCGCCAGCGGCCACCAAAACGCTGGCACCGCCCTCCGGCAGATATGGATTTTCCAGATTGCCACGGGATACGATACCGCCGGTATCAGCTAGGTCGACAGTCCCGCCGGCGTCTACCTCGACACTTCCCGGGCCGGTGACTTCAATGCCAAGAGAATGCGCGGCAACCGCTTTTACTTTGCCTGGCTCACCCGTGGTCTGATAAGCAAAACCGACATCCCCGCCAGCGACAATGCTGCTTACGTCACCAGCGTGGGCATGTTGGATACTGACATTGAAGTCCGTAACGTCACCACCGGCCACAACGCGCACCGCTTCGTTGAACTGCGAATACTTGGAGAAATCACTGGTCTTGGCCACGATATCGCCGTTCAGGGCAACCAGGCGGCTCGGCTCAGTGTCGTCGGCATGCCAACCCGTCGCCGAATGCTGTTCCAGAACGCTGCCACTCGACAACAAACCTATCAGGCTAAAACCGCTGCGACCGTTGATGCCCGTATTTTTGAGCGGATTGCGTACGCTGGGCAACAACTCGGCAGGAACGTCAAGCTGTGTAATGAAGGTATCGGTGAGCGAAATCGAGCCCTGGGCGAGCAGGTCGAGTTGCCCGTTTTTACCCGACGCTTGCGCCACACTGCCTTCGATATCGCCATTCAGTGCAGCCACTTTGACCCTGGAAGGCATCAGGCGGTGGGTTTCATCGTCAGACTTGCCAAAAAAACTGCCCTTGCCATTCAGTGCCACATCGCCCGCTGCCGATACGACATCTAGCTTGGTATTCTCACCATAAGTTCCAAAGCGAACGTCATACTCATTATTGGTTTTGTTGGCATTCGTCCACGCAACAGTGCCCTTGTTACCGGCAAGATTTTTCTCCCCGTTGTAGGTGTTGTAGACGTAGTCGGTATCTACCCAAAGCGGATTGAAAACGTTGCCAAGCTCGATATCGCCTTTGGCAGTCACGATAGCCGGTGCGTTACCGAGGGCAAGACCGACATCGAATTTCAAAGCCCCGGCGTCGATACGCATGACACCATTTTCCACGTAGAACAAGCCGCCCGTAATTGTTCCCGGCGTACGCACCGTCAGATCGCCCCCACCCTGCACTACCGCGCTGTCAGGCTGGCTGACACCATCGATTTGAGGAACTCGTCCATTGGTAGGCAAGGCAACCACCAGGTTGCTAACCTCCCGGCCGGCGGTCACCTTGACGTCACCGCCGCCAAAAGCCGCCACCCCCTGCTGGAACGACGCTATCCGCGACCACCATTGCAAGCTGGCGCTCTTGCCGCCGGCCCGGAATAGCCATTCATTGATATGACGTTCGTCTGGATCCTTGTCTCCGCTCTTGACCATCAGGATGTCCTCGCCAGCGGTCAGGCTGATATCGCCACCCCCTGACGGGAACATCGAGAAGGCAGATTTTTCACCTACGGCCGTTCTGCTGGGCGCCGATGCAGCCACGAAGCCATCCGGTTGAGTCGCGGCATCCACCCCGGCGGTATAAATCGCGGCGCGGTCAAAGAGCTTGATGTCCTTGCTGGCGGCCATCTCGATCGTACCTGTCCCCGTCCGCACCAGCTTGTTGGTGCCGATCAGTATGCTTCCTTCGCTTGTTTCACTGCGGGTCGCCATCGGCTGAGCTTGCGCCGAGTCCGCGCCAGCCACCAGGCGGAACGACCAACTGTCGCCACTCGAAGCAAGCTGCGCATCCCTGGATACCGCACGGAAAGAGCTATCCCCGGTGACCAGCTCGCCAAATCCATCGTTCAGCGTTCCGGCCACATTAAGATCGCCACCGGCACGCAGGCTGAGCGTTCCCGGTTGACTCGCATAGCGCGCCGAACTGAAGTCCCAGTCTCCACTGACAGAGATATCACCTGTCGAACGAATCTCCTCACCTGGACGGAACACGACTTCTAAACGCCCCTCGGCATCAGCTACAGCAACAAAGGATTTACCCTTGAGTGCGGCAGCCTGTGCCGTCCTCTCCACAATGAATCGCTGCTGATCCGTACCCAGAACCACTTCTCCCGATTTGCGCGTCGTATTGACGGCTTCGAGGGCGACACTTGCTGCACCGGAGATATTGCCCTGCAGGTTGACCGTGGCCATAGCCGAGTCGGTTACTGGCGCACTTGCCAGCTCAGTGCCGCCGACCAAGCGGAATTCGCCCGTTCCATCGGCATTTGTGTTGTAGACGGCCGTTAACAACTGGTCGTTCTTTATGTCGCCGCTCTTCAAGGCGCTTCCATCAGCCTGCTTCAGATTGATCGTCGTACCGGAGGTACTGGCCTCGGTTACAACAGTCAGCTTGCCGGCCCCGGTATTGGCCTGCCGTGCCCTGAATGTCACCGTATAGCCGTCGGTCGTTACCTCGGCATTCGATACCGGCTTCACAGTTGGCGTCACCTTGTACGTATTGGCAACCGTGCCGGTGTCCTTGAGCGCCAACGTAGAAATGCGGAAGGCCGAACCGTCAAACACGGCGACCACACTTTGCCCGGCTTCGAACGTGGCAGCAGTCTTGAGCACCCCGCTTTCCTTGACTTCGCTATCCAGCGGCGTTCCATCCGCCTTTAGCAGAACGACAGCACTGTTGCCGCCCACCTTGAGGGTTGCACCTGCAGTTGCCTGTGCCGTCGCAGTAAAGGTCACCACACTCCCCGACACCAAACCGGCAACAGTGCTAGCGCTATCGACCCGGTATTGTGTGGCGGTCGGGCCAGTCGCCAGGTTAACCGTACGAGCTGCTGTATGAGTCGTCGGAGATACCCGGAAGGCAGTGCCGTCGAATACCACCAGGACGTTCTGATCCTTCTTGATGGCTCCCGCTGCAAGTGGGCTGCCATTGCTGCCAAGTAGAGCGTAGCTCTTACCGGCAACCTTGATCTGGGTAGTCGCCAGGTTTGCCGCTGCCGCCTTGAATGCCGTCATACCCCATGCAACCGGTGCCGATCCGGAAACCTGATATGCCCCCGAGGTCAGCGCAGCGGAAGCTGGAGTAGCCGGAATTGCTGAAGCAGCTGTCGGTGAAATCCTGAATGTACTACCGTCGAAAACAAGCACCTTGCCAGTTGTCGCGCTGACCAGATCGTTGTCAGAAAGTGCGGTGCCATCGGCACGCAGTACATTCTTGCTACCAAGGCCACTCAAATCGAGCGTTGCCTGGGCAATACTGCTAGCCGACAACCGGATACTGACTGTCGTGCCCCAACCCAGGGTGGAAACTGCGGTGGACGGGCTGACAACGTAAGAAGTCGGCAGCACGCTGGCAAGTGCGTCATTGCTGACGATGATCGCACCATCGAAACCAGTCAAATTCCCTAACGTATCCTGGCGCGGCGCACGGAAGATCACCTTGCCCTTGTCAGCCGTGCTATCGACTGCTGTCGACACGTCGATCGAAGCAGCCGCCTTGCCGCCGCTCTCTCCGTCGAAGCTAATACCGGTGGCCAGATCGTCTGCGGCATCGCTGGCACTGACGCCGACGATCACCGTGCCACCCTGCCCCTTTGTTCCCTGCCCGGCTCCTACGCTTTCCTCAGCATAAGCTTTGAGCTGGCTACCTGCCTTCAGGTTGACCCAGCCACCAACGCCGCCAGCGCGATTAGCGTAAAGCTCGATCGTGCCGCCCTTGTTGCCCGAAGCATCGATGATGCCGGCAATGTCGATGTTGCCTGCGTCTGCCGCCAGCTTCACGGCATCCGCCTTGATTTCCTTGTTCAGCGTCAAGTCGCCGCTGCGCCGACGGATATCCCAACCCGCAGTGAAGTGGCGCGTACCGGCATTGTCGATCACCGCTCCTGTCAGCGCGTCGAGATCCAGCGACTTGGCATCTACGGTCAGCAAGCCCTGTTCGCTTGCCTCATTTGCTGCGCCGCGCAACGTGCCTTCGGCAGCAGAAACCGTCCCCTGCGGGGCGACCAGCAAAAGACTACCCGCATTTCCACCATCCGGATCTGCGGAAACCGAGACGACTGCACCGTCTTGCACAGTGACATCGCCATTTTGCGACTTGAGGGCAATCCGTCCGCCCGAGGCGTAGGCATAGGTATCGTCAAACGCAACCTTTTTGCCCTCTGCCCCCACAAACGCGTCCTTGAGCACCTTCAGATAGTCGGTACCCGAAAGTGTCAGCGTGCCGCCGGCAACATCAATTTTTCCGGAAACGTCGAGCGATTTGCCACGCAAATCCAGGGTGCCACCAAGGCCAACATCAGATTCCGCCGTGCTGGCCTTGGCATTGCGCGTGATGGTCGTCGCGCCGCTAGCCACCAACAGGTGGTCCGCCGTACCCACCGTGACAACGCGCGCCGCATCGATGTTCAGATTTGCCGCGTTGCCGCTTCCGTCCACGTTGTCGATGGCGGTAACGCCGATACCGGCAAAGCGAACGTCGCCACTTGCCACGACATCGACATCGCTAAAACCACGGATAGCAAAACCGGCCGTCTCGGCCTTGCGGCCGGTGGCTGTCGCATTTTCACCAAATTCGACCATGGTTGCCTGGATGCCAAGGCGCCCCCCGCCCAGCGTATCGCCCGCCACGAAGGATGAGGAACCTTCCGGGTTGATGAAGCGAACGCTCTGGGCCGCGATTTCGGCCACGCTGCCAGCGTCACCGTGGCCTGCAACGCCAGCAGCGGTGACAATCAACTCCTTGAGGCTAGCCGAGCCCAACACGGCGTTACCGTAGAGATCCAGAGTGGAGTAGCTGGTTAACCGAAGCTGGTCGCCGGTCGCGAAACGCGCCAAATACGCGTTATCCAGTGTGAGCCCATCAGCCGGAGTGCTGCCGTCGCCCACGACATTGAGCCGCCCGGCACCGATGGCGATGGCACCGTTGCTCTCGCGGCTGCCATCGCTACGGCGCGAGCCCAGCGAAACCATTCCGTCCAATGCCGTGTTCCGAGTAGCATCAAAAATCAACGACTGGCCGGCAATGCTGGCACCCGTTTCGATATTCAGGTCGCCCTTGGCGCGCTGAACGGTCCCATCGACCCGCGTCAGCGCCGCCTGGCCGCTCTCTGCCACACGCATAAACGCACCGTCGCCGCTAAGCCTGATATCGCGCACATCGGCACTACCGATCGACTCGATACGGCTGTTCTCTGTCACGGTCAGCCTATCGGTAGCAGTCATCATTATTTCTGCGACGCTCAGCGCCCCGTGGCTATTGTTGACCTCAACATCGCTAGCAACGCTTTCGATAGTGGTCGTCATCCCGCTTACCGTCCGCGCGCCGCCGATGAGGATGCTCGACGCGCCCAAGGCGTTGAGCTTCTCCTGATCGAGGACCGACCAACCAGCATTTGCCGTGCCCGTGCCTGCGTTGTCAGTTACGCGCAATTTGGGTGCAGCAAGATCGACCTCAAGACCGCTCCCGGCGCGCTGGCGCCCATCGGCAGCAGAAATTTCGGCCACCCGCATAGCCACGACCGCCGGATCAAAGACCAGACTGTTTCGGCCAATAGCCGTCAGTTGCCCGGCATCGCCCGGCAGCTTCGCACCATCGACATCGTAGAAGAACTGACTGGCCTTGGTGGTGACGTAAGCAGCCCGCGTTGCGACAACGCTTGAACTAGCCAGTTCAAGCGTGAGCGGCGTTGCTGAGTAGGCAGTAGTCGTAGTAGTCGTTCCGTCAAAGTTGACGGCGAGGCGCGAACCGGCTACCAACCATGAGCCGTCGGCCTGGGTTTGCACCCTGCCGAGCACGCTTTCCTTGCTGCTCGTGACGGTCACGAGATAGGCGCCGGGTAGAACCGCATAGCGTGCCGGCAGCAGAACATAGCTGCCGTTCAGACCGGCCGGGTTGTCGGCTAGAGCAATTCGGTCGCCGGCCTTCAACGGGGCGGCCAAATCACCGGTCGCCGACAAATATCCTTGCTGCAATTCACCGTCCGTCGCCGTAAAGCCGCTCCAACCCGGAACGATGGCAAATGTCTGGGACGATGCCTTCAGAACGTCAGTTTTGCCGCCCGGTCCAGCGGTGAATTCCCAAGCCAACGCATCGCCGCCACCCGAAAGATCGAGTTTGGCGCCGCTGGCAACCACGGTATCCGAGGCATCTATCCGGACACCCTTGTTGGGCAGGGCCGTAATCTTGCTGCCAAGATACTTCCAGGCCGTGCCGGACTCGGTGGTATAGCCCAACAACAGATCACGGTCTGCGGCTACCGAGGTGATACTTCCTTCCTTCAACGTCACCTTGCCGCCCGGTGCGCTGAAAACAATTTCGCCCAGCGGAGCGGAAATGGTGCCTTCGTGAGTGATCTCCGGCGCCGCAAATTCGAGGCGGCCCGCAGCTGACAGCGAAACATCGGCGACAGCCCCTTCCGGGCGGGTAATCGAAATACTGCTATTCGGATCGGCCAACAGGTCCACACGGAAATTGCTGTAGGTCGATGGGCTCAGGCGTGCAGCCGAGAACGTCAGGTCGCCGGCAGCCGACATCTGGCCCTTGTAGTCGCTAACGCTCGTACCGACGCTGTCGAAGTGGATTTCACCCTGGCTGACAAACTTGGTGGTCCCGAAGCCGTTCCAGTCAAAGGTGCCAACCAGCCCAATGTCGAGCGCGTTGATCGTTGCCTTGGCATTGCCGATGCTCGCCGTCGATGCAGTGGCACCGGTCCTGATGTTTCCGATCTGCGCTGCAGCCGCAGTCAGCGTGACAACTGTCGTATCGTCAGCAGCCGAGAATTTTGACGCCAACAGCTTGAGCTGATTGTTCGCTGTCGCCGTAATGGCGCCGGAAAAGCGCATCTCGTGCTGGCTGGTCAGCGACCACGATCCGAACCCGCCGGACGTGAGCAACGCCAGATCAAGCGCAGCCTGGCCGTTGTATTTCAACGAGTTCAAGAGAGTATCGCCTGCCAGATAGCTGCCACCATCACCATCAAGTAACCAGTTAGCGGCATGTCCTCCGGTCGATTGATAGAGCGTCAGTTGTCGGTCGGCCATAGATGCCAACTGCTCCGCCGTGAAATCACCATTTTCGGGTTTGTCGATATCCCACGGATTTGACTTGTAATCGACATCAATAAAGGACAGGGTAAAAGTACCGCCCAAGGCGCCTTGTTTACCGGTAGCGGCAAACCCTCCATCGATCAGCATGCCTTCGCGCGCCTTGAAATTGACGGTACCGCCGGTGCTACCCACGGTCTGGGCTGGATAGGAAACCCCACCCTGACCATTGCTGGTTGCCGCATTCAACGTTACGCTGGCGCCGGACACGTCGATCTGCGACCCTTCGCGCGTAACCAAATAGCCAAAACCGGCATCGAGGCTGACAGTGCCGCCATTCAACACGCTACCCTTGTAACGCGACTCGGCAAGCAGCGATTCGGCGGTCGCCCCAGACTCCAGCGCCGAGCGCGTATCTGCGGACAACACTGTGGTACCTGCAGCTAAAAGGCGACTGTTCGATCCAAGGTAGATTGATTCCGACTGTTTGGTATCTGAAAACTCCAGTTCGAGTTGGTTGTAACCCTTCGTACTGACCTTCTCGTCATAGTCTTTCGGACGGCGCAGCGAAATCTGGCCAGCCGGCGCCTCCAGCGTACCGAGCACGGTCAATTGCGCCATGGAAACCAGATCGATACTGCCCTGAGCCGAGACACCAAGATAGGCGCCCTCGCCGACGTGCAGATCGCCGAACTCCCTGCTGCGCGTTGCCAGCGAAAGAGAAGTCAATCCGGCGCGCAATTCAGGGTGCAGCGCGACCGACTGAGCGAAACTGCCCACCGCACTGCTGGTCGACCGGAAGCGATAACCCGGCAAACCAGCCAGTGACCAACTCACTGGATCCGGAGAAACCTGTGCACGATCGAGAACGGTCACTCCGTCGCGCCCCACGAACGAGAAGCTGAAAAATCCACCACGGTCGACGAAGCCGGCGTCGAATGCCGCACCAACCTGCTCTTTTTCCAGCCGATCGGAACGGCTCCAGGCCCGACTGTCTTCGGCAAACTTCTCACCAAGCGTGATTGCCGACGTTTCCACCGTCAATTTGCCGCCCTTGCCCAGCGCGTAAGCGGACAGCGTGCCATCGAGGAACAAACTGGCATCCCGAAGATCGCCATCGCCTCCAAAATTGTAAGCAGCCCCCTCGACACCGCCGGTAGCGAGCTTGATGGATCCGGCATTGCCCGCAGTCAACTTGCCGCTGGAATTCACCCAACCGCCACCGGAAACATCGATAGCGCTGCCGGCGCGCAAGTCGATGTCGTAGGCCGAAACAAGGCTGACACTACCGCCGTCAATGGACTTGGCCATCTTGCTGAGGCGATTGCCCAGATAATCGTTGACCCAGACCCCGGCGGTCGACAGGCTAGAGCCCGAATCAAGCAGCAAGGTAGAGTATTTCGCTTCGTTGGTCGATGGCGCATCAAGCGATTTACCGCTCATATCCAGCGTGCTCAGTGCAATCTTGCCGCTCGGCGCCGAAATATCACCGGCCACGTAGATTTGCCGGCCGGATGCCGAAAAACTGCCGCCAGCCGCCAGATCGAGCGTGACTTCGGTCGGAATATCGATCCGCCCTTCGCTTGAAATCTCGAAACGCGAAAAACCGGCATCGGCGATCAATTCCGACAATTCGAGTTTCGGCCCGGCCGCATCGTCAGCCTTTAGCCCACTGGCTGCCGTCGCTGCGCCCTTGACAAAGCTAATCTGGGCGCGATCGAAGACCGCCGCGATCTGGGCCTGGCTGGCCAGGTCGCGATCCTGGACAACATAATGCTGCCCGAAGTCCTTGACGATCAGCCGGCCACCGTAGGGAACCGCATAACGATTGCTGGACGGGTCCCCCATTTCGCGCTGCCGCGTACCGACTGTGGTTTTTGCCAGCAAATTGCCGTCGACCGCAAGGCTGTGCCCGGACAAGCTAACAGTGCCGGCGCTCTTGCCCTCGACGTAGGCGGATTCATTGCGACTGACGGTCGTCAGCGAAAGGTAGGGAATCGAAGTCGGCGCATCATTCAGGCGATAGCTCTTGCCATTCACGGCCGTGGCGATCGACTCCTGGACAGCGCTTGCAGCGAAGTCAACCTTGCCACCAGACACATCGAGCGTCGAACCGGATTTGACGATCACGCTTCCCGTGGAACCCAGCGAAACCTCCCCGCCGGTTGCTGCCTTCTCGAATACAGTCTGCCCGACCTTGTTGACCCAGCCATCCAGGTTGGCGATGCTCACCTTGTCGCGAATGTCGACCCAGGCTTTCTGGCCACGCAAGGTGCCGGAGCGCTGCACCGCGTTGTCGGCGAATTCATCGCCGCGCAACTCCACCTCGATGAAGAGGTCGGCAACCGACTTGCCCTTCTTCGTTCCCCATTGATCCTCGCCCGAGGCATCGACGCCGGATGCATCGATGCGTGCACCATCATCGACGAAGATACCCACACCCGCCTGGGGTGTAGCCGTTCTTTCAGGAACCAGCGGGTCTGTGGCAAACGCAGAAAACTCGCCGAACTTCTCACTTGCATTTAGGCGGATATTGCCGCCACGAGCCTCGATATCGGCGTCTGCAACGACAATCTTACTGGCGACAGCCTCTATCGACGATTTGATGAAAGTCTGGTCGGCAGTCAGGGTCTTTTTGTTGCGGCCATCGATGTCGATCACTGTCTGGCTACCCGGCGCGAACGTCAGCTTGCCGCCCACCTGGCCAGTTACGAAGGCCGAAACGTCATCAGCCGTGCTGCTCACGGAATTCGACGTCGATGCCAACACGCCCTGCTCGCCGTACTGGCGATAAAACAGCGACGCGGCGGGCACCCCTTCATCCTGCGTATTGAGTTGATCGCGCGCAACGAGGTGGATCGAGCCGTTTGATGTCACCGACGTGCTCGCCCGCAGAATCCCGGCCTGGGTTATTTCGTGCCCAACCAGGGTGATGTCGCCGAAAGGCACGCTGATCGTGCCCCGATTGATCACAGCGTTGGCATCGTCGTTGCGCGACAGGGCGACCCAACTCTTGTTTACGTCGTCACGGACCATGTAGAACGGATTGACCTCGGCGGTAAATCCGCGCATGAATGACGAGTAACCGGGCTTCAGGTATAGATCTGCGCCGGCTGCCAGCAAAGCCTGGCCGTTGTCCGAAGTGATCTGACCGACCTGGTCAATTTTCATCCCCGCCAGAATGACGTAGCCATTGCTTCCGCTTTCAATCTGCGCGCCGGACTGAACCTTGATCGTTGCCTGACGAACTGTCGCCAGAGCATCGCTGACGATTGTCTTCAGCGCCGGGTCATTCTCACTGAACTTCGTGGGTCTTGCATTGAGATAAAACGCCCGCGTGTTAACGTTTTTTTGTCCGAGCAGCCCGGTTCCGACAATGTTCGGATTCATTCCGAGTGCCGAGGCAACGAAATTATTCGCCGAAACGCGAGCATTGCTGCCGAAGTCGATCCCTTTTTCGTTGATCAACACGAATTGGCCGTTTGCCTTGAGAATGCCATCGATACTGGTACGACCGGCCCGATTCAGGGCAAGACCATCGACCGCAGTGCGATCCGGATCGTAGACATAGTTGTAGGCTACACTCCCCGTAGAGGACTGAACAAACTCCACCGCTTTGCCGGCGCCGACACCGAAACCGCTCACCCAGTCGATTTCAGCAACGCTGCCGCGCTGGTTTACGGTCAGCAGATCGGTCTCAGTTGAACCGGAGACCAGCATGGTCGTGCCGTTCAGGTTGACCGCCTTCGTTGCGTTAACAATCCCCTTCTGGTTGACCGCCAAGGCAGCGAGGGTGACGACACCCCCGGGACCAGTGTCGATGTGCCCGCTGTTGGTCGCTGTACCGTCCAGCGTTGCATTGCTGCCCAGGCTGTCCTTGAAGGTAGCGGCCTGGGTTTCAACCAGCAAGCCGCGCAGCGACGGTTCGTCGGGCGCGGTCACGATAACCTTGCCACCCGCTGCCAGAATCGTCTCGATGCTGCCAGCTCCCCCAATGAACCCCTGATTATCGACTGACTTTGGCGCAATCAGGACGACCTTGCCGCCATCCGCAGCGGTGATCCGCGCCCCCGTTTCGACCACCACGGTGCTTTGCGCCGGTTCGCCGGCCACCGCGCCGTAGGCGAAGGTCAGGCTGTCACCCTTGGTCGTCGGCAAGCCGGTGGCCAGCAGCTTGCTCATCATTGTCTCGGACATGCCAAGTGCGGAAGCGACCAGACCACCGACGTTAACCTCGGCACCCGCGCCAAACAGAATGCCATTCTGATTGATCAGATAGACCTGACCGTTGGCCTTCAGCTGGCCCATGATCTGGCTCGGACTGTTGTCCCAGATACGGTTCAGGACCCGCGAGGTACTATCCGGCTGCGCGAACTCGACCTTGTATCCGCTTGCGATGTCAAAGCTCTTCCAGTTCAGCCCCAGCGTGCGGCTATCCGTATTGATCGTCATCGTGTTGCCGACCGTCGACGGCTGCCCACCAGTCACCGCTCCGGAAAAAACAAAAGGTCTGCCTACCGCCGTGGATGGAACAGGAAGGGGTCCGCGGCCGGCCGCTAGAGCCATTTCGCCCCCCGCAGCAGCGGCTAACCCCAGAACCACGGCCGCAACGCGCCGGCGATTGCTCTTCTTGCCGCGCCCGCGCACGTTTTCCGCAACTGCAACCCAGCTATTGCGCTCGCTGTTGAAAATCAGCCGATAGATTCCGTGGTTCATGCTTTACCCCTGTTTAATCCGTCAGGCCTATCAGAATTCGTAACCCAGGCGCACATGCCCGCGCAGGTCGCCGTGTTTGGTGCGTGGTCCGTCCAGCAGGGCATGTCCGACATCGAGCACCATCAACGGGCCACCCTTGTCGCCCTTCAGGCGCAGGCCAAGCCCGGCACTGGCCAGTGAAAAATCACTGGTCTGACCGGCCGGCGGGTTGTTCAGCCACAACTGCGCGCCCTCGACAAAAACCAAGGCGCGCAAGGCGGCCGAGCCAATCTCCGCAAAAGCCGGCGTCTTGACCTCGCCACGCAGCCGCCAACCGGCATCGCCCGCCGCTTCGCCTTCGAAATAGCCGCGCACGTTATCCATGCCGCCGGCCAGAATCTGCTCCGGCGAAACCAGAGGCTGTTTGCTGAACTGGAAATCCATCCGGGCCGAACCTTCCCAGCCCAGCACCCGTTTTGCATACGTCATATCACCACGCAAGACCGAGAACCCCGGGCGGGCGTAGGTACGCCGGCATTCGAACTGGTCCATCTGCACACCCTGGCAATCGACCTGCCGCGAAATCATGTTCAGGTTCACTACCAAGCCGAGGTTGCCGCTGAAATCGCCGAACTCGCCCAGACGGCTGAAGCTGTACTGCGCCACCAGCGGCATGTAGCGCAACGGCGTGTTCTTGGCATCCGAGCCCAGCGCATTCTGGGTCTCGGCAAGATCCTTGAAATCAAGCCCAAGCGACAGCGAATGAAACAGATTGGCCACGCCGGCCGGCTGCGGCAGGGTAAATGAAATGCGGCCGCCAATCGTCGTACCCTTACCGACCACGGTACTACCCACCGCCGAGCCGATATTGCTGTTCGAACTCTGGATAAAGGCCGACAGCGAGCGCGTCTCGCTCAAGGGCAGGCTGTAAAAACCGGCCAGCACGCTCACCTCATCCGGTTTTTCCGGGGAAACCACGTAGTTCAAGCCGGCGCTGTGCTGTTTCTGGAACAGGTTGCCGTAGCGTATGCCGGCCTCCAGGCGGGACTCGGACGTATCCGGGCTTTGCCGGTTATTCAGTTCGACATTGCCGTGCAGCGGCAAACTGTCTTCAACCGCCAGTTCGACCTCCATCGTTCCCGGCCGCACGCCGGGGCGCAGCAATGGGGTCACGCGACGGTCCGGCGAACGCCCGGCCTGGGCCAGCTCGGCCTGCATGGTAGGAAAATGAGGCACTGCGCCCGGCGCTAGTTCCGGCACTTCGCTGCGCAGATCGGTCCGCGAGGTGTACTTGTTGCCGCTGACCTTCAGTCGCTCGACCTGCCCTTCGATGACCTGCAGGCGAATCACCCCGCCGGCAACCGACTGCTCGGGCAAGGCTACCGATACCGAAAGATAGCCGTTCTTCTGGTAGGCCGCCTCCAGCGCGGCGCGCGCCTTTTCCACATCGACGACGGTTTTCTGCAAACCCAGCCAAGGATAGACGGCGCGCTCGATATCAACGTCGGCCAGCACGGTGTTGCCTTCCACCGAGAACTCGAGCAGATCGAAGGTTGCCGCCTGGGCGCCGGTGGCGATGAATGCCAGACCCAGAAGGCCGGCCGAGAGGGAGTATTTTGAGAGAAGCATAGCCCTAGGATTATCGCCAGACGGCATTACCCTTCCGTGACCAAAAGCACGACAAAAACTAGTCCGTTCGGACCATGAAAATATTTCAGGAATAATAAAAACAGCCCATGGATACCATGGGCTGTCTTGTCAGGTGCAGGCCGCAAGGAGCGGCCGGAGAACCTTAGCTGATTAGTAGTTGCGGTTCAGCGGGGCGCACTGGCTGTTGCCGAGGTACTGGGCACGCATGACCTGGGCACCGGAGTATTCGCCACCCGGAATCGCAGCGGCAACCTTCTTCAGATCGGTGATGGAGCCAAGGATGGCCGGATCCTGAGCGGAAACCAGGAACTTGTTGATGGCATCCGCCTTGTCGCCGGTGGTGCGGGACGGGATGTTGAACGAGATCCAGCCCTGCAGATCCCAGGTACCGTCGATCAGGTTGGCCAGGGTCGGGAAGATGCCGGTGCCGGTGGCAACCGGTTCGTTGGCGGTGTTGTCCCAGGTGTACGTGCCGGCGCCGTTCAGCGAACGGAACTGCCACTTGCCGGTGGTCTTGGAATCCTTCAGGCTGTCCATGGACAGCACGCCGACGGCCTTGTGATCAACACCGTTCTTGAAGCTCACCGTAACGGCCGCGCCACTGCGATCCTTGGTACCGTAGGTGGTGTAGCTACCAACCGGCAAAGCGGTCTTGGCTTCGACAGCCTTGTTCAGGCAGTTGCGAACATCGCCGGAGGTCGAGTTCTCGATGACCACGACACCACCGGTAGCGCCATTGACCGTGTAGGTATTGGCAGCGTTGTTCCAGACGGCAGCCAGGGAAGACGTGCGGTCAGCCGGGGTGTTCGCATTCTCGCCACCGCACGGGAAGTTGCCGAAGTACAGGTTGTCGACGGCCTGGGTGCCGGAGCCCGGCACGCGGCGGCAGACGATCATGTCGCCGGACTCCGAGGGATCGACCTGGTCCCAGGTGCCGATGTTGCCGGCCATGATGGCGGAAACCAAGGCCTTGTTGAAGGACACGCTGGCGCCGACGTTGCTGGTGACCGGCACGCCGAAGGCCAGGGAGTAGATCGGGGTGGCAGTCAGCTCGCCCAGCTCGGCTTCGGTCAAGGTACCAGCGGGAATTTCGCCTTCGGTGTTGATCGGGCCGACGAACAGGGCCGGGGCGACGTCGGAGATGCCGGCATCCGGCGCCATGAATTCGCCGTTGGCCTCGAGGGTAACGTCACAGACATACGGGCTAGAAGACGTGCCGGCACCGGAGCCACCGCAGGAAGCGGAGGTGACCTTCAGGGATTCGATCTTCTGATTGCGGGCAACCGGATCGACGCCGAAGACGGAGCCGCCCTTGACGCGGTCGATGACGATGACGTTTTTACCGGACCAGGCACCGGCATCTGCACCGAGCACACCGGCAACGGCTTCGAAGTCCTTGCTGTCGGCGGTGGTGTTGGCGAAGCGGATCGGGGTACCGGTGAACATCTTGGCGATGATGCCAGTGAACCCCTTCTGGGTGGCGGAAGCGCCAGAGATGAAGATGACGCGGCCGTTGGTGACAGCGTCGTTGACGATGGTCTGCTCAGCAGCGGACATGGCAGCATTGGCCTGGCCGGACATGGCGGCAAAAGCGACGGCGCACAGGGAAGCGATTTTCTTGACTTGCATGGGGAAAACTCCTTGATAGACGGGTTCAGACTGCCGCGCCGGATGGGCGCAGCAGCCAAATTGCAGTGCTTAGGCGCTCTTGCGACGACGAGCCATGAAGCCGATCATGCCCAGGCCGGCCAGCAGCATGGCGTAGGACTCGGGTTCCGGAACCGGCAAGGTGGCAGCGGCGATATGCAGGGTGTTGTCGGCAGCGACCCAGGCGTGGACGGCAGTGCCGTCGACAAAGGCGGTGTTGGTACCCTTGGCGATACCGCTGGCATTGGCCAGAGTCTGTTCGAAGACGAGGCCATTGGCATAGCTGTCGTTGCCAACATTACCGACAGTCGAGAAGTTGAACTTGCTATAAACCTTGTCACCAATCTTGCCGGCATAGCCAGCGGAAGCGGTAGAGGTGGTGACATAGGACGTACCATCGTCACCGAGGAGCGGATTCAGGTTGTTCAGATAGCTGGTTTGGACAGTAGTTACAGCCGTGCGCAGCGCGTCGGCCTGGCCGTTCAGGGCCGGCAGGGTAACGCCGTTACCAACGGTAGACAGGATGCGGCGCTGACCATCGGATTCAACGGCCAGGATGCTCCACTTCAGACTGGAAGTAGCAGCGGTACCAACCCAGGCGCCGAAGGAGGTCGTGAAGTCGTTGCCCCAGGACAGGTTCAGGGCGCCGCCAGCGTTGAGCGCAGATTCGAAGCTGTCGATTGAGACGTTCATGTCGTAAACGTAGGACGTCTGGCCGTCCCAGGCGTTGAACATCAGTTCGCCGTTGCCCAGGGCACCGTTATCGATGGCAGCGTTGGCGCTGGCAGCAGCAGCGGCCATGACGACGGCAGCAGCGATGGTCTTGAGAGAAAACTTCATTGAATACCCCTTTGAAAAATTGACTGTGCTTCAGAGCGAAGCGGAAGATGGCAAAGAACGACCAGCTCGGTCACTGCCAACCGGGAGCCCACGCTCACGGACCGTGAGAAACAGTTTTTCACCCGGGACAGAACCTTGCTGATGCAGCCACTTTAGGAGGGCAAGATGACTCCAGATACGGCGCCAGCAGGCCCTTTTGACCCGCCGATCGGACTAGGGAGATAGTCTGATCGGCTCAGCTCCAGCCTTATCCATTGTCATAATCTGAAACATTGGTGGCATTGGCGTCTGGCCAGGGGTTTTGTCCGTCAAGCTTGCGGCGTTGCAGGCGTAACGTTACGGGTTTCAGTTTTGGCGGAACAAGGCACGCGCCGAGCTCGCTCAAGGGCAGCAATGGGCCTCGACCCGAGCGCATTGGCGCCGCGGGCTATTTCAATTTTGGCCAAAATTTCCGGTTGACCGTGGGATTGCCTCTACGTCCCCGGCTGATCGCTGATCAACCGGGCCTTGACGGCCTTGGCGACGGCCTGGGCGCGATTCGAGACTTCGAGCTTGCGCAGGATGTTCTGGATATGGTTTTTGATGGTCAGCGGGCTGAGTTCGAGCGTGCCGGCGATCTGCTGGTTGGTCATGCCGTCGCGGACCAGCGAGATGACCTGGGCCTCGCGGCCACTGAGCCGGGTGTTGAAGCGAACCGGCAGTTCGGGCGCATTTTTTTCCTGCGTCAGCATGCGGTGCAGCGTGGTGTGCAGGTAGGGCATGAGCATTTGCGCGAAGTACACATGGCGTCGGCCGGGCGCTTCCGGCATGTTGAGAAAGATGAAGAAACCCGAGCTGTCGCCGGTGAACTCGCGGGTACCGTGCGCCATGGCGTGGCCGATGGAGAAGCGACTGAGCAACTGGCCAACCGGACAAATGCCGTTACCGTTGCCATCACCGCCAAAGGCTTTCGGGACGTGGCCGCCATGCTGCCAGCTATCGAGCGCCAGCCCGACCAGTTTGTCGAAATCGCTGCCCGGCATCCGGTCGCCAGCCAGTTGGGTGCGCCCCAGCACCTCATAGCGAAAGGACGGCGTACCGTATTCGCCATAGCCAATAATCAGCGCCTCGTGCGGCAGGAAGCTTTGCAACACGCCTTGCGACCAAAGGAAATACTGGTGGCGCAAATGCACCTGCTGCGAGGATTCAATGGTAATCAGCAAACGCTCAAGATCGACCGCCGTGAGGGTAACCAGCGCGTCCATGAGCGGGTAATCAGTCAAGGTTGAGTGGCCAGGCTTCGCGGCTGGCGCCGTGCTCGACGAGCAGGCTTTCGGCCAGTGCCTGGTCGTAACGCCGCGCCCAGTAAAGCGCGGTGAGGCCCTTGCGGTCGGGCTGATCGGGCGCCACCTGGCTGTCGAGCACGGCCAGCAGGCAGTTGAGCCGGCCGAGTGCCGCAGCCAAGGCCAGCGGATGCAGGCCCTCGCGGTCGTAACGCTCGGGGTCGGGGTTGGCCGTCAGCAACAGACGGACAATTTCCGGGTGGTCGAAGCGGATAGCCTCATGCAGGGCCGTGGCGCGGTTGTCGCTGCGGGCGTTGATGTCGGCACCGGCCTGCAAAAGCATGCGAACAATGCCGGGATTGCCGGCAGCCGAGGCCATGGCCAGCGGTGTCCGCCCTTCCGGCCCCTTGACGTTGGGGCTGGCCCCGCGCTGGATGAGCAGGCGGGCGATTTCGGCATGCTCGCCGGCGACGGCGGCAATAAGTGGCCGCTCGCCGACTTCATCGGCGCCGTTGGCCAGCGCGCCGTCATTGAGCTGCGTCTTGACGGCATCGAACTGGCCGGCCTTGACGGCGGCAAGTAGGTCGCGCGTCGAGGGCGCCACCACCGGCCTGCTGTCTTCCCACGCTGCCTTGCCGACAGCCGAAAAGTCTTCCGGCAAAGCCCGCTGGCGAACCTTGACCGAGGCCGGCGCCAGCAGCTCGGGCACCGCCGGCCCCTCCTCGAAAGCCTGCGCCGAGGCAACAACCGCGAAAAAAACAATGGGAACGACGGACTGGGCAAGGCGCATGAGAGCTCGCTGGCATATTTTTGCTAAGCGCCTGAATTTAGTCTCTCTTGGTTACCCTGTTGTTGCAGAACGGTGACAAAAGCTCCGTCCCTGGAAATCCGGCCAGACTTCAGGCTGCCGAAAGCTCGGCAGCAATCACCAGATGATCCGGCGGCAGCCCGGCATCGACGCGTTGCTGCATGGCGAGGTAGGCCTGTTCGAGGTGGCGCGTGAAGCGCCGGGTGTCGAACAGCGGATGGGTTGCCCGGTTGTTGGCCAGGCGCGACCGGAGTGCGCTCAGGACGGCCGGATTCGCAGCCAGTTCGAGGGCCCGCGCCTCGTAGGCGGCGAGGCTACCGGTGATCAACTCAGGCAGCCCGAGGGCGCGCAGCAGGCTGCCGGCCATGCGCGCCGAGAAGGCGCGGCCGGCGCAGGTGAGGACCGGGACGCCGGCCCACAGCGCATCGCTGGCTGTGGTGCCGGCATTGAAGGGCAAGGTGTCGAGAAAAAGGTCAGCCAACTGCAGACGAGCGAGGTGCTCGGCATAGCGGATGCGCGGCGAGAAGACCAGGCGTTCGGGCGCAATGCCCCGCCGTTCGGCCTCGGCGCGCAGATTGCGTTGCACGCTGGCGTCGGCGCTGGCCAGCCAGAGCACGCTGTCCGGTACGGCGGCGAGCAGGCGCATCCAGAGATCAAAGAATTCCGGCGTCAGTTTGTAGGTATTATTGAAGGCACAAAAAACGAAGGCTTTTTCCGGTAGACCGTGGGCAGCACGCGTTTGTGGCTGCGTATCGATGGCGCGCCGGTCGTCGTTGCCCTGGAAGCACTCGGGCAGATGGACGACCTGCTCGGCATAGTGCGGGCGCGCCGCCTCGGGGATGACAAAGTCGTCGGCGATGATGTAGTCGATGTAGGCCGCCCCCATGCTGCCGGGGAAGCCGAGGTAATTGACCTGCACCGGCGCCGGCCGCGCCGCGAAGATGGCGGTGCGGGCATCCTGGGTGTGGCCGGTGAGGTCGATGGCGATGTCGATTTCGAGGTCGCGCAGTTGGCGGGCGACTTCGTTGTCGTTCAGGGCCGAGGCGTCGATGAAATGCTCGAAGGCGGTAGCCACGCGACCGGCCATGGCGCTGCCGTCGCCG
Organism: Ferribacterium limneticum; assembly: GCF_020510565.1. Classification (NCBI taxonomy): domain Bacteria; kingdom Pseudomonadati; phylum Pseudomonadota; class Betaproteobacteria; order Rhodocyclales; family Azonexaceae; genus Ferribacterium; species Ferribacterium limneticum. The sequence continues at coordinate 2,991,310 of NZ_CP075189.1, forward strand.
GGTTTCAGCGAAATGCCCCAGACTTCAAAAAGGGCCCGGTCGTGCGTCTCGAAGACGCCGGCCAGCAGGTAGCTCAGGGCATGCTCGCAAAAATCGGCCGAGACGTAGGCGAGACGAATGCGCTGGTGAGCGTAGGGCTTTCCACTGCACAACGGAGTGGCGGCCGGCGGATACTTGGCGGCAGTGTAGGCTTGGGCGCAGCGCAGTTGCAGCGCCGGGTCGTCGCTCACCGCAAGGAAGGGGAAAGGCATGTCGCGGACGACGCCGTCGGCGCTGGCCACCAGGGCGCTGCGCTGTTCGGCGTGGCGCCGCCAGTTGGCGCCGAACTGCCGGCAGTGGAAAAGCCTGCCGAGGGCGTAGCGATGATCGGGCACCAAGGTCAGCAGGTGCTCGTAGGTGGCCGCGGCATCGTCGTAGCGCCCGAGATCCTGTTCGGCGCCGCCGCGGTTATAGAGCGCCTCGGGGAAGGCGGGCCGGCGATCCAGCGCCTGATTGAAGGCGGCAATGCCCTCTTCTACCCGGCCCTGATCGAGCAGCACGTTGCCGATGTTGTAGTGCACTTCAGGAATATCGGGGCGAATCTGCGCTGCATTGCCGTAGGCCTGCAGCGCTTCGTCAGGGCGCCCCAGCGCAAGCAGCGCGTTGCCGCGCCAGTAATGCGCCTCGGCATCGTTGGCTGTGTGCGAAAGAATGCGTTCGAAGCAGTTCAGGGCATCGGCATGTTTGTTGAGCGCCATGAGGGCGACGCCGTACTGGCCCCAGGCGCCGAGATGCCCCGGTGCCAGCCGCAGGCAGCGCGCCAGCGGAGTCACAGCCTGGTCAGCCTGGCCTTGGGCGATCTGGGTGATGCCGAGGTTGAACAGCGCTTCGATGAAATCGGGCCGCGAGCTCAGGGCGCGCCGATAGCTGGCCGCTGATTCGGCGAGCCGCCCCAGTTGGCGCAGAACATTGCCCCGATTGTTGAGGGCTTCGACGAATTTCGGCGTCAGGGCCAGCGCCCGGTCGTAGCTGGCCAGCGCCTGTTCAGGGTGGCCAAGTTCCTGCTGCGCCAGGCCCAAATTGCAGTGCAAACCCGGGGCGTCGGGCGCCAGATCAATGGCACTTTGCAGTAGTTCGGCAGCGGCCGCGAAGCGCCCTTTCTGGTATTCGATGACGCCGAGAAACTGCAGAGCATCGAGATGTTGCGGCACGGCCGTCAGCACCTGCCGGAAATAGACCTCGGCCGGGGCCAGTTGCCCCTGTTGCAGCAGGGAAATGCCCTGATCGAGTATGAATTGCAGATTGCCCGGCATTGCCGAGCGCCCGGCCGCGGCAGCGGATTGGCGGGTTATTCCCTTGCTCATGAATCGACCTTGGTCTGCGATGACCGCAGCATCAGAATGAAATGCCGGCTACTTTAGCGAAGCAATGTTGCATTCCGGAGACGGGACCGTGGGTGGCTAACGTTCCTGTGTGGACTGAGCGCCGCCGGCTTGTGCGCCGGAATTGGCGTTCGCCGGCTGCCCCCCGCCGCTGCTGATGAATCGCCATTCGGTATAGCTCGCGGCGCCCTCGAAATCACCCTGATCGGCGGTAAATCCCGCCACCTTGATCGGCTTGTCCGAGGAGCGACTGGCGACGCCCATGATGCGGCCTTCCTGGCGGATCAACTCCCACTCGCCATCGGCCGTCATCGGGTCGCGATAGAGGCGGCGCAGGTGGTGGGTCGGGTTGGGGTAGCGCTTGTCCTGCAGCAGGTCTTCGAGCTTGTTCGGAAACTGTTTTACGCCGCCGGGCGATTTGTCGTAATAGCTGCCGATGGCATGGCGGTATTGCTCGCCGATGAAGAGCAGTTCCTTTTCCTTCTCGCGCCGGCTTTCCATTTGCCACAGGGCACCGGTCCCGGCCAGCGCAATGCCGGCGATGGCGACGGCAAACATCAGGCCGAGGAAGGTAAAGCCACCCTGACGACCGATTTCATTTTTGGCCAAAATTTCCGGTTGACCGTGGCAGATCACCATGTCGAATAATCGCTGCCGTTCAGGCCCTGCCCTTCGGCCCCGCTACGGATGTCCCAGACCTTGCGCTGGCCCGGTTCGTCCGGCGGCGGGACGATGACCCAGGTTTCGGTGCTTTCGGTGATCGGGTCGGGCGGTACCTTGCGCAGGTAGCGTTTGGTGACCAGCTCTTCAATCGTTTCCGGGTAGCGTCCGGTGTCACCGCGATATTTGTCGACAGCGTCACGCATGACGGCCAGCGACTCGCGCAGCGAGGCTTCGCGGGCCCGGTCGAGATGCTGGAAATAGCGCGGCACGGCGATGGTGAGCAGCGTGGCGATCACCGACATGACAACCAGCAGTTCGATCAGCGTGAAGCCTTTTTTACGGGAGTTCATGTCTCACCACTCCCGGTACGGCGTGCCATTGAGGCCGACGCCCTTGGCCAGCGAATAGACGTCAAACACATCGGCGCCTTCGACCGGCGCATCGGGCGGGCTGGCATAGCTGCGCTTGCCCCAGGTCAATTCCGCCGGCAACGCCGGATCATCGGCAAACGGATCACGCGGCAGGCGGCGCAGAAAATAGAGCTTGGCCTTGTTCGGGTCCTGCACGTTTTCGACGCCTTTGGCCAGGTCTTCGAGACGACGCGGATAGCCGCTTTCGTCGACCTTCTTCTCGAGTTTGCCCTCGTCGACGGCCCGTCGATAGGCGTCGAGACCACCGCGAATTTCCCGCAAGGCGGCCCGCAACTCGACTTCCTTCTGCCGCTTGGCCGTCATCTCGATCATCGGCATCGCCGTCATCGCCAGAATGCCGACGATGGCGACGGTGATGACCAGTTCGATCAGCGTGAAACCCCGGCCCGGCTTGCCGATCATGGCTAGTTCAGCTTGATCGCATGCGAAACGGCAGCCCCGGAGTAAGGCTCGCCGCTTTCCAGCGTCGCCCCGGTCACGTCGATCCGGGTCTCGCCCTTGACTCCGGGCAGGACGCGCAGACGAAGGCTGCCACTGCCCTGCTCGATGCGCAGCGTAATGCGCCCCGGGGCAACCGCCGCCGGCTGAATCACCTCGAGCCGCGTCGGGTCGTAGGCCACATCGACCATCAGGGCACTGGTTTGCCCCGGTGCCATGACGCTGATTTCCACCTCGCTGCCAGCGACAGCCTCAGCCGGCCCGCCAAGTTGGAGCCCCTCGAAAACGGGTGGCGGCACCGGCTGCTCCTGCTCGATAGCCGGCGCGCCGAACCGTGGCGTGCCACCACCGGCCGCTGCGACGCCGCCGCGCGGCGCCACGGCCAGCGATTTCGGGCCCTGTGACTTGATGGTCATCGGCGCCGCACCGACCGCCGACTCAGTGCCCGACGGCAAGGCCGGCTGCCCGAAGTCGGGACGATGAATATTGCGCAGCACGCGCGGCGTGATGAGCAGGATGATTTCCGTCTTGACCGAGGTATCACGCTGGCTGCCAAAGGCACGACCAATGATGGGGATCTCGCCGAGTCCCGGGATGTGGCTGGTGGACTTGCGCTCCTCATCGTTGATCAGACCGGCCAGTACCTGGGTTTCGCCATTTTTCAGACGCAGCGTGGTGCTCGCGCTGCGCGTCCCAACCTGATAGGCCAGCGAACTGGAGGGTCCAGCCACTTCCTTGACGATGCTGCTGACTTCCAGGGCGACTTTCATCGACACTTCGTCGTCGAGCGTAACGTTCGATTCGACATCGAGCTTGAGGCCGACATCAAGATAGGTCACCGAGGCGGAAACGCCGACGTTGGCCGTCGAGGTGGTGGTGAATATCGGCAGCTTGTCGCCGATGTGAATCTTCGCCTTCTCGCGGTTCTTGACGCGAATGCGCGGGTTGGCCAGAACGTTGGTATCGCCGACTTGGCCTTTGAGATTGAGGGTCAGGCCGGGGTTGGCGACAAAGCTGGTCAGGCCTGAGGTCTTCCTGAGATCAAGAAAGCCTTGCGCCAGCGTACCACCCGCCGTAGTACTAATACTCTGCGGAACACCGTTGACCAACACAGTGGTCGACTGAGGAGCCTGCAGCGCGCCATAACTAACACTGTCCGGCCAATCCACCCCAATCTCATGCAACCGGCTACGCGTCACTTCCAGAATCTCGACTTCCAGCATCACTTCCGGCTCGGCCAGATCGAGCGATTCGATTAGCCGCTCGACCAGCCGCATGGCATCCGGCGTGTCCTTGACGATGAGCAGGTTGAGCTTTTCGTCGGCAAAGACGTCCTTGCTCTTGGCCACCGTCTTGACTAGGATCTGCGCCTGCTTGACGTCGGCATTGGCCAGATAGAAGCTGCGCACCACCAGCTCCTGATACTCCTTGGCCTTGGCCGGCGTGTTCGGGTAGATCAGGAAGCTGTTGTCATTGAGCTGGCGCTTTTCCAGCTGATTGGTCTTCATGATCAGATTGAGGATGTCTTCGAGCGGGCTGTTGCGAACGAAGAAAGTCACCTTGGTGTCGCCCTTGACGTCCTTGTCGAACACGAAATTGAGGCCGGACGAGCGCGAAAGCACTTCGAAGACCGATTTCAGTGTCGCATCGCGGAATTCCAGCACAACCGGCTTGGCCAGCGCTGCCTTGACGGCCGGGTTGGCCGACGGATTCATTTCCTTCTCGCGCAACACGTCGATCTGTTGCTGCAGCTTGCGCGCCAGCGGATTGAGCGTGTCCTGGGCTCGTACGGTACGTACCACGCGCTCGGCGCCGAGCAGGTCGCCCTTCTTCAATAACTGTTCGGCCTGGGCCAAACTGGCGGCGTTTTTCCGGTCGACCGCAAGTTGCTCCAGGCCTTGCGTGGCCCGGGTATTCCGTCCATCGATACCGAGCGCACGCCGGTAGGCGGCTTCGGCTGCATCGAGCTTGCCGGCAGAGCGCTGGCGATCGGCGTCATCGAGGTAGGCATCGACCGACTCGCCCTTGTGGCGAATCATGGCCGCCTTGATCTCGGCATCACGGGGCCGGTCACGGGCAGCTTTTTCCAGAGAGGCGACGCCCTCCTCCTTCTTGCCGGCCGCCATGTAATCAAGGCCGTCCCGGTAGGCCGGATGGGAGCACCCGCCCAGTACAACAGCCATGAACAGCAAAATCGAGCCTTGCTTCAAAGCACTATCGAATCGGATTTGCATCGAGTTGAACCGTGACAAAATCTTATTATCCTAGGAAGACAGCATTACAGCCTTGTTAAAGACAAGGAAATATACCATTCGAATCCCGCGCCACGCTTCATACGGCTGAAACCTGCGGCCGCAATACTCTCCTGACATCAGGCCGGCATGCCAGCGCCGGCCACGACGAAGGGAGAGACCGATGAAGCGCCCAGTTTCCGACACCCACTATCCGCCCGAAGACATGCAGGCCCTGCGCCGGCTGATTGCCCAACTCGCCCCGCAATGCGGCGTTGACCTGGGCGATCGTTCATCGGTTCGCCACTTTCTCGATGCCGACGCGACCAACCCGCGCAGCGAAAGTATCGATCCGCAGATCTGCCAGGAACTGCGCGCCATGATGGTTCTGCTTTATCGGCTTGAAGCCAGCAGCAGCGAAGACCTCGGCGTCGAAGGCCTGCGTCGCCTGTGGCGCCAGCACGGTGAAATCATGGCCCGCTTTCAGGCCTGAAACGGCGGGGGCAACACATGAACAAAACGAGGAAGCCAAGCTTCCCCGTTTTGTTTCAGGCAACACCAGAATCTAGTCCATTCGGCTCAGATTAATCCTCCCCGGCAAGGCAATTGCTGTCACGCCGGATGCATATGCTGATGTTCATCCGAAGATCGTTATCGGAATCGACTTCAACCATACGCCCCGGGGAAAACCATGATTCGCAAGACTGTTCTCGCTCTTCTGCTGGCTGCGGCCGGCGTCAACGCTCACGCTGCACTGTCGGCCGGCGACATCGCCTTCACGTCTTTCAATGCTGACGAGGATGGCTGGTCCATCGTTGCGCTTTCTGACATCGCCGCCAATTCCACCATCTACTTTTCCGACAACGAGTGGAACGGCAGTGCCTTCAATACCGGCGAAGGCTATATGACTTGGGATACCGGCGCCGCCAACATCGTTGCCGGCAGCCTCGTCCGCTTCTCGGCGGTAGACAAGGCAACCCGCGCCGCCACTTCCGGCACCATCACAGGCACCGGCGACAACGGGATCAACGCCACCAACGAAACGATCTACGCCTATCTTGGCGCCAGCGCCACCAGCCCGACCTCATTCCTGGCCGGCATCTCCAGCGAAGGCGCAACCAACCTGGCGCCTGCCGGCCTGGCTGCCGGCAGCACCGCCGTGGTGGTGACCAACAGTACCGATTACGCCGCCTATATCGGCCCGCGCAGCGGCCAGACGACGTATTCCGCTTACGCTAGCCTGATCAACAACAGCGCCAACTGGGTAATAACCGTGGGTGGTGATCAAGCCGCAATGGTCCCGGACACTACGTCATTCAGCGTGATGGCCGTCCCCGAGCCGAAAAACTACGCCATGTTCCTCGCCGGTCTCGGCCTGATGGGTCTTATCGCCCGCCGCCAAAGCAACCGCTAAGGCCCACGACAACCGACCGGGGTTTTCCGCTCCGGTCGGGCCACATTCGAAACAGCCGGCCGAATCGATGATTGGCCGCTGCCCCAAGGAGATTTTCATGTTCAAGCTTTCCACCCTGGCCCTCGTTCTGGCCAGCGCCTTCGCTGCCCCGGCCTTCGCCGCCTGCCCCGACGCTTCGACCAGCGTTACCTTCGGCACCTACAACTCCGGCGTGAGCAATCGCGCCGTGGCCGGCACCTGCACCATCGACGACCAGATCCTCGATGATGAGCAACAGTGGGGCAGTCAGGCCACCTTTCTGGCGCACGTCTCCAAGGTCAGCTTCGACCTTCTGAAGGCTGGCAAGATCAGCGCCATCGAGCGCAACAAGTTGATGGCCGCAGCCCAGGCTTCCGGCATCGGCAACTCGGTCAAGGTCAAGCTGATCGGCTTCAACGATTTCCACGGTTACATCAAGGCTGGTGAAGGCTCGTCGAGCAACCCGGGCGTTGCCCGCTTCTCCACCAGGATCAAGGCCCTGCGCGCCCAGAACAGCTTGAACGCCGTCGTTTCCGCCGGCGACATGATCGGTGCCAGCCCGCTGACTTCCGCCCTGTTCAAGGACGAGCCGACCATCGAAGCGATGAACCGCATCGGCATCGACTTCAATTCGGTGGGCAACCACGAATTCGACGAAGGCAAGGCCGAACTGCTGCGCATGAAGCAGGGTGGCAACCACCCGACCGACCCGTTCTCCGGTAGCGGTTTGCCGCAAGACCTGAAGGATGGCGAATTCGCCGGCGCCAAGTTCGACTTCCTGTCGGCCAACGTTGTTGAAACCGATTCCGGTAGCACCGTCTTCCCGGCCTACGGCGTCAAGAGCTTCCTCGGCAACAAGGTCGCCTTCATCGGCATGACCCTCGAAGCCACGCCGACCATCGTCTCGCCTTCCGGCGTTGCCGGTCTTGAATTCCGCGACGAAGCCAACACTGTCAATGCGCTGATCCCGACCCTGCAGGCCCAGGGCATCAAGAGCGTTGTCGTGCTGATCCACGAAGGTGGCTTCGACACCACGTCCAACATCAACGACTGCACCGGCATCTCCGGTCCGATCGTCGATATCGTCAATCGCCTGCATCCGGAAGTGGACCTGGTGATCTCCGGCCACACGCACGCTGCCTACAACTGCCTGATCAACAACAGCGCCGGCCAGCCGGTGCGCGTCACGTCGGCCGGCCAGTACGGCCGCAACCTGACCGACATCGACATGGTTATCGACACCAAGACGAAGAACGTCCTCAGCATCGCCGCCACCAATCTGGTCACCGGCACCGGTGCAACGACAGCCGAAGACCCGGCCCTGACCGACCTCGTCGCCCACTACGATGCATCCGCCGCCGTCCCGGCCGGCCGCGTCATCGGCAAGATCACCACCGGCATCACCAAGACCAATAACGCTGCCGGCGAATCGGCCCTCGGCGACGTCATCGCCGACGCGCAACTGGCCGCCACGTCCAGCGCCGCGACCGGTAGCGCCGTCATCGCCATGATGAACCCGGGCGGCATCCGTGCCGATCTGCCGTACAACCTGGCTTCCGCCGGCTTTGCCTACGATGGTGCGGTGACCTACGGCAATGCCTTCACCGTCCAGCCCTTCGGCAACTCCCTGGTGACCCTGACCCTGACCGGCGAGCAGATCAAGACGGCGCTGGAAACCCAGTTCAACGGCTGCAACGGCCAGACCCAGGAACGCATCCTGCAGATCTCCAACGGCTTCAGCTACGCCTACACCGCCGCCAATGCCTGTAACGCCCGCATTACGTCGATGACCCTGAATGGTGTTCCGGTCGATTCCGCTGCCAGCTACCGCGTCACGGTCAACAGCTTCCTGGCTGATGGCGGCGATGCCTTCGGCGTCCTCAAGAACGGTACCGACCGCCTTGGCGGCGAAGTCGATACCGATGCCTTCGAGAAGTACCTGCAGGCCAACCCGAGCGGCGTCGCCCCGGGCCCGCAGAACCGCATCGTCAAGAACTGATCAACTGACCCCATTTAGAGAGCCTCATCATGAAAACCAAACTGCTCAAACCCCTGCTTGCCTCCCTGCTGCTGATCGGCTGCGCTTCCGCGCAAGCTGCCCACTTCGAAGTGCTTAACTACAACGCTACCAGCCGCTATTCCGGCACCGTCGATTTCACTGACTTCAACTTCAACGGCGACTACACTTCCGGTGGAAACGATTTTGGAACGGCGGTAAGCGCTATCGAAACCACCACCGACTACGAGCATAGCGGCAATGCCTCTGGCAGCTTTCTCGGTGGTAGCTTCCTCGACCTGACGACTTCAGTCAGCTTCAGCTCCGCCAATCCAATCGAGTATTACGGTATCGCCACTGCTGTCGAGAAGACGGTTCAGTTGCAAGTGGTAGCCGACGCCGGTGATATCGGCCCGCAGGTCAACGTCAGCTTCGCCGGGCTGTCCTCCACCTTCAGCGGGCTGGTTGGCTCTTCCGAAGGTACGTTTCAGACCAGTGTTCGCGTCTCTCAGGGCAGCAACATTCTGGCCAACTTCACGACCAAACAGTTTGCCGACCAGAACGTCAATTTCGCTTTCGCGGCTCAAGCCGGCGACATCATTGTCTTGTCGGCCTCCCAAGGCGTTCATATGAACGCCAGCGGCCCGATCGATGCCAGCCTGACCGGCATGATGAGCGGCAACTTCACGGTCACCGCCGTCCCGGAGCCGGAACAGTACGCCATGCTGCTGGCCGGTCTTGGCCTGATCGCCGGCGTTGCCCGTCGCCGTAGCAGCCGCTGATCCATGCCGGTGAAACCGTACGGGCTACCCGGCCCGTGCGGTTTTTTTACACCCCCCGCCACTCTTCCACGGTCAACCGGAAATTTTGGCCAATTTCCAAATGCCGCCCCGCCGCTCTGCTCCCAGGAGATTCTTGTGTCCAAGTTACTTCGCATCACCACCATCGTTGCCATGCTGTTCGCTGCCTTGCCGGCTGCGCAGGCCACCACCCAAAGCTATTCATTCCTGGGCACGCTGAATTCCATCCAGTTCTCCGGCAGCTTCAGCTTCGACGACTCGCTACTGGCGATCTTCAATGCAGTCGAGCCGCTACTCACGGTTGCCCCGGTTTCGAGCCTCTCGATGACCTACAACGATGTCAGCTACTCGCTGCTTGATGCCTGGGGCCCGCCGGATGTCTCCTACTACAACGGTGCCTTCCTTGGCCTGTCGTATTCAAATGACTCCATGACCTTCGTTCCCGGCCTGCTTAACACCAGCGATGCCTACGTCACCGATGGCCTGAGCTCCGCCGACGTAATCTACGCCGCGGTTCCCGAACCCGAGACCTACGCCATGCTGCTCGCCGGTCTTGGCCTGATGGGTGTGGTCGCCCGCCGCCGTTCCCAGGCCGCCTGATCAGCACTGCATTCAGAGAATGGCTCCTGCGGGAGCCATTTTTTGGCCCCTTCCCTGATCAAAAAAGCCTATCCAACCTTTTCGCCATGAGTGAGACACCATGAAAATCCGTCCCGATTCCCGCCACCGCTTCGCCCGCAACATCATTGCGGCCAGCTTGATGGCCTCAACCCTGCCGGCCTTTGCCGCTGGCGTCGTCATTTCACAGGTGTACGGCGGAGGCGGCAATAGCGGCGCGACGCTGAAAAACGATTTCGTCGAACTCTTCAACGCTGGCGTCAGCCCGGTCAGCCTGGCCGGCTGGTCGGTACAGTACGGCTCGGCGACCGGCACTACCTGGCAGGTTTCTGCTCTTGCCAATGTAATGCTGCAACCCGGCCAATACTACCTGGTGCAGGAAGCTGTCGGCGCAGGCGGCACTGCCAGCCTGCCGACGCCTGATGCGATTGGCACAATCCCGATGTCAGCGACCAACGGCAAGGTCGCGCTGGTAAATTCGACCACGGCGCTGAGTGGCGCCAATCCCGTCGGCAGCGCCAGCGTCGTCGATCTGGTCGGCTTCGGCACGACGCCGAACGGCTACGAAACAGCCAATACCGGTGTTGCACTGAGCAACACCACGGCCGCCCTGCGCGCAGCAAACGGCTGTACCGACAGCAATAACAACAGCACCGACTTCACCACCGGCAGCCCGGCACCGCGCAACACCGCCACGAGCTTCAACGTCTGTGGTGGTGGCACCCCGGCCAATGCCCCGATCATCACCGCCTGCCCGGCCAGCAGCCTGGCCGCCGGTGAAGTTGGCAGTGTCCTGCTCAGCGCCAGCGATACCGACAGCCGCGTCAATGCCGCCAGCCTGGCCGCCAACGCCCCGGCCGGCTTCACGCTCGGGACGCTGACCGCGGCCAACGCCGACGGCGAAGCAGCGACGGTCGCACTGAATGTCGCCAGCAGCGTCGCCGCCGGCAATTACGCCGTCGCCGTCAATTTCGCCAACGACGAGGCACAGACCGCCAGTTGCACGGTGAACGTCTTGATCAGCGGCACGACGCCGATCCACGCCATTCAGGGCAGCGGCGCAACCAGCCCGCTGGTTGGCCAGCAGGTCACGACGCAGGGCGTGGTCACCAAGGTGATGAACAGCGGTTTCTTCATGCAGGACGAAACGCCGGACAGCGACCCGACCACCTCCGAAGGCATCTACGTCTATACCGGTAGCGCCCCTACCGTACAACTTGGCCAGCGCGTCCGCGTCGCCGCGACAGTAGCCGAATACGCCGTCGGCACCGGGGCCGAAGCCGTCGCCAACCCGCTCACCGAATTGACCAGCCCGGCGGTCAGCGTGCTCGCTTCCGGCATCAGCATCGCACCGACCACCATCGCCTTCCCGGAAGCCGTCGAAGGCGATCTTGAGCACTACGAAGGCATGCTGGTCCATATCGAAGGCCCGCTCACCATCGGCCAGAACTATTTCCTTGGGCGCTACGGCCAACTGACGGTAGCCGCTGGCGGCCGCCTGGAAAAGCCGACCAACCGTTACCCGGCGGGTAGCGCCGAAGCCCTGGCGATGGCCGACGACAATGCCCGCCGCCGTCTCCTGCTCGACGATGGCTCCAGCCTGCAGAACGTCAACCCGACGCCATATCTGGCAGCCGACAACACCGTTCGCGCCGGCGACAGCATCAACGGCCTGACCGGCGTCATCGACTACGGCCTGGCCACCAGCACCAGTTCCGGCCTCAGCGACTACCGTCTCCAGCCAACGGAAGCACCGGCCATCAGCCGGACCAATCCGCGGACGACCGGCCCGGAAGCCGTCGGCGGGAACATCAAGGTGGCCAGCTTCAACGTCCTCAACTATTTCACCACCTTCACCAACGGCCAGACGGCCGATGGTCAGAGCGGCCAGGGCTGTTCGCTGGGCGGCGCCTCTGCCGCTGCAAACTGCCGGGGTGCCAACAATGCCGCCGAGTTCACCCGCCAGCAGGCCAAAATCGTCAATGCCATCAAGGCGCTCAATGCCGACGTGGTCGGCCTGATGGAAATCCAGAACAACGCTGCGGTCGCCGTCCAGAACCTGGTCGCCGCCCTCAATGCAGCCTACGGCAGCCAGGTGTACACCGCCGTCACCAACATCAACGGCAGCATCGGCGACGATGCGATCCGCGTTGCGCTGATCTACAAGAGTGCTGCGGTCACCCCGGTTGGACAGGCCATTTCGGATACTGACCCGATCCACAATCGGCCGCCTTTGCTGCAAACCTTCGCTGCGGCCAATGGCGAGAAGTTCAGCGTCGTGGTCAATCACTTCAAGTCGAAGGGCAGCTGCCCGACATCCGGCAATGATGCTGATCAGGGCGATGGCCAGGGTTGCTGGAACGATGTACGTACCCAGCAAGCACAAGCCTTGCGCAACACCGTGCAAAACCTTCAGGCGAGTAGCGGTGACAGCGACGTCATCGTCATCGGCGACCTCAATGCCTACGGCAAGGAAGACCCCATCCTCAACTTCACCAATGCCGGATACGTTGATCAGGTGGCCCGCTTCGACAGCTTCGGCTACTCCTACGTCTTCGATGGCGAAGCCGGTTACCTCGATCACGCCCTGGCCACCCCCAGCCTGAGCGCCCAGATCGCCGGTGCCAAACACTGGCGCATCAACGCCGACGAGCCGGCCATCATCGACTACAACACCGAGTTCAAGCAGCCGGCCTGCGCCACCTGCGGCCCAGACTACTACAGCAACACGGTCTATCGCTCGTCCGACCATGACCCGGTGGTCATCGGCCTCAATCTGTTCAAGCAGATCGGCGGCACGACCGGCCGCGACAAGCTTGTCGGCACCCCCGGCGACGATGTGATTACCGGCGGCATCGGGGCCGATACGCTGACCGGCGGCGCCGGGGCCGACCAGTTCGTGTTCACCAGCCTGCGCGATGGCGTCGATACGATTACCGACTTCCAACCGGGCGTCGACCGTGTCGTGCTGACCCAGCTTCTGCAATCCCTCGGCATCAACATCGCCAATCCGATTGCCGGCGGCTACGTCACCTGCAAAACGGTTGGCGCCGACGCCATGATCGGCATTGATCCCGATGCCGCCGGCAGCGCTGTCAGCCGTAACCTCGTACTGTTGAAGAACCAGAGTTGCGCCGTTGCCATCCCCGGCAACTTCGGGTTTTGAGCATCGACGAACGCCTGTTTCCTTTTTGGGAAATGCTCGATTGATCGGCTAGGCATGCGCTAGCCATGTCAGCTCCGGGCATACCAAGGAGCTGACCACTCAGGCCCTGTCTGCCCGCCCCTCGATAAAACAAAATTTTGTCGAGGGGGCGGGCACAGCTTTGCTTTCTCTCGGGCATGCCCGATGAATCGATCCTTCGGCTTGTGAGCATGGCCGCCCTGGTACCGTTCGCTGGCGCACATCGACGACGCGTGCATGGGCTACACTAAGGCTGGCTGCCGGATGTTCCGGCACAAGCGTGTGCCTGCACACGGGAAACCGGCCGTAAAGTGGCTATGTCTTGAATCTCCAACCGAGCGCCCAGACCCATGATCGAACCGCTATTACTCGCCGCTGCCCGTATCTCGACTTTCAATGAAAAGATCTTGCTGACCAACGCCAGCGGGTTTTTCTTCGAGCGCGACGGGCGCCTGTTTCTGGTGACCAGCCACCACGTGGTGTTCGACAAGAAAAGCAAGCATTTCCCGACCCGGATCGAGATCGAGTTGCACACCAATGCGGCGAATATCGCCGAATCGACAGGCTTTTCGATTCCGCTCTACCGCGATGGCAAGAGCCTCTGGCGCCAGGGACTGGACGCCGCCGGGGAAATCGACGTGGCGGTCATCGAGATCAACCGCAAGGCCCTGCCCAAGACGGCTGTCTATCGTGCCTTCAGTCCGCAGCACCTGTTAACCAGTCTCGATCATGTCGAAGTCGGCTCATCATTGCTCATCGTCGGCTTCCCGCTCGGCTTTCATGACGCCCTGCACCATACGCCGGTGGTCCGCCATGCCATCATCGCCTCGTCATTCGGCCTGCGCTTTCAGGGGGAAGGTTTCTTTCTGACCGATGCGCGCACCCATCGCGGCAGCAGTGGCGCACCTGTCGTCATGCGCATTGCCAAGACCAAGCCGGCCCACGGCGATCTGCCATGGATGCTGCTCGGCATTCATTCTTCCCGCTTCGATGTCGGCAATCGCGACCTGATCGAGGACGAGGCATTGGGTCTGAACGGGGCCTGGTACGCCGACATCCTGCTCAAACTGACCGAGCGGTAATCAGGGTTTCAGGTCTTCGGACCTGCCATGACTTTCTTCCTGACAGCGCAGACACAAGATCAACGTGACGGTCACCGGGAGGCCTTCCACGGTCAACCGGAAAAAAGCCTCGATTCCGAAAACCGTGGCCGGCGCTTTGATCGGGAAGTTGTCGAACCCGACCAGGCCATGCCGGGAACGCGTCGCCAAGATCGTCCAAGATGAATGCCCGGTATCAAAACTATTGAACGCTCCGATCACCCTGTCCGTCAAACTCGAAACCGCCTCAAGGAGAAATAACATGAGCGAGCTGAAAATTCTGGGCATCGTGGGCAGTCTGCGCAAAGACTCGTACAACGCTTTCGCCCTGAAAGCCGCGCAGGAACTGCTGCCCGAAGGCGTATCACTGGAAACAGTGAGCCTCCTGGGCATTCCGGTGTTCAATCAGGATGACGAAACGGCACCGCCGGCCGCCGTGCTTGAATTCAAGCAAAAGATCATGGCGGCGGATGCAATCCTGTTTGCCACACCGGAATACAACTACTCGCTACCGGGCGGCTTGAAAAATGCCCTCGACTGGGGATCCAGACCCTACGGCCAAAGCGCCTGGCAGGGCAAGGCAGCGGCCATCATGGGCGTTTCCATCGGCAACTTCGGCACCGCCCGCGCCCAATACGATCTCCGGAAAATCCTGGTCGCCCTCGACATGCCGGTCGTCGTTCAACCCGAAGTGATGATCGGCAACGCGGCTGAACGATTCGACCAGAACGGCGTCCTGACCGACGAGCGAAGCCGCAATCTCATCAAGAAACTGTTGAACACGCTGGTGCAGCTGGAAAAATCGGTTCGCCGGACAACTGGGTGACGGCAGGCTAATCCGACAAACCGCGACCGTCGGACACCGGGCGCAGCAAGTCTCTATGTTTCCCACGGTCAACCGGAAAAAAGAGCCAAAACTGAAATACGGGGGTGGAGCCTTGATGCCTGGTGGCAGCCAAAACAGCTACAGAAGTCACTCAAATCGATAACCCTCGGCCACATACCGCTTCCAGCCACCACCTGCCCAGACATAAATCCAAGACCTGGCAGGAGGATGTCTCCATAAAGAGTCCCTGATTTGGGTTAGCAGTTGCGTAAATACTTGGCTTAAATGCAAAAAGCCCAATTTCGCAATCTATAGATCAGATTTGGAAATTGGGCCTTGCTGAATACTGGCGGAGGAGGCGGGATTCGAACCCGCGGTAGGGGATTACCCTACACACGCTTTCCAGGCGTGCGACTTAAACCACTCATCCACCCCTCCGGAAGCCGCGCATTGTAGCAGAAGAGGCCGCTTGGTCAAACAAACTTTCGGACAAAAGCGAGTCCCAGCCAGAGTATCAGGACAATTGCAAAGGTTAAGCCGCCGATGAGAAGACCACTTGCCGAACGTGGCAGGGCGGCTGCCACAATCCGGCGAGGTGCACGGGTAATCAGGGAAAAAAGTTGGTAGACGCGGTTGCTCGCTCTCTTCCGCCCCGCAATCAAGTACATCATCCCTTGGCCGAGAAGGCACAGGCCCAGCATTTCGATAATCGCCCGCAGAGCGCTGATCAGGAAAAGACTCACCGCTACGGCTCACTCGTTCTCGACACCGAATTCCGCATCGAGTTTTTTCATCTGCCGGTTGTACCACCAGATGATCAACAGGTAGAGGACCAGGGCGCCTTGAGCGGCCATGTAAAAACCAAGCGGAAAGCCGAGGATGACAACCTCGTTGATGCCTCGGGCGAACCAGGTCAAGCCAAAGGTTATGAATAGCCAGAGGCAAATGAGGGTGAAGGTCAGGCGCCGCGTTTTACGCCAGTGAAGTTCGGCTTTCAGGATCACGGCCCATCTCCGTTCCGGAAACGGATGGTGTTGAGGAAACTGGCGGCCCGAGGGTCCTGTTTGGTAACCAGGCTGACCACGATGATCGTCATGAAACCGGCCGCGACACCAAACAGGCCGCTGGAAGTCGATTGAATATGAAACCACGGCTCCATGCCAAAACCACTGATCCCAAGGATGGGGATGCTGTCGAATTCGACGCGAATGATGTAATAGATCGACAGCAGAATGCCAACGACCATGCCGGCCAGCGCGCCGGCCCGGGTCGCCCTTTCCCAGAAAATGCCGAGAACCAGCGCCGGAAAGAAGGCCGAACCGGCAATGGAAAAGGCCCAGGAAACCATGGACAGGATTGTTCCTGGTTTTTGGGCGGCGACCGTGGCGGCAAGAATGGCGACGACCAGCAGCATCGATTTCGAGATGACCAGCCGGAATTGTGTCGACGCATCGGGACGGAAAATCCGGTAATAAACGTCGTGCGACAGTGAGCTGGTAATGGTCAGCAGCAGGCCGTCAGCGGTGGACAGGGCAGCGGCCAGACCGCCGGCCGCGACCAGGCCGGAAACCACGTAGGGCATGCCGGCGATTTCCGGGGTGGCGAGCACGATGACGTCCGGATTAAGCGATAGTTCAGCCAGTTGCAGGATACCGTCGGCGTTGATGTCCTCGATGCTCACCAGCCCGATCTTGGCCCAGGCGGCCACCCAGCCGGGCAATTTGGTGATGGGTATTTCGGCCAGGTGGGACAGCACCTCGTACTTGGCGAAGACCGCGTAGGCTGGTGCGGTGATGTAAAGCAAGAGGATGAACAACAGCGACCAGAACACCGATTCGCGCGCCTGACGAACGGTGGGCGTCGTGTAGTAGCGGGTCAGCACGTGCGGCAAGGCGGCTGTTCCGACAGTCAGGCAGAAGATCAGCGCGAGAAAATTGACGCGCATGATGTTCTGCTCCTCGACCGTCTCGCCGGGAAAGGCCTCGGCGTGATGAATCGGCGTTTTGCTACGGTCAACCGCCGAAAACATGGCATTTTCCCAACGGACCCTCGCCTGTTCAGGATCGCGCGGCAAGTCCCGATACTGCCTTTCCAGCGCGACAATATCCCGCATCTGGGCGTCGCTGGCCTTGAGCTGGTTGATCTGCGTCGATAGCTGTTCGCGTTCGAAATTCAGTGACTGCGGCAACTGCATGATCTTCTGTGCATAGAGGTCGGCGCGCTCGCGATATAGCTCGCGGACTTCCACCTCTACCGGGCTCTGGAACAAGCGATTTTCCAGTTTGGTGACTTGCTGAAGTACCTGGCCGTAGACCAGTTGCGGCACCGGATTGCCAGTGACGTTGTAGGACAGGATGGCGACCGGCGTCACATAGGCAATGATCAGGATCAGGTACTGGGCAACCTGCGTCCACGTTACCGCCCGCATGCCACCCAGAAACGAACAAACGAGGATGCCGGCCAGACCGACAAAGACGCCAATCTCGAATTGCAGGCTGACGAAGCGGCTGGTAATGACGCCGACGCCATAAATCTGCGCTACCACGTACACGAAGGAGGCAAGGATGGCGGCCGCGACGGCGACCAGGCGAATCGCGTTGCCACCATAGCGGGCACCGAGAAAATCGGGAATGGTGTATTGACCGAAGCGTCGGAGATACGGCGCGAGCAGCAGCGCGACCAGCACGAAGCCGCCAGTCCAGCCGATGACATAGGCCAGCCCCTGGAATCCCGAGAGGTAAAGCGTACCGGCCAGACCAATGAAAGACGCGGCGCTCATCCAGTCGGCACCGGTCGCCATACCGTTGAAGAAAGCCGGCACGCGCCGCCCGGCGACGTAATACTCCGAGACATCGGAGGTCCGGCAGGCAATGCCGATCAGCGCGTACATCGAAATGGTGAAACACAGGAAGGCATAGCCGATCCAGCGCGGCGGCATGCCGTGTTGCTCAAGAACCGCCAGCGCCCCGATGAACGACAGGAAGCCGCCGGTGTAATACAGGTAATAGCGCTGCAGTCTGGTCAGTGAAGCAAACATCCGGGATTCTAGTGAGTGCGCCGCAGGAAGCTGCTCGCCCGCGATTCGTCGATGAGGTGAGTCGCCGTATCGATCTGCTTGCCGACAGCGCGCACCGTCATCATCTGGAAGATGCGGGCGAGCAGCAGCGTGTTGGCCATCGCATCGCGCCGGCCAGTCCCTGCATCGAGACCGAAGACATCGATCCAGTGGTCGAGCGGCATGACCGAGTCGCCCTTGTCCTCGAACATCGACGGCAACAGCCAGGCCAGATCGACCCACTGCGGCTGAAAGTCGACGCCCAGCCGCTCCTTGAAGGCGCGTTGCAGGAAGCCGCCGACGTAGGGGATGTGATAAGTAACCAGCGGCGCCTTGGCGACAAACAGCAAAAATGCCGTTAATTCCCGGTCGACCGTGGAACCCTCACCGTCCAGCGTCGAAAAATCCAGGTAGAAGGTGTCATCCGGCTGGATCGCTCCCTTCCACACTGAACTCGCCGCGATGCTTAGCAACTGGTCGCTTTCGGGATTCGAACCGCTGCTGACGATGTCGACCACGACGTAGCGGGTGTGGAAGTGCAGATCGTCGAGCGGCGGCGCCTTGCTGGCGCGCCAGACTTCAAGCGAAGCCCGCACATCATCCGGCAGATTGGCCGGCGCGCCGCCCCGGAACAGGAATTTCTTGAGGCTGAGCATGGTCATTGCACCTGGTAATCGAGCTTGAGGCGCGTCTGGATCTTGCGGGCCTGACGGAAGGATTCTTTCAGAATGCGGCGGTCCAGTTCATTGAGCGTGTCCGGATCGATCAGGTTGTCACCCTGCGTGCCTGGTTCGCCTTCAAGATACTGGTGCTGCAGGCGCAGCAACTGGATGAAGTTGAGCCCCTCGAGCACGGCGTTGATCTCGTCGCTACGGATCGACAGGCGTTGGGCCGCCAGCCGCAGGCGCTGGATCGAATTGGTGTTGTGCACGCCGCTGGCCATGGCGTAGATGCGGGCGACGTCGACAAAAATACGCGAGCCGTATTTCTTGAGATCGATCTTGCCTGGATGCCCTGGTTCGAGGTCGGTCAGGAAATCGCGAATCTTGCCGAGCGGCGGCTCGACGTCGAGGGCATTTTTGGCCATTGCACGCAGGAACATCGGATTCGATGCCGTCTGCGCCAGCAGGTGGCGGCGCATCGCATCGGCCAGTTCGGACTTGCCATAGAGCGCGCGGAAATCAAAAAAGATGGTGGCGTTGAGCAGCGCATCAGGCTGCGGCATGCGTATCCAGTTGCCGAACTGGTCTTTCCACTCCTCAAGCGTCAAACACCATTGCGGGTTGCTCGCCATGATGTTGCCCTTGCACAGCGGGAAGCCGACGCGGTCGAGGTCGTTGTTGACGTCGAGCGCGTAGGCCAGAAAACGCTGCTTCAAGGCGTCGACCGCAGCACCTTCCGGCGGCGCGAAAACGATGCCGTTATCCTGGTCGGTGCTGAAGGTCTGCTCGTCGCGCCCTTCCGAACCGAAGGCCAGCCAGGCCCATTCGATGCCGTCGAAATTGTGGTTTTCGAGGTTGAGCTGGATAACGCGACGGGTCAGCGCATCGTTTAGCGCCGAAATAAACTGAGTCAGTTGCTCGGCGCCAACTCCCTGGGCCAGCATGTTGAACGACAGCTGGCGAACATCGGCAGCCGCCTGCTGCAAGGCCTCGACATTGCGGGCGCCATCGATCGACTGGCGGATTTGGCGCAAACCGACACGCTGCAGCGAGAACAGGTCGCGCTCGGAAACAACGCCAGTCAGTTTGCCCTCGGCATCGGTAACCAGCACGTGGCGAATGCCATGCGTCGCCATGGCAAACATCGCGTCGTAGGCCGTGGCATGCTCTTCGATCATGAACGGATTGGGCGACATCGCCTGGCCGACTGGCGTGGTCAGCGGCAGTTCAGCCAGCACGACGCGATCGAGCAGGTCGGTCCGCGTAAAGACGCCAACGGCCTTGCGGTCGTCACCGGCAACAACCAGCGAACCGACACCGGCTTTCGACATGGTTTCCAGCGCGGCGCGCAACGGAGTTTCCGGCGACACGGTGATCGGCGAACGCGAACCGATGCCGGCCAGCGGTGAATTGAGTGTCTGCTGCTCGCTGGCGCGCTGGGAAAACTGCAGTTGCAACTGGCGACGCGACTGGTCGAGCAGGCTGGCGATGTAGCGCGTGCAGAACAGGTTGAATTCCGGGCTGGAGGTCAGCAAGACCAGGAAATCTTCGGCCGGCAACTGGTAGCAGAAGGTGTCTTCAACGGCCGTGTACAGATTGGTCGATGGCCGGCCGGCCGTGACGGCACCGATCGGAAAACTCTCGCCGGCGCCGAGGCTGAGGATGGAGTATTCGGTGACCGTCACTTCGCCGGCCTGGCGCGCCTGCACCTTGCCCGATTCAATGAGGTAGAAGAAACGAACCTTGCCCGAATCCGGCCCGACGATCTCGCTGCCGGCGGCATAAAAGACGATCTGCGCCTTCTCCGCGAAGTGTTGCAGGGCGTCCGGCTGCATCTTGTTGAACGGTGCATGGTTGCGCAGGAAAGCCTGCGTGTTGCCAGCCATTCGGCTGCGCCCATCGTGACGCAGCGACATTTCCACCTGGCCAACGACCTGTTCTTGTTCTTTTTCCTGCCCTGTTTGCTGTTGCGTAGTCACGACAACCTCATTTTCTAGAGTGCATAGTTTAACTTGAGACGCTGTTGCAGACGTTTGGCCTGTTTCAATGCCTCGCGCAAGATGGCCCGATCGATGTCATGCAGCGCGGCGGGTTTCAGGCCATACCCCCCGGGCTCCCCTCGGCTTGCGGCGTCGATCTGTTGGGCTAGACGCAAGCGCAAAATTTGCGAAAAAGCGGCGTCGACCGGAGCAATTTCCACCTCCGGCATACCAACCGATAAGCCGGCCTGGCGCAGGCGTTCCGACGTATTGACCGCCTTTGTTCCGGAAGAAAGCGCGAAGATGCGCGCTGCATCGACAAATATCCGGCTGCCGTACTTTTTCAGATCGACGCTGTCGCCCTCGCCCACCGCAATGTCGCCACGAAAATTGAGTGGCACATCGGCCTGCAGCGCATTGGCTGCCATGAGATGCTGGAAGGATGGCGTGGCCTCCGTCATCGACAGCAGCAGAGTACGCAATTTTTCGCCCAGGGCGAGTTCGCCGAACAGCGGACGCAGATCGAAAAAGATGCTGGCGTTGAGCAGCGCTTCAGGCTCAGGGCGACGCACCCAGTCGATGAACCTCTCGCGCCACTCTTCAAGCGACAGGCACCAGGCCGGGTTGCCGGCCATGATCTGCCCGGTACACAAGGCGAAGCCGCAGTCGGCCAGATGCTGGTTAACTTCCTGAGCAAAAGGCAGGAAGATCTGGCGCAGGGCGGCTGCCTCCTGCTCGCTGGTCGCGTTGAAAATCAGGCCATTGTCCTGGTCGGTGACGAAAGTCTGTTCATGCCGTCCTTCCGAACCCAGCGCCAGCCAGCACCAGGCTACCGGCGGCAGACGATGGCGGCGGGAGGTCAATTCGATGACTTTGCTCGTCAGACGGTCATTGAAGACCGAAATCAGGCGCGTCGCGGCCAGGCCGTCGAAGCCGTTTCCCGCCACGGACAGCAGGTATTCGCGCAGGCGCCCGGCGAGTGCCGGTGCGGCATCAAGGCTGGACAGCGACTGCAGCGCCGTCACCAGTTCGAGTTGCTGCCGGCAGGGCAGCGTAAAGTCGGTATTCACGCCGGCCTCAATATTTCACTCGGGCGAAATAGGTTTTCTCGGCCGCTGCCAGCGCCTGGCGAACGGTCACGATGCCCATGTCTTCGAGCAGCTTGACCAGTTTCAGGAAGACTTCGCCGGTCGCCAGCGCATCTTCGAGCGCGTTGTGCCGGGTGCCGATGCTAACGCCCAGGCGCTCGAGAATGACGTCGAGCTTGTGCGATTCCTGATTGGGATGAACGACGGCCGAGAGCAGCAGCGTGTCGAGTACCGGCTGGGTGAAACGGATGCCGGTCCGCTCTTCCTTGAGTTGCAGGAAACGCATGTCGAAAGCTGCGTTGTGGGCGATCAGCACGGTATCTTCGCAGAATTCGTGGAAGGCGGGCAGGATGACATCGATGTTCGGCTTGCCGCGCACCATGTCTTCGGTGATGCCGTGGATGGGGATGGACTCGGGTTTGAGCGGACACTCAGGGTCGACAATCTGGTTGAAGACTTCCTGGCGGAGCAGCCGGTTATTGACGATGCGGACGGCACCGATCTGGATGATTTCGTCGCCTTTGGACGGTTCCAGGCCGGTCGTTTCGGTATCGAACACGGTGTAGGTCAGATCGGACAGCTTGCGGTCGAGGTCGATGCTCTTGTCCTCGAACTTGAAGAGGTCGAAATCGTAGTATTCCGGCCGCCCCTTGCCGCGACTGCGCTCTTCCGGTTCGCTCTCGAGTTCGGGCACGGCCACCGGCAGCACAAAACGGAAGAAGGCGCGGTGCGCGGCCTTTTCGCGCTCGTACCAGATTTCGCCGCCATGCCGGTCGATGACATCGCGCAGGCTGAGCGGCGAGCTTTCGCTGCCAATCTGCATCGACTCCATTTCCCAAGTGTAGAAAGTTTCCGACGACATTGCCGGGCCGGCCCAGATCAGGTCGAGATAGGCCAGCTTGCCGGCTGAGGTCAGGCGGAAGCGCAGCTCACGCGGTTCGTAGTGGTCCTGCAGCTTGGAGGCCAGACTGACCAGCGCGAAAACCAGCGAGAAACTGTCGGCCTTGATCCACAGGGCATCGTCAATCTCTTCCATCTTGCTCGGCAACTTGAGCTTGTCTTCGATACGGCGCTGGGCGGCGGCGATGATGTCGATACCGAGAATGTCCTCGAGCGGCCAACGTGTCTTCATGGCGTCGGAGAACTGGCTCATGGTCTGGTCGATGACCTGGCTGCGCTTGGCCACTTCGTCGTCGATGACCCTGAGGAAACGCTCGCGCAGTTCGGGCTCCATGTCGGGGTAATCCAGCAGGTTGGCGACGGCGGCGCGGATATTGGCGATCGATGAACGGCTGCCCTGGGTCAGCGAATGCAGCGCCTGGTCGCGACGCTCTTCTTCCTCGATGCTGCGCGTGATGTTCTCGACGGTGAGCACGTAGCCCGACATTGCCGCCTCGCCCTCGTCGCCCGAGGCAGCGAGCACCGGCACCATCTGGGCGCGCAGCAGCTGACCGCCGCGCGTCGTCGTGATGAAGTTGGAAATCGCCGTTTTGCCAGCGGACAGGCGCTGGCGAATGACCTCCTCGGCGTGATCGACCTGGCTCTTTTCGAGAATGGAAAAAATGGAACGACCGAGGCCGATCAGGGCGCCGCCGGCGACCGAGGTCGGCCCCTGCGACAGAGCCTTGAACTGCAGGCGGGCGCGGTTGTTGTAGAGCAGGATGCGACCGTCGAGATTGCACACGACGACGGCCTGGGCCAGTTCGGACATCAGGGCTGCCAGCCGGTTCTTTTCTTCCTCGACCGAGGCCTTGGCCGTGGCGATCTGCGAATCGACGTCATCCATCAGGGCGTCGCGTTGCTGGGCCAGGTCGTTGGCGGCCTGGGCCAGTTGCTGGACTTCCGGCGGACCTTCGATGGTCACGCGAAAATTGCGGTTGGCGCCGAGCATCAGGCGCAGCGTTTCGGCCATCCGCAGCAAGCCTTCGACGTATTGCTTGAACAGCTTGTGCAGCACGCCGACGCCAAGGGCAAAGCCGAACAGGGTCATCATCGTCCCGACCGGCAGCCGGGAAACCAGCAGATTGGTCAGCAGGGTGCGCTCGGCCTCTTTCATGTCGAGCCAGACGAGCAGCGAGGTGACGACAAACGGGCCGGTCATGAGCAGACCGAGAACAATCACCGCGACGATCAAACGTTGTTTAGCCTTCATGGCGTGCATTCCAACAAATTTGGCTTTCGATTTTGGCCGTTATTTCCGGTTGACCGTGGGAGTCCGCCCTCAGACGATGCCGAGCATGGTTTTCACCCGGGCCACCAGATCCTTGGTCGAAAACGGCTTGGTGACGTAGGCATCGGCGCCCATGGCCAGGCCCTTGGCCACTTCGGTGTCGCGTCCCTTGGCGGTGAGCATGACGATCAGTACGCCGGCATTCTTCTGGTCGGCCCGCAGGGCTTCACAGACTTCGAAGCCGGACTTCTTCGGCATCATGACGTCGAGCAGGATCAAATCCGGCGCGAAACTCGCCACCTTGGCCAGCGCCTCTTCGCCATCGCAGGCGACGGCGACGGCAAAGCCTTCTTTTTTCATGAGGAATTCAAGGGAGATGACGATGTTGGGTTCGTCATCAACGATCAGGATTTTCTTGGTCATGCGGTTTGTCTCCCACTGTTATCGTCCGGTGCCGGTAAGGGCACCGTGAAAATGAAGTTCGCTCCGGCTCCGGGCGCGCTTTCAACCCAGAGATTACCACCAAAATATTCCACGATCTGGCGGCTGATTGGCAGGCCCAGACCGGTTCCCTGCGGTTTGTCCGTCATTGTGTTGCCACCCTGACGGAATTTTTCAAAAATGACACTGCATTCTTCTGCCGTCAGACCCGGGCCGTTGTCGCGCACTTCGACGCGAACCAGGCCGGCCCCGCTGGAAAGCCTGACCTGAACCCGGCCGCTGCCACCCGGCACGAACTTCACGGCATTCGACAACAGGTTGATCATGACCTGGGTCAGCCGGTCGCGGTCGGCCTGCACGACCGGCGCGGAGGTCGGAATATCGCCTTCGAGCGCCACGTCTTTATCCCGGAACAACTGTTCGAGCGAGGCCATCGATTCGCGCACCACTTCCCCCATATCGACTTCGCCGGTCGTCCATTCGGCCCGCCCGGATTCCATCTTGGCCATGTCGAGAATCTGGTTGATGAGCCGGGTCAGCCGCTCGGCTTCATTGACGATGATGCCGAGGAAACGCTTGCGGTCGGTCAGTTCGAGACGCGGGTCTTCGTGCAGCATTTCGGACAGCGCACGGATCGAGGTGAGCGGCGTACGCAACTCGTGCGTCACCGTCGAAATGAAGTCGTCCTTCATGCGGTCGAGTTCGCGCAGGCGCTCGTTGGCTTCGCGCAGTTCGGTGGTCGCTGCCTCCAACTCCCGCTGCTTGCCTTCGAGTTCGTGGCTGTAGGCGCGGACCTGCGTCGCCTCGTCGAGAATGTCGAGCACCTCTTCGAGGCCGAGATCCTCTTCCTGGGCGACCGAAGCGACCATGACCCGGGCACTGGCCGAGCCGATGGCGCCAGCCAGTTCAGACTCGGCAAACTGGACGAAATCGGCATCGGCCGGCAGCTCGCGCCAATGCCCGGCGCGCCGGGAACTGGCATAGGCGGCCAGTTGCTGACGCGCCCGCGCCGCCCCGAGAAAGCGCTCGAGCAACTGGACCAGCGCATCGGGCGAGGCCTTGCCACGCCATAACAGCGCCTCGGTATTGCGCGAATCGAAGCGGAAGACATCGACGAAACGCTCGGCCTGGCTGGCCTCGACCGCATCCGGTTTGGAATTGAGCGACACGGCGACATAGGCGCCAATATTGGCCAGCATGCTCCACCACAGGCAATGCGAAATCTCGTCCAGCCCGGCCAGCCCGAACAGCGCCTGCGCCTTGAGCCAGCCGAGGCCGAACAAACCGTGTTCGACAAAACCGCTCGGCATCCAGCCTGATTTGGCAAAGGACGGCAGCAGCAAGGTGTACAACCAGACGACAAAGCCGGCCAGCAAGCCGGCCACCGCACCAGCCCGCGTGCCCTGCTTCCAGTACATGCCGCCGAACATGGCCGGCGCGAACTGGGCGACCGCGGCAAAGGAAATCAGGCCGATGCCGACGAGGGCGTAAGCTTCTCCGGCGGCACGGAAATAGATGTAGCCAAGAAGCAGGATCAGGGCGATGGCGGCGCGCCGGATGCCGATCAACAGGCCGGAAAGATCTTTTCGTTTTTCGACGAATTTTCCGGTTGACCGTAGCAATATAGGCATGACGAGGTCGTTGCAGACCATGGTCGACAAGGCGATGGTTTCGACGATGACCATGCCGGTCGCTGCCGACAGACCGCCGATGAAAGCCAGCAAGGCCAGCGCCTCGGCGCCACGGGCCAACGGTAGGGTCAGCACGAAGGTGTCGGGATTGACCCCCTGCCCGTCAAAATGCAGAAGGCCGCCAAGGGCCAGCGGCAGGACAAAAATGTTGATCAACAGCAGATAAAGCGGAAAGAGCCAGACGGCGCGCTTGAGATGCGATTCATCGACGTTCTCGACGACGATGATCTGGAACTGACGCGGCAGAAAAATGATGGCCAGGCCGGAAAGGATGATCAGCGCCGTCCACGTTCCCGCCCGCCCGGAATCAAGCTGCAGCAAGCGCCCGAGATCGGCACTCGCCGCCGCCCGCTGGAACAGATCGCCAAGCCCGCCGAACATGCCGTAAGTGACGAAGAGGCCGACCGCCATGAAAGCGATGAGTTTGACCACCGACTCGAAAGCCACGGCAGCGACCATGCCCTCGTGGCGCTCGGTCGCATCAAGATGGCGCGTCCCGAAGAGGATCGAAAAGAAGGCCAGCACGACGGCAATCAGGAAGGTGGAGTCGAGCCCCCAGACCTCTACGCCACTTACCGAATGCTCCAGCAGCACATCGACACTGGCCGCCATCGCCTTGAGTTGCAGGGCGATGTACGGCACGACGCCAATCACCGCAATCACCGTCACCATGCCGGCCAGCAACTGGCTCTTGCCGTAGCGCGAGGCGATGAAGTCGGCAATCGAGGTGATGCGCTGGGCCTTGCTGATGCGGATCATCTTGATGATGACGCCGACGCAGAGCAGCATCAGCGTCGGGCCAAGATAAATGGTCAAGAAGGACAGCCCGCCGGAGGTGGCCCGGCCAACGCTGCCGTAGAAAGTCCACGAGGTGCAATAAACGGCCAGCGACAGGGCATAAACATTGGCTGAGATGATCGACTTGCCGGCATCGGCCCTAGCATCGCCGAAACGCGCGACGGCGAACAACAGCCCGAGATAGGCCGTGGCGAGGAGCGCGACGAACCAGCCGGAAAGCATCTACGAACCCCGCTTCTCGGCCACCCAGGCCGCCAGCGCGATCAGTCCGGCCCAGACGCCGAACAGATACAGATAGGTCGCAGGGATATCTCCCACTTCGCCGCCCGGCAGGTTGAGCAGCGGATAGGTCAGCAGCGGTACGCCGAGCAGACCAAGTGCTGCCAGTCGCTGGCGGGTTGGATTGGCTCTTTTCACGACCCCATCCCAGAAAAGGGAACGGCTGGCACGCCAAGCGTGCCAGCCGTTGTTGGCATATAGTCTGATGCGACTACACGGGAGGCCACCTTTTGGGCGACCATTGTCTCCTCCTTGCCTTATAGTCTTTGGAGGCAGCGTGGCAAGTTCGCCGCCTCCTGGCTCATGCTGGAACGAGGCTTTTTTAGCCCTTCAGTTGTTCCAGAATAGCCGGGTTCTCAAGCGTCGAGGTGTCTTGCGTCAGTTCCTCGCCCTTGGCCAGACCGCGCAGCAGACGACGCATGATCTTGCCTGAACGGGTCTTCGGCAGGTTGTCACCGAAACGGATGTCCTTCGGCTTGGCGATCGGACCAATTTCCTTGCCCACCCAATCAGACAGTTCCTTGATCAGCTTCTTGGCGGTTTCCGGATCGGTCGGACGGGAGCCCTTGAGCACCACGAAGGCGACGATGGCTTCACCGGTCAGGTCATCCGGACGGCCGACAACGGCAGCTTCGGCAACCAGCGGGTTGGCAACCAGCGCGGATTCGATTTCCATCGTACCCATGCGGTGACCGGAAACGTTCAGCACGTCGTCGATACGGCCGGTAATGGTGAAGTAACCGGTGTCCTTGTCGCGAATCGCGCCATCGCCAGCCAGGTAGTACTTGCCCTGGAAGTCTTGCGGATAGTAGGACTTGACGTAACGCTCATCGTCGTTCCAGATCGTGCGGATCATCGACGGCCACGGCTTCTTGCAGACCAGGATACCGCCCTGGCCCCACGGCAGATCGGCGCCGGTCTCATCGACCACGGCGAACTGGATGCCCGGGAACGGCAGGGTGCAGGAACCCGGAACCAGCGGGGTTGCGCCCGGCAGCGGGGTGATCATGTGACCACCGGTTTCGGTTTGCCAGAAGGTATCGACGATCGGGCAACGGCCGCCGCCAACGTTTTCGTAGTACCACGTCCAGGCTGCCGGGTTGATCGGCTCGCCGACCGAACCAAGGATGCGCAGCGAAGACAGGTCGTAGCTCTTCGGATGCACAGCCGCGTTGTTGTCGGAGGACTTGATCAACGAACGGATGGCGGTCGGTGCGGTGTAGAAAATCGAAACCTTGTGATCCTGGATCATCTTCCAGAAACGGCCGGCATCCGGGTAGGTCGGGACGCCTTCGAAAACGACTTCGGTAGCGCCGCAGGCCAGCGGGCCGTAGGTGATGTAGGTGTGGCCGGTGACCCAGCCGATGTCGGCCGTGCACCAGAAGACATCGTTCGGCTTGATGTCGAAGGTCCACTTCATGGTCATGATGGCGTGCAGCAGGTAGCCGCCGGTGGAGTGCTGAACACCCTTCGGCTTGCCGGTGGAACCCGAGGTGTAGAGCAGGAACAGCGGGTGTTCGGCTTCAACCCATTCCGGTTCGCAGACGTCGGACTGGCCTGCAACAGCGTCGTGCAACCAGGTGTCACGACCGGCAACCATATTGACTTCGGCGCCGGTGCGCTTGAAGACGATGACGTTCTTGACCGACTCGCAACCGCCCATGGCGAAGGCTTCATCAGCGATCGGCTTGAGCGGGATGGCCTTGCCACCGCGGAACTGGCCGTCGGAAGTGATCAGGGCCACTGCGCCGGCGTCGTTGATGCGATCGCGCAGGGACTGGGCAGAGAAGCCGCCGAAAACGATGGAGTGGATGGCGCCGATACGGGCACAAGCCTGCATGGCGCAGATGCCTTCGACGGTCATCGGCATGTAGATGACGACGCGATCACCCTTCTTGACACCCATGCCGCGCAGTGCATTGGCGAACTTGGCAACCTTGGAGAGCAATTCCTTGTAAGTAACCTTGGTTACTTCGCCATTGTCGGCTTCAAAGATGATGGCGACTTTTTCGCCCAGACCGGCTTCAACCTGACGATCGAGGCAGTTGTAAGAAACGTTGAGCTTGCCATCGGCAAACCACTTGAAAAACGGAGCGTTGGATTCATCAAGCGACTGGGTGAACGGCTGCTTCCACGTGATCATTTCACGGGCGCGCTTGGCCCAGAACTCGGGGTAGTCGGCTTCCGCTTCCGCGCACAGCGCCCTGTAGGCATCCATCCCCGAAACCGCCGCATTCTTGACCATTTCGTCAGACGGATAAATTAGCTGCACGGACTCATTCGACATATTCTTCTCCTCTGCGGTACTTCGCAATTTATGTTGAAACAACCGATTGGATCCCAGGCTTGACCCCGGAACTGTTTAAAGCCGCGCAAGCCGGAGAACACTTCACTCCCCCGCCAGCGTTGATGCGGCATTAGACTTCGATATTCTTACAAAGGCCTTACGAAATCACGCTGCGCCGCAGCATTTCAAGGGATTCCGGAAGCCGGCGGGTCGCGTGATAAACTTCGGCTCCCCAATTTATGATTCCCAAAATGAGCTCGCCAATCAAATCCCTTGAGACCTTCATCTTTGCCAGTCGCTGGATTCAGGCCCCGCTCTACCTTGGCCTGATCATTGCCCAAGTGGTCTATTGCTGGCTGTTCATGGTCGAGTTAAGCCATCTGGTCAGCAGCGTCTTCGATGCCGCCCATTTCAGCGAAACCGAAGTCATGCTGGTCGTTCTCGGCCTGATCGACGTCGTGATGATTGCCAACCTGCTGGTCATGGTGATTGTCGGCGGCTATGAAACCTTCGTCTCCCGCCTTGATCTCGAAGACCACCCGGATCAGCCGGAATGGCTCTCCCACGTCAATGCTGGCGTTCTCAAGATCAAGCTTTCGACCGCCATCATCGGCATCTCGTCGATTCACCTGCTGAAGAGCTTCATCAATGCCAACAACCTGTCCGAGCACACACTGATGTGGCAGGTAGTCATTCACGTCGTATTCCTTTTCTCCGCCCTGGCCATGGCGATGGTAGACAAGACCATGACCCAGACCCTCGCTCTTCAACACCAGAAAAACCACTGACCCGGAGTTGCGCATGACCGCCATCAAACAAGAAGATCTGATCCAGTCCGTTGCCGATGCTTTCCAGTACATCAGCTACTACCACCCGCTCGATTACATCAAGGCCCTCGGTGAAGCCTATGAGCGCGAGGAAAGCCCCGCTGCCAAGGACGCCATCGCCCAGATCCTGACCAATTCGCGCATGTCCGCCGAAGGCCACCGCCCGATCTGTCAGGACACCGGGATCGGCATGGTCTTCATCAAGGTCGGCATGCAGGTCACCTGGCCGGATGCCACCATGAGCATTCAGCAGATGATCGACGAAGGCGTCCGCCGCGCCTACGGCAACCCGGACAATCCGCTGCGCGCCTCGGTGCTGGCTGACCCGGCCGGTGCCCGCAAGAACACCAAGGACAACACTCCAGCTGTCGTCCATTTTGAAATCGTTCCCGGCCACCACGTCGAAGTCATCTGTGCTGCCAAGGGCGGCGGCTCGGAAGCCAAGTCCAAGTTCGCCATGCTCAACCCGTCCGACGACCTCGTCGACTGGGTGCTGCACAAGATCCCGGAAATGGGCGCCGGCTGGTGCCCGCCCGGCATCATTGGCATCGGCATCGGCGGCACGCCGGAAAAAGCCATGCTGCTGGCCAAGGAATCGATCATGGCACCGGTCAATATTCATGAACTGAAGGCCAAGGCCGCTAGCGGTGCCAAACTGACCCGTCCGGAAGAACTGCGCCTCGAACTGTTCGAGAAGATCAACGCACTCGGCGTTGGCGCCCAGGGCCTCGGCGGCTTGACTACCGTGCTCGACGTCAAGGTACTCGATTACCCCTGCCACGCAGCCAACCTGCCAGTCGCCCTGGTCCCGAACTGCGCCGCTACCCGCCACTGCCATTTCCATCTCGATGGCTCCGGCCCGGCCAAGCTCGAAGTGCCAAAACTCGAAGACTGGCCGGCCGTCACCTGGACACCGGACCTCAAGGCCGCCACCTCGGTTGATCTCAACACCCTGACGAAGGAACAGGTCGCTGCCTGGAAGCCGGGCCAGAAACTCCTCCTCAACGGCAAGATGCTGACCGGCCGCGATGCAGCCCACAAGCGCATTGCCGACATGCTGGCCAAGGGCGAGAAGCTGCCGGTCGACTTCACCAATCGCGTCATTTACTACGTCGGCCCGGTCGATCCGGTCCGTGACGAAGTCGTCGGCCCGGCCGGTCCGACCACCGGCACACGGATGGACAAGTTCACGCGCATGATGCTCGAACAGACCGGCCTGATCTCGATGATCGGCAAGTCCGAACGCGGCCCGGTTGCCATCGAGGCGATCAAGGACAACAAGTCGGCCTACCTGATGGCCGTCGGCGGCGCTGCTTATCTGGTCGCCAAGGCGATCAAGTCGGCCAAGGTCGTCGGCTTCGCCGATCTGGGCATGGAAGCCATCTACGAGTTCGATGTCGAGAACATGCCGGTGACGGTTGCCGTCGACTCGTCCGGTATCAGCGTGCACGAAACCGGACCGAAGGAATGGCAGATCAAGATCGGCAAGATTCCAGTTTCGGCATAAGTTTTTTCCGGACAACAAAAACCCGGCCGCGGCCGGGTTTTTTGCGCCTGAAAAAACCAACGCTCAGCAGTTTTCTTCGAGATCCCCGACCGGACAGAGCGGCGCCTCACCGGCCGCGCGCAACTTGCGGCATTTCTTGCAGACAGCCGTCAGCCAGCCCTTGCACGACATCAAGGTGGTCGGCGACTCATCGGCCAGCATTTCCTTGATGCGTTCAAAGAACACCTCCTGATTGATACTGGTTCCGCCGCAACCCGTCATGCTGATGACCCGGTTACCGCCGGAGAGGTGTGCAGCATCGTGGCGGCTGATGGCCAGATGCAACAGCTCGTCGGTTGTCGTTGCCGCACTGTCATCGGGCAAGGCGGCGATACCGACACTGACGGTGACGGCGACGCGCATCCCCTGAATCGAGATATTGGCCGCGGAAATGGCATTGCAAACGCCACGGGCGAATTTTTCGCTCTGCTCGCGCCCGGCCATCAATGAAATGATGGCGATACGCCCGCCGACCAACGGCAGCATGCTTTCATCCGCGTGGATCTTGCTCGCCAGCAAGCCGAGTATTTTCTGGACGATTTTGTCGGCCAGATCCCAGCCGTAACGAATTCTGAAGCCTTCGTAGCCATCCAGCCCGAAGACCAGAACGCCACGCGGCTGAGCGTTCGCTGCCGAGGCAAGCGAGTCCTCCAGGCACTGTCCGTCTGTCTTTTCGAGTTGCCGGGGGATAGGCGAGAGCTGACTCGTGGGCAGTTCGCCGCTCAGATCTGGCAGGCTTTCGACACGCTGTTTGAAATCATTGAGGCCGACATCGCTCTGGTCGCCAAATTCCGCAACGCTGGTCATCGCGTCCGGTTCGGAAACCAGCTCTGGCTTGATCAGACGCAGCAGCAGATTCTGGAACTCCTGGCCGGCAGTTCTTTTCGGAATGAACTCGGAAACACCGAGTTGCCTTGCCTGCTCCCGCCCATCATCGGAGAAGCTGTCCGAGACCAGCTGAAAATAGGGAAGCCGATTGAGGCGAGCCAATTTGCTGGCCCGCAGGCGCTCGACCAATTCGGCGCCTTCGAGCGTGGCAATATCCAGCCCGGAAAAAGCAGCAATAATCGACGAGTCAAGGACCAGTGTTTGCCACGCCGACTCTGCGTCGCGCTCCTCGCATACGTCAAAATGCCCGCGCAATAGCTTGCTCAGCGATGCTCGAACCAGCCGCGAAGCGTCCACGATCAGGACTTTCTGCAACTTTGTCATATTTCTTCCGTGCTATATCGTCTTGACTACGCGATTATTAACAATGTTACGACTAACGGGATAGTTTAATTCATTCAGCGAGATGGCGCTTACATTACTGACTCTTCGTTCATTTCCCCCTGATTGCAACAATGTCATATTTTCTGCCCCTCGATTTGCCTCGGCCTACCCCATGTTCCGCAAATTCCGCATCCTGATCCTGCTCCTTGTCCTCGCCACCGTCGGCCTCGGCGCGTGGCGCTCCAATTCCCGGCTGACGGCCTGGGAGCACACCATTCACGTCGCGGTTTATCCGATTGCCGGCGACAACTCGCCGGCCACTGCCAGCTACATTAGCGGCCTGAACAACGAAAGCTTTACAGACATTGCGCAATGGATGCAGCAGCAGACCGAAAAGCAGGGCCTCGCCATCCTGCAACCGGTCGCGCTGCGCGTGGCGCCACCGCTCGCCGAGCTGCCGCCGCCGCGACCACACCAGCCAAGCGCGCTCGAGGCCATGCTGTGGAGCCTGAAACTGCGCTGGTGGGCGTCGCAGCACGACAAGATCGACGGCCCGAAACCGCACATCCGGCTTTTCGTGCTCTTTCACGATCCGGCACGCAACCCGTCGGTGCCGCACTCAACCGGCTTGAGCAAGGGGCAGATCGGCGTCATCCACGCCTACGCCTCGCGCCAGCAGCGCCGGCAGAACGCCGTGGTCATCACCCACGAAATGCTGCACACCTTCGGCGCTACCGACAAATACGATCTGGCCACACTGCAGCCGATCTACCCGCAGGGCTATGCCGAGCCGGGACGCGACCCGCGCCTGCCGCAGGAAATGGCCGAGATCATGGGTGGGCGTATCCCGCTGGACGAGCAGACTGCCGAAATCCCGATCAGCCTGGCCGATACGCTGGTCGGGCCGGAAACTGCCGTGGAAATCGGGTTCCTACGGTCAACCCGAAAAAACAGCCAAAAATGAAATCGCTTTCCGGCCGTTGAATCAGCGCTCGGTCTTGCCGACCACGCCCCACAGGGCGCGGAACTTGCCGCGCAGCGTCAGTCTTTCGTCCGACAGGGCTTCGAGGAAATCGGACATGCGCTTCGACTTGGCCACGGCAAAAAGCACCAGCCCGATGAATACCGAGGTGGCGATCAGCCCGTGCAGGCCGCGTTCGAGCATTGAGCCCTCGCCGAAGGCAATGATGTTCATGCCGAAATAGCCGGTTGTCACCGTCGCAATCAAGCCGAGAATGGTGATCACGGTCAGCCGGACGACGGTATTCGATTGCCGGCGCTGCGAGTCGCTGTCGAGGTAGTGGCTCATCTCGCGGATTTCGTCGCGGACGTCGTCGTACAGCGCGTCGTTGTGCAGATGGTTGGAACACAGTCGGTACATCGCCTGCACGTGCGGCCGTTCGGAAAGCTCGTGGAACCAGTAGCGGTGCGTGAAGCGCAGAAAGGTTTCAAAATTGGCCCGGATCCGTCGCTTGAAGCGGCGCACGGAATTGTCGTTGCGAATATCGAGATCGTTGACCGCGTCGACCAGCACCTCGGAAAACGCCAGCAACGAGGCACGGTGCAAATGCGCGATCAGGAAAACGAGGAAATACTGATGGCGGAACTGGGCCAATACGCCGCGCTCGCCATCGACAAAAAACGGGAATGCCGCATCACCGACCACCGTAAAGGCGTTGCCGGTGCACATGAAGCGCGTGTTCGGCCCGGCCTCGCTGTCGGTCCAGAAACGGTCGTGACAGAACCGGCTCTCGAATTCGATGACGC
This sequence comes from Ferribacterium limneticum, assembly GCF_020510565.1. Taxonomy (NCBI): domain Bacteria; kingdom Pseudomonadati; phylum Pseudomonadota; class Betaproteobacteria; order Rhodocyclales; family Azonexaceae; genus Ferribacterium; species Ferribacterium limneticum. The sequence continues at coordinate 3,026,192 of NZ_CP075189.1, forward strand.
CCGGTTCGTTGATCGGCAGCGTTTCGTTCGGGTGCAGCATGGTCGCCAGACCGATACGTACCCACTCCTCGCGGCTTAGCGTGCGCGGCTGGTCGACGGCGAGAAAGGCCATGACCGGCATGCGCTGGTATTCGATCAGGCGGTAACGCAAATCCCCCTCTTCGTCGGAATGGGCCAACACCATCGGCCGCAGCAGGCTGGCCCAATGTTCGGAAATGCAGGGGCTGCGATGCTGGCAGACGTAGCTCAGGTATTTCTCGCGCTTTTCGGCATCGGAACGCGCCACGACCTGACCATCAATCCCGATCCACTCGGCCAGGTAGACATTGTGCAAACCCTCGCCGCCCTCTTCCCAGCCGGACGGATAGGCCCGACCGAAGCGGAACATGAAATCGCGCACGGTATCGAGCGGCAGGTCATTGGCCCGCACTTCGAGGTTGAGCTGCACGACCTCGAGATCGTGGAAGAAATAGAGATCGAGGTGCACGATGTCCAACTCGATCGGCGCCTGCCCCTTGCGCAACGTCACGCGCAGCCGGTCAATATCCTTGCGCCGGAAAACGTGCATCGGCGAGCCGCCCGGTGGGTCGTCCGCCGCCGAATTGCGCGAGCGCCCTTCGCCATAAAGAAATCGCTGCACATAAGGCAAAAACGAAACGAATTCGCGGTAGTGGCGCTCCTTGAATTGACCGGCATCCTCCATGAACTCATCGTCGATCCGGCGCCACGGATGCGTCTCGGTCCGCGACTCGAACACCTCCCAGTGCCGCCCCTCGCTACCGCTAATTGCCATCGGCTCCAGTTGCAGCGGCCAGACCAGGCTGGCGTGAAAGAGCCGAACGCGACCGTTCTGCGCATCGCCCTGCGTGTCGGTCATCTGATTTCCCCCATGTGCGCTGCTCATGCCGATTCTATCGATCAGGAAACCATTCGTTCAGCCCGGGCCCGATCCCACAGGCGCTTGTTCATATCCTCGATCGGCAAGCCGAAATGGAAGTTCTTGTCGAGCTCCCTGAGGATAGGCATCAATTGCATCCCGACCGACCCCAGGCAAGGCCCCAAATCCGAGGGATCAATCGTTGCCAGCAATTCCTTGAGCTGTGGCACGAATGAATCGCAGCTGGCAAGGCCGGAAGCCTGCAGGCTAGAGGCAGCGACGACCCGGTTGCCACCGGCCCGGGCGGCAGCCTGAAGGCGCTCATAAGCCAGTTGCAGCAGGGCCTGCTCCGACAACTCGACACCGTCATCGGGGACGACGGCAACGCCAACGCTGACCGTCAGATGGATGCGCTGGCCCTCGACGGATATCTGCGCGCTCGCCATCGCCTTGCAGATCCGGTTGGCAAATCCGGCACAAATCGAGGCGGTCGACGATCGCGTCACAATGACCACCCGACCATCAGCGAGTTGGCCGATAAAGTCCTCCGGCCGGATTTTTCGCGACAACAAAAAACAGAATCTTTGGGCCGAACCGAAGGCCAGCTCAGCCCCGTAGCGGACGACCAGATCGTCATAGCCATCGAGGCCAAAGGCGAGAACGCCGACACCATGGCCCTCCAGCGCCTCGGGCAGGGTTTTCGCCAAGTACTCTTCAAGCATCTCCTCGGCGAGCACCGTATCGTCGTTGCCGTACTCGTCGTCACCCGGCTCGTCGCTTCCCGACGGCTCCAGCCCGGCAATCTGGCCCATGATATTGCTGATACCGATGTCGGACTGGTCACCAAACTGTTCGAACGGTTCTTCGGGAAGCGGGGCGAGCGTATGAGCACGCCCCTCCACGCCGTCCTCTCGCCATTCCATCTGGGCCGAAACGATGCTTTCGATCGACGGACTGGTCGAACCTTTGACAATAAATTCGGTGACCCCCAAATCCCAGGCTTCCTGTCGTTCGCTCTCAGAAAAGCTGTTCGACACCATGAGCAAAAAAGGAACGTTTTTCAAACGCGACAACTTGCTGTCGCGCAGGCGTTCAAGCAGGCCACGGCCATCGTCTCTGACCAAAGTCGTTCCCGATATGACGGCCACAATGGCACTGTCGAGGACCATGGTCTGCCATGCCGACTCGTCATTATCCTCATCACGCACATCAAAACGCTCAGACAGTTGCTTGGCCAGCGACGCCCGTACGACTCGCGATGCATCGACAATCAGAACCTTGCGTTTATTTGTCATCTATATTCCAAATTCACCAATTATTTCAAATACTTGAATATCGCATTCACTGGATCAGAAGTTTAAGCGACGTAAGACCATTTGAGTCAAGAATTGCATCACACCAACAAATGCCGGTCATGCCCATGTGCGAGCAAATGACGCCCCGCGTTACCGGCAACAACCATCCCATCGTGTTGACATAGTCATATCGGATCAGTGGCACGCACGGATATTGTCACATTCAGAACTTAGGCTTGAGTACGTGTTGTCGCCCCGTCGTTTGTCCGGTTGTCTGACTGTAGCCCGAACGCTCCGGAACCGTTTGATCGGTCCGGGCAGACGTCATGGCTACTGTAAATCGGCAACATCCATGACTCCGGACGGCAACTACGTGCCCCCACCTGATAGAGGAGAAGAAATGAAAACTGCAATCAAGCCCCTGATCGTCGCCGTCGTTGCCACCATGGCCGCCCCGGCCTTCGCTGCGTCCAACACCCTGATCGGCTGGGCCATGCTGCCTGCAGCTACTTTTGCCGATGGCCCGACCTCCGGTCAGTTTACTGGCGCCAACCCCTACGGCACCAATCTGCCGCCCTATGCCGACATGCAGCCAGTCCAGGGCTTCTCCGGTGTGCTGGCCGGCCCCGAAAAAGGTACTTTCCTGGTCATGACCGACAACGGTTTTGGCGCTCAGGCCAACTCGGCTGACACGCTGCTCCGTGTCTATGCCATCCAGCCGGAATTCAAGACCGCTTCAGGTGGCAATGGCACGTTTTCCGCCGTCAATTTCACGCTCGGTTCTGCGCTATCGAACTTCTCGAATCCGAGCCGTATCACGCTCAACGATGCCAATCACAAGCTCGACATGACTATCCAGGCCGATCTGGACAATTATTACAATGACCCGGCAAAACCGGCGATCGATCCGGGCATCAAGTTTGGTCGATTGCTGACGGGCGCCGACCTCGACATCGAATCCATGCGCCGCGACAAAAACTGCAAGCTTTGGTTCGGCGATGAATTCGGCCCTTACCTGATCAAGACCGATGCTTCCGGCACCATACTGCGCAGCGAAATCTCGCTACCCGGCGTCTATGCGCCGCAGCACAAGGATGTCGTCGCCGGCAAGGCAGTCGCCAATCTTGGCGGCTCGGGCGGTTTTGAAGGCATGGCCATCAACAAACGCGGCGACAAACTTTACACGCTGCTCGAAAAAACCGTCGCCGGCGATGCCGCCAAGACCTTGCGCATCAACGAGTTCGACATCGACAACGAGGCCTACACTGGCGTCAGCTTCGTCTATCCGCTGGACGCAAACGGCACCGCCATCGGTGACATGACAGCCATCGACAATTCCCGTTTCCTGGTCATCGAGCGCAACGGCAACACCGCGACGACCACAGGGGCTCCGTTCAAGAAAATTTTCATGGCTGACATCAAGGGCGTTGCCAACGGCGGCACCGTCCAGAAGAGCGAACTGGTCGACCTGATGAATCTGGCCGACCCGGACGACCTGAATGGCGACGGCAAGACGACCTTCACTTTCCCGTACGTGACGATCGAAAATGTGTTGATCCTTGATGCTCATACGCTGCTGGTCATCAACGACAATAATTTTCCGTATGGCGGCGGTCGCGAACTCGCTTCGGACAACACCGAGTTCCTGAAAATTCGCCTGGCCAAACCGATTCCCGGCCTCGACCATCATGACCACGGGCATGACGAAGAAACGTTCAGCCGCTGCGAAGCAAGCGAAAACCATCGCGGTCATCACTAAGGCAGCTTCGCAATTTCAGTTTGTCGGGCCACAGCCCGACAAGCTGAAATGAATGCTGCATCTTGAATAACCCTGTTCGCCATACGCTTGATTTTCTGCGCCGCCTCGGCGATAGTTGCCGCTCTTCTGATTTTCACGAAACCTAAACCGCATGAACGCTCGCCCGACCTTCCGCTCTGCCACTGCCTTTGCAGTGGAACCGGTCGTCGTATGCGTAGTCGTAGTAGGCGTCGTTATGCACGCGCCGTCGCGGATCGGGTAAGCAGAAGCAGCACAGAACCCCAAACCCCGCCGGCGCAAACCGGCGGGGTTTTGTTTTTTGGAGCCCGCCGGTTGCGCCACCAACCGAAAGGAAATCTCCATGACAGAAACTCTCACCGGCGCCCAGATCATCGTGCGCCTGCTTGAACGCCAGGGCATCCGCACCGTCGCCGGCATTCCGGGCGGCGCCATCCTGCCCATCTACGACGCGCTCGGGCAGTCGACCGCCATCCACCACGTCCTCGCCCGCCATGAGCAGGGTGCCGGCTTCATGGCCCAGGGCATGGCCCGCGCCACAGGGCTGCCCGCCGTCTGCCTCGCCTCCTCCGGCCCCGGCGCGACCAACCTGCTGACCGCCATCGCCGATGCCAAGCTCGATTCGATTCCGCTCGTCGCCATCACCGGCCAGGTGCCCAAGGCGATGATCGGTACCGATGCCTTTCAGGAAGTCGACACCTACGGCCTGAGCATTCCGATCACCAAGCACAACTTCCTCGTTTCGTCGGCCGAAGAACTGCTTGAAGTCATCCCGCGCGCCTTCCGGATCGCCGCCTCCGGCCGGCCCGGCCCGGTGCTTGTCGACATTCCCAAGGACGTGCAGACGCAGGCCATCGACGTCAGCGAGTGGCCGGAACCCGGTCGTGCCGAGCCGGCGCCGGCCGCCGACCCGGTGCTCATCGAACAGGCCGCCTCAATGATCAACGCGGCCGAACGGCCGATCCTTTACCTCGGCGGCGGCGTCATTCATTCCGGCGCCTCGGCCGTCGCCATCGAACTGGCTGAAAAAGCCAGCCTGCCAACCGTCATGACGCTCATGGCGCTCGGCGCCATGCCGGTCGACCACCCGCTGGCCATGGGCATGCTCGGCATGCACGCCGCCCGCTACACCAATCTAGCGCTCGACGAATGCGACCTGCTGATCGCCGTCGGCGCCCGTTTCGACGACCGGGCAACCGGGAAGGTGGCCGCCTTCTGCCCGCAGGCGAAGATCATCCACATCGACATCGACCCGGCCGAACTGGACAAGATCAAGACCGCGCACATCGGCATCACGGCCGACATCGGCGAAGCACTCGGCGAGTTGCTGCCGGCCGTATTTCAAAATTCGAGAAAAAATTGGGTTGACCGTAGCAATGCCCTGAAAGCCGAGTTCCCGTTCGATCTGCACAGCACCGACAACCCGCGTTCGCATTTCGGCCTGATCCAGAGCGTTGCGGCCTGCCTCGACGATGATGCCATCATCGCCACCGACGTCGGCCAGCACCAGATGTGGGTCGCCCAGGCCTACCCTCTGCGCCGCCCGCGCCAGTGGCTGACTTCCGGCGGGCTGGGCACGATGGGCTTCGGCGTGCCGGCGGCCATCGGCGCGGCGCTGGCCGAACGCGAGCGCACTGTGGTCTGCTTCACGGGTGACGGCTCGATCATGATGAACATCCAGGAACTGGTCACCGCCGCCGAGGAAAACGTGAACATCAAGATCGTGCTGATGGACAACGCCACGCTCGGCCTCGTCCATCAGCAACAGACGTTGTTCTACGGCGAACGGCTGTTCGCCTCGCAGTTCCGCTCGTCGCCAGATTTCGTCAAGATCGCCCAGGGCTTCGGCATCGCGGCGGTCGACCTCGACGCCTCGGACTATCCCTGCGCGACGCTCAGGGAGGCCATTTCCCGCCCCGGCCCGTGCCTGATTCACGCCAGCATAGCCGCCGAACAGAAGGTCTATCCCATGGTGCCGCCGGGCGCCGCCAACCGCGACATGATTGGAGCCTGAGATGAACGCGATCAACCGTAACGAACAAAACGCCCTGGCCCGCGCCGTGCTGGAAATCGACGTCAACAACCACGCTGGCGTCATGTCGCACGTCGTTGGCCTGTTTTCGCGGCGTTCATACAACGTCGAAGGCATCCTCTGCCTGCCGGTTGGCGACGGCCGGCAAAGTCGCATCTGGCTGCTGGTCAACGAAGATCAGCGGCTGGCGCAGATGATGAAACAGGTGGAAAAACTCGAGGACGTCATCGCGATTCGCCGGCACAACGCCGACCACGCGGTCTTTCAGGATCTGGAAACCTTCTTCCAACCCTGACGGCAAGCAATCAGGAAGCTGCCGGGGTTTCCCGGCACTTCCGTTTGTATTCGCGGATCAGTTCGAGTTCGTCGTCGCTGATCGACTCGAAGCGCAAGCCGACCAGCCGGCGTTCACCGAGCCGGCGAATGCGCATGATACTGACGTAGGCTTCGACCTTTCCGCCGAGATCGGGCGAATCGATCCGGCAGACGCCGACTTCACCGCTCGGCTTGGCGCCGAGAACGGCCGCGTCGATCAGCACGCCGATACCGGACACCGAAATGTCAGCCGCCGGCAACTCAAGGTGCATCCCGCCCAAACTCAGGGAGACGTGGCCTTGGAGGAATACGCGAGGGGAGCGGCGACGTTCTTTCACGATAGATTTCCAGCACAACACTAGACAGACATTTTTGCACGTGCGTGGTTCAAACGCACGACAATTACATGGATTTACCATAGCCGGGCCGCCCGACAAAATCCAGCGCCCTGGCGCCGATGCGACCCCACGAAGGCCCGGCTATACTCTGCCTTTCTGCCCAACCATTGACGAATCATGACTCACAGCATCAGCTGGCAAAGCGCCCACGCCTACACCGACATCCTCTACGACACGGCTGAAGGCATCGCCAAGATCACCATCAACCGGCCAGAACGGCGTAACGCTTTCCGCCCGGAAACGGTCAATGAGCTGATCGACGCCTTCCACCGCGCCCATCGTGACAACGCCATCGGCGCCATCATCCTGACCGGTGCGGGCCACGAGGCTTTCTGTTCGGGCGGAGACCAGAAGGTGCGCGGCGCCGAGGGCTACATCGACGAAGGCGGCACGCCGCACCTCAATGTGCTCGATTTGCAGATGCAGATCCGCCGGCTGCCCAAGCCGGTCGTCGCCATGGTCGCCGGCTTTGCCATCGGCGGTGGCCACGTCCTGCACCTCGTCTGCGACCTGAGCATTGCCGCCGACAACGCCCGTTTCGGCCAGACCGGGCCGCGCGTCGGCAGCTTCGATGCAGGCCTTGGCGCCGGGCTTATGGCGCGGACGATCGGCCTCAAGCGGGCCAAGGAAATCTGGCTACTCTGCCGCCAGTACGATGCCGCCACAGCACTCGACTGGGGGCTGGTCAATGCCGTCGTGCCGGTCGACAAGCTCGAAGAAGAAACCGTGAACTGGTGCCGCGATATGCTCAAGCTGTCGCCCATGGCGCTGCGCATGATCAAGGCCGGCTTCAACGCCGACACCGACGGGCTGGCCGGCATCCAGGAACTGGCCGGCAACGCCACCGGCCTGTTCTACATGAGCGAAGAAGGCCAGGAAGGCCGCAACGCCTGGCTCGAACGCCGCCCGCCCAACTTCGGAAAGTATCGCAAACGGCCGTGAAAATTGCCGCCGCCGAATGGCTGCCCTACGCCCTGCCGCTCAAGCGCCCGTGGCAAACCAGTCGCGGCGAGTTAAATCAGCGTGAAGGCCGCCTGCTCCGCCTGCAATCGGCCGACGGCCTGACCGGCTGGGGCGACTGCGCGCCGTTGCCCGAATTCGGCATCAGCGAAGACGCTGCAACGGCTTTTGCCGAAGAATGCGCCCACCTCGATCTGATTGCCCAGCAAGCCGGGCTGCCGCTCAACGCCTGGCTCAGTGGCGAGCCGCCGGCGAGCTTTGTCACGGTCAACCGGAATTTTGGGCCAATTTTGGAATGCACCCCCGAAGCACTGGCCGATGCTGGCGAGGCCGGTTTCAGCGTCCTCAAGCTAAAAATCGGCATCGCCCCGGTCAACGATGAAATCGCCGCCCTGCACCAACTCGCCAAGTCGCTGCCGGCCGGGCTGCGCCTGCGCCTCGACGCCAACCGCGCCTGGAACTTCGCCGACGCGCAACGCTTCATCGCTGCCTGCGCCAGCCTGCCGGTCGAAGGCCTTGAAGAACCGCTGGCCGAACCGACGCCGGATTTGCTGCAAAAACTGCAGTCGACCGCAGCCTTCCCGCTCGCCATCGACGAATCGATCCACCTGCTCGACGCCCATTTTTTCCACCACCCGCCGGTCCGCCGCATCGTCATCAAACCGGCTCGCCACGGCGGCCTGCTGGCCAGCGTCGAACTCGCGCTGCGCGCCCGTGCATCGGGGATCGAGGTCATCATCACCTCCAGCCTGGAAAGCGCCTGCGGCCTGCTCGCCTGCGCCCAGCTGGCTGCCGCCGTGGCGCCGGACGCCGTCCACGGGCTGGCCACAAGCGAGTGGTTTTCTGAAGATACCGGCACTGCGCCGGCCATCATTGGCGGTCGAATGGCCATTCCGAGCGTTCCCGGCCTCGGATTTCAGTCCCGCGAATCAACCAAGGTCGGACAGCCCAGCCATGAGACCATGGCTCATACGGTTGCCGGGAATACCACGGTCAACCGGAAATATCGGTGAAATTTGAAATACTGCCGAAGCAGATTGAACCGGGCAGAGCACTGCCCGGAGCGACGCTTACTCGGGCTTGTCGCCCGGGTTGTACTGAAAACCCGTGAACATGGTCCGCGTCTGGTTTTGCATCTGGTCCTGCATCGACTGAAACATTTTTTTTGACTGATCCATATAGGCAGTCATCATGTTCTGCATGGCCGGCTGCTGGAAGTTCAGGAACTGGTTCCAGAAATCTGCCTGCATGTGGGTATTGTCGCCGCCATTCGGGCCGTACATGGTCTTCGACTGTTCCTGCAACTTGCCCTGGAAATCGACGAAGGTCTTCATGTTGTTCTCGAGGTACTTGCCGAGCATGCCCTGCATCGTGCTGCCGTAGAAGCGGATGAAGCCGGAAAGCAGCTCGCTCGAGAACAGCGGCATGCCGCCCGATTCTTCTTCTAGGATGATCTGGAGCAGGATGCTGCGCGTCAGGTCTTCATCGGTCTTGGCGTCGAGCACCTTGAATACTTCGAACTTGAGGACCAGTTCCTTCACATCGCCCAGCGTGATGTACGCACTCGTCTTGGTATCGTAAAGACGACGATTGGGGTATTTCTTGATCAGGCGTACCGGTTCCGACATGCTTTGATCCTTCAGGACGAGTTTGTGTGCAGCGCAACATTATAGCAAAAAAAACGGGCGCTTTAGGGCGCCCGTTCTTGTTGCATTGCAAAAATTCAGCAATATTTCATGCCGAAAGCCGCAACATTGTTCGATATAAATTACTGGTAGTACAGACCGCCGTTGATGTTCATCGTAGCGCCGGTCATGAAGGCAGCCAGATCGGAAGCCAGGTAGGCGCAGGCGCCACCGATTTCTTCCGGCTTGGCCAGACGCTTCATCGGCACGGTGTCGATGATGGACTGCAGCACTTCCGGCTTGATCGCCATGACCATCTTGGTGGCAACGTAGCCCGGGCAGATGGCGTTAACGGTCACGCCCTTGGCGGCCAGTTCGGCAGCCAGTGCCTTGGAGAAGCCGATCACACCAGCCTTGGCAGCGGAGTAGTTGGTCTGGCCAGCTTGACCCTTGACGCCGTTGACGGAGGATATGTTGATGATGCGACCCCAGCCACGCTCGGCCATCTTGGCAGAGACTTGCTTGGTCATGTTGAACAGCGAGGTCAGGTTGGTGGCGATAACTGCATCCCAGCCGTCCTTTTCCATCTTGGCGAACATGCGGTCACGAGTGATACCGGCATTGTTCACGAGGATGTCGACCTGGCCGCAAGCGGCTTCAGCTTCGGCAACCATCTTCTGGCAGTCTTCCAGCGACGAAACGTCACCAGCGACACAGACGAAATCCTTGAAGCCGGCTTCAGCCATTTCAGCCAGCCAGGCATCCTTGTTGTCGAATTGCGGGTGGTAAGAAGCGACCACCTTGTGGCCAGCCTTGGCCAGTTCCTGACAAATTGCAGTTCCAAGACCACCCATAGCGCCGGTAACGAGAGCAACACGTTGAGTCATAGTTATTCCTTCCTGTTGTTAAATAGAGCGGGGTAAAAAATTGCGGCGATCAATACATGTGCTGACCGCCGTTGATGGAAATATTGGCCCCAGTCACGAACGCCGCTTCGTCAGAAGCGAGGTAGGCGACAAGGCCGGCGATTTCTTCCGGCTTGCCCAGTCGATTGACCGGAATCTGCGGCAGAATTTTTGAATCGAGAATTTCCTGCGGGATTGCCGTCACCATCTTGGTGCCAATGTAACCCGGCGAAATCGTGTTGACCGTCACGCCCTGCTTGGCGACTTCCAGGGCCAGCGCCTTGGTGAAACCGTGCATGCCGGCCTTGGCCGCGGAATAGTTGGTCTGCCCGAAGGCGCCCTTCTGGCCATTGACCGAACCGACATTGATGACCCGCCCCCACTTGCGCTCGACCATGCCCTCCATGACCTGCTTGGTCATATTGAACACGGAGTCGAGGTTGGTGTGGATGACGGCATCCCAATCAGCCTTGGTCATTTTCTTGAAAGTCATGTCGCGCGTGATGCCGGCATTATTGACCAGCACATCGACCGGTCCGACTTCCTTGCTCACCGTTTCGACACACTCGCGAGCCGAGTCGAAATCGGTCACATCGCACGGATAGGCCTTGAAGCCGTAACCCATGTTGTTCATTCCCTTGAGCCAATCCTGAACCTTGGCATTGCCCGGCGAATAGGTCGTGACGACCTTGAAACCCAATGCAGCCAGCTTGATGCAAACGGCCTCGCCGAGACCACCCATTCCTCCAGTAACCAGTGCAACTCGCGACATTGTTATACCCTCTCGAGAAGTTTTTATACCGCGCGTTCCTTGACGTATCTGCCGGGCGCCGGTTCAATCGGCTTGTATTTGGCATTCCCCGGTTTGCGCGGTGCCCGCTGTTCTCCCGACAACGGTTTGAGCCAGCCAGCCCAGTCGGCCCACCAGCTCCCCTTCCTCTCTTCGGCCGCGGTCAACCAGCCCTCGGCATCGTTTTTCACATCTTCATTGACCCAATAGCTGCGCTTGTTCTTGCTGACCGGGTTGATGACCCCGGCAATATGACCGGAAGCGCCCAGCACGAAGCGGCTCTTGCCGCCGAGCAGACGCGTGCTCTGGTAGGCCGAGTGCCACGGCACGATGTGGTCTTCGCGCGTCGCCAGCAGATAGACCGGCATGTCGAGCTGACCGAGATCGACCTTGCTCCCGCACATATCGAGCTTGCCCGGTACGCGCAGGTTGTTTTCGAGATACATGTTGCGCATGTACCAACAGGCGAACGGCCCCGGCAGATTGGTCGAATCGGAATTCCAGTACAGCAGGTCGAAGGCCTTCGGCTTTTCGCCCTTCAGATAGTTGCCGGTAACGTAGTTCCAGACCAGATCGTTGGCGCGCAGGAAGGAGAAGGTATTGGCCAGATCACGGGCGGGCAGCAGGCCGCCCTTGCCGATCGTGCCTTCACGGGCAGCAACACCTTTCTCGTCAATGAACAGGCCGATTTCGCCCGTATCGGAGAAATCGAGCAGCGTCGTCAGTAGCGTCAGCGAGGCAACGGGGCTTTCGCCACGCGCCTTGAGCACGGCCAGCGCCGAAGTCAGGATGGTTCCGCCGACACAGAAACCGAGCGCATTGACCTGCTTGACCTTGGTGATTTCCTGAACGACACGCAGCGCAGTGATCGGCCCTTGCTCAAGATAGTCATCCCAACCTGCCTGGCCTTGCGCCTCCTTCGGATTGCGCCAGGAAACCAGAAACACAGTGTTGCCCTGCTCGACCATGAAACGGATCAGCGAATTGTCCGGCTGCAGATCCATGATGTAGAACTTGTTGATGCACGGCGGCACGACCAGCAGCGGCCGGGTGCCGACCTTGGGCGTCAGCGGCGCATACTGGATCAACTGCATCAGCTCGTTTTCGTAGACGACAGCGCCTTCGGTCGTCGCGATGTTCTTGCCGACCTCGAACACCGACTCGTCGGTCATCGAAATACGGCCCTTCTCGAAATCCTTGATCAGATTGTTGATGCCGTCGGTAATGCTCTGGCCCTTGGTTTCGAGCGCCAGCTTGATGAACTCAGGATTGGTCGCGGCAAAATTGGAGGGGGCCATGGCATCGGCCATCTGGCGGGCCAGGAAGCGCATGCGCTCCTTGGACTTTGCATCTTCGGCCGGAATCACTTCGACCACTTGCTTCAGATACTGGGTATTGAGCAGATAGGCCTGATGCAGATAGTCGTAGATCGGGCTTTCTTTCCACTCGGGCGCCGAAAAACGACGGTCGCCGGGCTCGGGCGCCACCTTGAAGGCGGGATCCTGACCCGGTTGTTTGTTGAGCATCGCCTGCCAAAGCGACATCTGCTGATCCATGAACTGCTTTTGCAGCGCCGTCAGCGCCTGCGGATCGACTGCCGGCGGCGGCAATGCACCAGCCTGCCCACCGGCCTTGCCGAGATAGTCCATGAATTGCTGCATCATGTTCTGCCCGTTTTGCATGAACTGTGCGGCAGAACCCGCGAATGCGTCGTTATTGTTCGATCCCTGCGCCATGGGAAGACTCGTCTCTATTGTTGTCGGGTTTGAGCCTTTGGATTCTCCATACCCGATTCAGCGCTGTCAATGAATTTGCATGCATAATTAAGCCCCCTTCGAGGCTCCCAATATGTACATTGTTGCAATCGGCTGGCTGTACGTAACATTGCTGATTGCCGTCAACGAACCCAGCATCGTCGCCGGCATCATTTCGTTCCTGTTTTACGGGCTTATGCCCTGCTCGCTGCTGCTCTGGCTGGGCGGCAGCAAGGCCCGGCGACAGCGCCGGGCGCATCGGGAATCACTCGCCAACCAGCGCCTGGACGATGGCGATCGAGGCGATGCCCGAGCCGATCAATAAGACCTGCAGGATCGACTCCATGAGCTCGGAACGCTTGTGCAGACCGGGAATCAGGTCGGCTACCGCAACATAGATCATGCTCGCAGCGCCGAGAGCGAGCAGCGAAGGAATCCACTCAGTCATGTCGGCCAGGGCAAAATAGGCCAGCATGGCACCGACCATCGTTGCCAGGCTGGACAGCAGATTGAAGGCCAGCGCCCTGACCTTGCTGTAGCCGGAATGAAGCAGGATCAGGTAATCGCCGACCTCCTGCGGAATTTCATGGGCGATGATGGCCATCGCGGTGACGATGCCAAGCTCGGTGCTTTGCAGGAATGCTGCGGCGATCAGGATGCCGTCGACAAAATTGTGGAAGGTATCGCCAACCAGGATGAGCAGTCCCGAGCGCCCGTGATCGTGAGCCGGTGCATGGGCATCATGCGCCTCGCAATGATCGTGGTGGCAATGGCGCCAAAGGACCAGTTTTTCGAGCACGAAAAACGCCATGATGCCGAACAGAACGGTCGCCGTCGTCCGATGTACATCGCCGTGTTCGAGCGCATGCGGCAGGATTTCCAGAAAGGCCGCGCCGAGCAGTGCACCGATAGCATAAGAGATCAGCATGCTGATGCGATGCGCACCTAGGGCGAGACTCACCGCGGCTGCGGCGAAGACGCTCAAGGCGCCGCCAGCCAGCGAAACTGCAATGATCCAGGAAAGAGTGCTCACGGGAATCTGCTACTTGGGAAAGGCGCGGATTATACGCCCGCCGGCCAGTTTGGCTGAACCGCCAGGGCTTCGTCCAAAAGCCAGCGGCGGAATGCGGCGACCGAATCGCGCTGGGCGACGGCCTTGCGCATCACGAGAAAATAACCGAAGGGCGACGGCACGGCGATCTCGAATGGCACGATCAAACGTCCGGCCGCCACATCAGCTTCGACCAGTGGTTTCAGCGCCAGGGCGACACCCTGCCCATCAAGCGCAGCCTCAACAGCGAGGACGGCATTTGAAAACCGTGGCCCGCGCTCTGCATCGACGTTGCTCACCCCGGCACAGGAAAGCCACTCCTGCCAACCGGGCTGGCCTTCCTCGTCACCGATGGTTTCATCGTGGATCAAGACGTGACGCGCCAGATCCTGGGGAACGGCTAGCGGGCGCTCTGCACTGAGCAGCCGCGGGCTGCATACCGGCACCCAGTCCGGCGCGAAGATTTGCTCCACCTGCAGACCGGGATAATTACCGGTGCCATAGCGAATAGCGAGCAGGCTGCCGGCCTCGCGCAGATCGAAGCGATCATTGTCGAGCAACAGTGTTTCGCCCCGCCGGTCGACGCTGTCGCCGCGACTCGACAGGCGCAATTCGACTTCCGGATGGGCCAGTGAAAAACGGGGCAAACGCGGCACCAGCCAGCGTGTTGCAAAAGACGGCGGCGCCGTCACGGTGAGCACGCCGTCGGCTTCGCTGCGCGTGCTGTCGATGGCGGCGGCAAAACAATCGAAACCTTCGCGAATCTTGGGCAGCATGGCTCGCCCCTGCGGCGTGATTTCCAGCGCCCGGGTCAGGCGGCGGAAAAGCGCGACACCGAGATAGGTTTCAAGCGACTTGATCTGCTGGCTGACGGCAGCCGGTGTGACGTGCATTTCCTCGGCAGACTTCTTGAAACTCAGGTGACGCGCCGCAGACTCGAAGGCGCGCATGGCGGAAAGTGGAGGCAGACGATAGGTCACGGCTAACGATTAAGTTTTTCTAAAGCATTGCATCATAAATAGTCGTTTGCCGCTCGGCAAGGCGCTGACTAATGTTTCATCTCGGCCGAAATCGGGTCGCACCGTCAAACATCCCTGAAAGAAAGGTATCGCCATGAACAAGTCACTGCTCGTTGCCGCACTGCTTACCGTCGCACTCACCGCCTGCGGCAAGAAGGACGAGTCCGTCGCAGCACTGCCGCCGGCAGTTGCCGCTCCTTCCCTGCCGGCTCCAGCCACTCCGCCTGTGCTGCCGAACGTCGGGCAGGAAGAGGCTGCCAAGCCTGCCGATAGCGCCACCCCGAGCGCCCCGGCCGGCGAAAGCACCCCGGCCCGTTGAGCCAAACGCCTCACAGTTAAGAAAGACTAATTTATCAAACAAAAATAACTCGTTCGTTGCCTAACGGCGATTTTGATAAATTGCGCCCCGTCTCCTCCAGACCTTCATGCGCTTAGGATCTGGATTGAGCCCGCTTTATGCGGGCTCTTTTTTTATTCGTTTTTTGTCCGTCATTTGTTGATAACCCAATACTGGAGCATCGAGAAACATGGTTGGAGGTTCACGCATCCTTAATGCCGCCATGCGCGGCAAGATCATGTCGGCCGACGAGGCCGCCAATCTCATCCAATCCGGCGTCAACGTCGGGATGAGTGGCTTTACCGGCGCTGGCTACCCGAAACTGGTTCCCACGGCGCTGGCCAAGCGCATCATGGACGCCAATCTGCACGGACAGAAATTCAAGATCGGCGTGTGGACCGGCGCCTCGACGGCACCCGAACTCGACGGCGCGCTGGCCATGGTCGATGGCATCGAAATGCGCCTGCCTTACCAGTCCGACCCGACCTGCCGCAAACGGATCAACGCTGGGGAGATGGAGTACATCGACATCCACCTGTCGCACGTCGCCCAGTTCGTCTGGGGCGGCTTCCTCGGCAAACTCGATATTGCCGTCGTTGAAGTCGCCGGCATTCTTGAAGACGGCCGGCTGATTCCGTCGTCCTCAGTTGGCAACAACAAGACATGGCTGGATCAGGCCGACAAGATCATCCTGGAAGTCAATTCCTGGCAAAACCCTGCTCTCGAGGGCATGCACGACATTTACTACGGCACCGCCCTGCCGCCGCACCGCAAGCCGATTCCGCTGCTCAAGACCGACGACCGCATCGGCGAGCCGTATTACACCATCGACCCGAACAAGGTCATCGCCGTCATCGAGACCAACAAGGCCGACCGCAACTCCGCCTTCTCGCCGCCGGACACCAATTCGCAACTGATCGCCGGCCACATCTTGGAATTCCTCCAGCACGAAGTGAAAAAAGGCCGCCTGCCGGCCAACCTGCTGCCCCTGCAATCGGGTGTCGGCAATGTCGCCAATGCGGTAATGGCCGGCTTGCAGGATGGCCCCTTCGAGAACCTGACGGCTTACACCGAAGTACTACAGGACGGCATGCTCGAACTGATCAAATCGGGCAAACTGACCTGCGCGTCGGCCACGTCGTTCTCGCTGAGCCCGAATGCGCTGGTCGAACTGAATGCCGACCTGCCGCGCTTCAAGGATTCCATCATCCTGCGTCCGCAGGAAATCTCGAACCATCCGGAAGTGATCCGCCGCCTCGGCGTCATCTCGATGAACGGACTGATCGAAGCCGACATTTACGGCAACGTCAATTCGACCCACATCATGGGCACCTCGATCATGAACGGCATCGGCGGTTCCGGCGACTTCGCCCGCAACGCCTTCGTCTCCATCTTCATGACGCCGTCGAGCGCCAAGGGGGGCAGCATTTCATGCATCGTGCCGATGGTGTCGCACGTCGACCACACCGAACACGACGTCCAGGTCGTCGTCACCGAGCAAGGCCTGGCCGATCTGCGTGGCCTGTCGCCGAAGCAGCGGGCCAAGGTGATCATCGACAATTGCGCGCATCCGAATTTCAAGCCGGCCTTGCGCGAGTATTACGAGCGCTCGACGCGCTATTCGCCCGGTCGTCACACGCCTCACCTGCTCGATGAGGCCTTTACCTTCCTGCCGAACTGGGTGGCCAATCAGGCCGCACGGGAAGCCTGGCGGGAGGATTCGCTGGTGCAGGCGGACGCCTGGAAAAAGTAGTCGGCAAAATCGGGGGGCGAATCCGGAACAATCCGACCGCCCCCTAAATACTCGCTTAAGACTCCAGCCAGATCAGGCTGGCCATGCGGCCGGTCACGCCATCGCGGCGGTAAGAAAAGAAATCGGCTGCTTCGCTGAAGGTGCAGCGCTCTCCGCCGCTGATCGAACTGATGCCAGCCGCGTTCAGGCGCTGGCGGGCGAGCAGATAGATGTCAGCCAACCATTTTCCCGGCCCATGGACGACGAAAGCTTGCGCTGCCCGCGCATCGTGCGCAACGAATACGGCGCGAACTTCGTCACCGACTTCAAAAGCCGACGGGCCGATGGCCGGCCCCAGCCAAGCGAGCAATTCGCCGGCCGGCACGGCCATCTGGGCCATGGTTTCTTCAAGCACACCGGCGGCCAGCCCGCGCCAGCCGGCATGCGCAGCGGCGACAACGGTCCCGGCTCGGTCGCAAAAAAGAACGGGCAGACAGTCGGCGGTCATCACGGCACAGACCGTTCCGGGGTCCCGCGTGAAGGCCGCATCTGCCTCTTTCATTTTTGGGCTTTTTTTCGGGTTGACCGTGGCAATGCCGTGCACCTGCTTGAGCCAGGCCGGTTCAGCCGGCAGATGCTCGCGCAATGCCGCCCGATTGGCTGCGACATGGGATGGATCATCACCAACATGGTCGCCGAGGTTGAAACTGTCCCACGGCGCCAGGCTGCAACCGGCACCGCGCAACGTTTGCAAGCTGCGGACCCGGGCTGGCGCCGGCCAGTCCGGAACCAGCAGATTAGCCATAGCGCAGGGAATCGAGAAGGTCACGCATGTCCTCCGGCATCGGTACTTCCCACTGCATTTTCAGGCCGGTCAGCGGATGCACGAGGCCGAGGCGCGTTGCGTGCAACGCTTGCCGAGGAAACTCGGGTAGCTTCGGGTTGTGCTTGCCATAAACCTGATCGCCGACCAGCGGATGATGAATGGCCGCCATGTGCACACGGATCTGGTGCGTCCGCCCGGTTTCCAGCGAACACTCGACGAAGGTGGTGTAGGGAAAGAGTTCGAGAATGCGGATATTGGTAATCGCCGGCTTGCCACCGCGGTTTTCCGGCACGATGGCCATCTTGATGCGCTGCGACGGATGCCGGCCAATCGGCTCGTTGACCGTCCCTTCGTGCTTCATCGCGCCGGCAGCCAGGGCCAGATAGATGCGCCGCACAGTCCGCGCCTGCAACTGGCGAACCAGATCGGTCTGCGCTTCCAGCGTCTTGGCAACGACGAGCAGACCGCTCGTGTCCTTGTCCAGACGGTGCACGATTCCGGCGCGCGGCACGGCCTCGATACCCGGGACGTGGTGGAGCAGCGCATTCATCAAGGTGCCGCTCCAGTTGCCGCTACCCGGATGGACGACCAGACCGGCCGGTTTGTTGATGACGAGCAGGGTTTCGTCCTCGTAGACGACATCGAGCGGAATGTCTTCGGGCAGTTCAGGCTGGTTGCGGATATCGGTCGGCTCGCTGACCAGCAGCTTTTCGCCGCCCATCATCTTGCGCTTGGGTTCGGTCTCGGCCTTGCCATCGACTAGCACGCAGGCATCGCGTACCCAGCCCTGCAGGCGGTTGCGGGAATGCTGGGGCAGCAGCTCGGCCAGAACCTGATCGAGACGGCGGCCATAACTAGCGTCAGGAACGGTCAGGTGGAGCGGTTCAGTTCGGCTATAATCGCCGGAGTTTTCAACAGGATCATCATTCATGGTGCGAAGTTTACCTGCATTCCAGTCATTCCCCGCTCTCTTCCGCGTGCTGATGGCTGTTTTCATTGCCGCTTTCATCGCTGGCTGCGGCATGATGCCGGCGCAAATCGACGAAACCGCCGGCTGGTCGGCAGGCAAGCTCTATGGCGAAGCCAAGGATGCGCAAGCCGACAACAACTGGGACAAGGCCGCCAAGATGCTGGAGAAGCTGGAGGCCCGCTTCCCCTATGGCCGCTACGCCCAGCAAGCCCAGCTTGAAATGGGTTACGTGTACTGGAAAAACAACGAACCCGGTTCGGCCCTGGCCGCCTGTGACCGCTTCATCAAGCTGCACCCGAGCCACCCGGCCGTCGATTACGTCTATTACCTGAAGGGCTTGGTCAACTTCAACGAAGACCTCGGCCTGACCGCTCTGGTCAGCTCCCAGGACCCGACCGAACGCGACCCCAAAGCCGCCCGCGAAGCCTTCGAGGCCTTCAAGGAATTGGTCACCCGCTTCCCGAACAGCAAATACACGCCCGACGCCACGTTGCGCATGAACTACCTGATCAATGCGCTGGCCTCGCTGGAAGTCCACGTCGCCCGCTACTACGTCAAGCGCGGCGCCTATATTGCCGCAGCCAATCGCGCCCAGTACGCGATCAAGACCTATCCGCAGGCCCCGGCCATCGAAGAGGCTATGTTCATCATGGTTACCGCTTACGACAAGATGGGCATGAACGATCTGCGCGACGACGCTGATCGCGTGATGAAGAAGAATTTCCCGAAGAGCCCGTTTTACAAAGACGGGTTGAAGAGCAAGACGGCTTGGTGGCAGCTCTGGTAAGAGTGTCTGCGTAAGCGGGATGGATTACGGGATTGCCGTTGATCATGGTGATTTCCCGTTTAATTAGCTTTGGGTTCCGCCTTGTTGGCGGGCGTACTTTTTCTTGCTTCGCCAAGAAAAAGTAGCCAAAAAGAAGGCGACCCCGAGGGCGGCGCCGGGCTTTGCCCGGTTCCTTGCGCTACTCGGCAGGCCGGGCGGCTTGCTAAACTCGCCTTCGGCTCAAACAACGCAAGCCGACTGCCCCCGGCCCGCCTGCGTTGCTCAGCGCCTTCCACGGGGACCCCAAAAACGTCCACGTTCAACCGTTACGCCGAAAAAAGCGGGCTTCCACGGTCAACCGGAAAAAAAGCCAAAAAATGAAATCCACAGGTTCAGCGTGGACGCCTTACCGGGCCCCTTGGAAGGTGCCGAGCAACGCAGGAAGGCCGGGGGCAGTCGGCGAGGACTGTTTGAGGGCGAAGCCCGAGTTCCGCAGCCGCCCGGCCTGCCGAGTAGCACAGGGAACCGGCGCAGCCGGCACCGACCCAGGGTCGCCTTCTTCTTTGCTTACTTTCTTCTTGGCGAAGCAAGAAGAAAGTACGCCCGCGCCTCAAGCGCGGAAAACAAGGGTTACGAAGAGGCACCTCCGCCTCAAAGGCAAGGGCGGAACCTCAAGCCAATTCACGACCCCTGCTTGATCGCCAGAATCGCCTGATTCCTCAGCGTCCGCAGCAACTGCAATTCCTTTTCCGGAATGGAAATCCCCCCCGGCTCATCGCGGTCGGCATAGATCAACGCCACCGGGTTGCCCTTGATATTGAGCGGGAACAGCACGAAGGAATTGGCCGGCACGGCCTTGCGATACCAGTCGGGAATACGGCCGGCAATTTTCGGATCGTTGATGTCGCTGATCAGCAGATCGACCCCTTTTGACGTCGCGGCATGGAAGATATCCGGCGTAAAACTCAGCGGGAAGCGGAAAGCTTTGGCCAGCTCGTTGGCATCCGGCCCGAAGCCAAAGCGCCCCTGCATGACGCCGGCCTTGACGTCGCGGATGCACAGCACGACACGCTTGAAGCCCATGGCCCGATACATCGTTTCGAGGATGATGCGCAGGATGTCGTTAAGCTGAAAACCATCGATCAGCGTATTGCTGATGTCCTGGATACCGGCCGTCAGCACCGATTGCGCGTCGACTTCCTGCGCCTCCAGGCCACTGCCGACGCCGCCGAGCGGGTCGCTCTCGTGAATGACAGTACCGTCGGCAAAGTCGCTGGCGTGCGGATCGGCGGCAAGCTTCTCATCCGCACCGGCATCGGCGAACTGGCGCATCTGTTTGCCGAAGGTCGTCTGCTGGAGATTGAGGTGAATGATGCGGGCAAAATCGGCAACCTCCTCGACGGCGCGCTGGACGGTCTGCATCACCACATTCTGTTCAAGCTGCACGGCGTCGGCAAAGCGCGCCATGGTCTTTTTGAGTTCGCGATCCCGTAGCTCCGGCGTGGCCAGCGCGATCACATCGCACAGTTCATTGGAGAAGCCAGAGAGCATGCGCAGACGATCTTCTTGGTCAAGTGCTTTTTTGACCTTACCCGCCGGCAAACGCCGCATCGAGGTGACGATCAGCGGCGGGAAGCCCCAGAGTTTGGCGATGGCGATACCGATTTCCTCAAAGGAAATACCGAGCACCTGTTTCGCCGCGATGTCCTCACCGCAGTCTTTTTGCGCCATGAGGCGGCGGATTTCCTCGGCATCTTCCGGAAAATAAAACTGCGACAGCAAACGACCGAGGCTGTGGAACAGCGAGCAGATGAACGATTGTTCCAGATCGCGCATGCGCGCCGTGGCGCCGATATCCTTGGCCAGCACGCCGGCCATGTTGGCGCGCAGGAAATCTTCCTTGAGCTGGTTGGCGTTGGCCTTGTTCTGCAGGTGATCGAAGAGCAGGACGGTAATGGCGATGTTGCGTACCGCCTCGAAGCCGAGCACGACCACCGCCCGCGACACGGTGCTGATGCTGCCACCGCCGGCCTGCCGGAAATAGGCCGAGTTGACCAGACGCAGCAACTTGTTGGTCAGCGCAAAATCCTTGAGGATGGTGTTCGACAGCTTGTCGATGCTTTCCGTCTCGCTGTTGGCGATCTTGTTGATGGCGCTGACCGACTCCGAGAGCGCCGGGAAATCGCTCTTGTGGCGCATCCGGCGCAGCAGGAATTCCAGCGTTGCCTGTCGACCACCAGCGCCGGCCGGAAGCTCTTCTTCAGGGTCGAGATAGTTGTCCAGCGCCTCGCCAAACTGGGCCGCCGTCTGAAAACGCAGCAGCGGATCGCGGGCCAATGCCTTGTGCAAAATGGCGCTTAATTGCTCGTCGACCGTGGCATCCTGTGGCAGCTTGATATCTTCGCTGGCCAGGCGCTGCATAATGGCGCCGGCGCTATCCCCCGGTACAGCCCGCCGCCCGGTGAGCATTTCGAAGAGAATCAGTCCGGCCGCGAAGACATCCGAACGCTCGCTGATCTCGCGGCGCAGGACATACTCGGGAGCCATATAGCCCGGCGTGCCGGTGATGCGGTCGGCCGGGTCGCTCAACGCATCGACCCGCGCCGCGATGCCGAAATCCATGACGCGCGGCGTACCGTTGTCATCGAGCAAAATATTCGACGGCTTCAGATCACGATGAATGATGCCCTGCCCGTGGGCATAGGCGACCGCATCGAGGATAGGGCGGAGGATCGAAATCGCCTTGACCGGCGGTAACGCCCCACTCTGCCGGAGGAATTCGCCGAGGCTTTTGCCCGGCACGTATTCGAAAACGAGATAGAGATCGCCGTCCTGCTCGCCCGCTTCAAAAATCGGCACGATGCTCGGATGGCGCATCCGGCTGACCGTACGCGCCTCGTCAAGCAGCATGCCTTTATGCTCCGGGTCGGGCGTGGCGAAATGCAGGGTCTTGATGGCAATTTCGCGCTGCAACTGGGGATCAAAGCCAAGATGGACCACGCTTTGCGCGCCTCGCCCCAACTCGCCACGGACTTCGAAACGGCCGATTCTTCTGCTCATTGTTCGCTATCTTCAATCCAGACAAGATGCGGAATCGCATCGGCGCCGCCACATACCACGGCATTCTGCCCGTAATCTGCCGCCAGGGCGCAGGCATCCTCGCGGGAAAGCTCGGGGACGAAACAACTCTCTTCGTTCGGCCAGCCCTCGGCATCGGCCTCGTGCAGCGCCACATACGGTTCGTAGTTGCCTTCAAGCAGTTCGCACTCCAACTGCGACTGGCGTTCGGCGTTGGTCGCCTCATCGGCGCGCTGGCCGCCCGGATTGTGCGCCGTGATCAGGGCAAATTCAGTGCTGCCTGCCGTTTCAAGCCAGCAGCGCAAGGTTTCGCAGGGCTGACCGATGCGCAGTTCGCAGCAGCCACCAGGCAGGAATACCCGGTAAGTCGTCGCCATGTAGGCGGCCTCAAGTTCACTCGTCTTCGCCATCGAAATCCGCCACACCGATCAATTGTTCGGCCTCTGCCACCGGCAGCGCCTCGACTTCCTTCAAGCGGCGCGTCAATTGTCGCGTCCGCGTTTCCGCCTTGCTAATGCTATTGCTCGCCTCGTCCAGCTTCTTCTTGGTATGGGCCAACGCCTCGCCGAACTTGCTGAACTCCGTCTTCACCGCGCCGAGCACCGCCCACACTTCGGCCGAACGCTGCTCAATGGCCAGGGTGCGGAAACCCATCTGCAGGCTATTGAGCATCGCCGCCAGCGTCGTCGGCCCGGTCAGACTGACCCGCCAGTCGCGCTGCAGGGTTTCGGCCAGACCAGGTCGGCGCAGCGCCTCGGCATAAAGGCCTTCGAGCGGCAGGTAGAGCAAGGCAAAGTCAGTGGTGTGCGGCGGTGCGACATATTTTTCGTGGATGCTCCTGGCCTCGTTCTTCAGGCGGGTTTCGATGGCCCGCGAGGCCTCCTCGACCCCGGCCGGATCGCCGCGATCCTGCGCGTCGAGCAGGCGTTGGTAATCCTCGATCGGGTACTTGGCATCGATCGGCAACCAGACCACGGCACCGTCGTCCTTGCCCGGCAGGCGGATGGCGAAATCGACGCGCTCGTTGCTGCCCGGTTTGGTCGCCACGTTGCTGCCGAACTGCTCGGCCGTCAGCAACTGTTCGAGCAGGGCCGAAAGCTGCACCTCACCCCAGGTGCCGCGCGTTTTCACATTGGTCAGCACGCGCTTGAGGTCGCCGACACCGGCCGCCAGCGTCTGCATTTCGCCGAGACCGCGATGGACCTGCTCAAGCCGCTCGCTGACCAGCTTGAACGACTCGCCGAGGCGTTGCTCGAGCGTTGCATGCAGCTTTTCATCGACCGTCCGCCGCATTTCTTCGAGCTTGTTGGCGTTGTCGGCCTGTATTGCGGTCAACCGGGATTCGACGGCAATTTTCAAACGTTCGAAACGCTCGTCCAGCCCCAGTGAAAAGCGGTTCAGCTCACGCGCAAAAGCCTCCAGTCGCTCGGCCTGCGATGTGCCGAACTGACCAACCTGCGTCGTCAGCGCCTGGCCCAGCAAATTGGACGACTGCGCCCTTTCCTCGCGATCGCGGAAGGCTTCTTCAGCCACCTCACGCCGACCGCGCGCCAGTTCCTCGCGCAGTTCGCGCTCCAGGCGCATGAGCCCTTTATCCTGGGCCTCCTGCTGCGCCTGAAAGCGCGCTTCGTCCTGCTGCCGGTTGCCGCGCAGCAACAACGCCACCTGCAAAAGGATGACCACCACCAAGCCGACGATCAGCGCCAGCCCCATCGGTTCACTCATCGATGGCTCATTTCAGCGAAAAATCAACCCGGCTGGCCTTGCCTTTTTGATCAGCCTCGACTTTGGCTGGCAATAGGAAAACCCGCTCCGGCGGCACCTTGCCTTGGTCCACCAGCCAGCCCTGCACCACTTCGGCCCGGCGCGCCGCCAGCGCCTTGACGTCGTCGTCGCTGACCGGCAGGTTGGTCAGCATGAGCTTCTCCATTTCCTCGACCGGCAAATCCTTCTGCAGACCAATCATGTTGCGCGGTTTCGGGAACTTGGCCTCCTTGTAGGCGCGGGTCAGGTAAGTTTTGCTTTCCTCGGGCGCAATCTCGATTTCTTCAAGCGACTTGCCTTCGCCAGCCTTCTTGAGATCCTTGAGCTTTTCGGCCTGCATGGCGCGTTCCAGGGCGGCGCGCTTGGCGCCTTCGCGGTCGGCTTCCGGATCGGCCCGGCCGGTGATTTCCAGCTTAAGGGCATTGCGTTCGTTGAGCGCCTTGGCCAGCACCTCGAGCTTCTTGCCGGCAGCGTCGTTAAGCGTGGCGCGGCCAGCTGCGAATTCGACATTGGACAACTCGTCCCCACCGCCGAACATTGAGCCGATCAGTGCAAATGGCGAGGTCACGGCCTTGACGAACAGATTGACGATGACCTTGACGATCAGCCCGCCAATCGAGAACTGCGGATCGTCGAGCGAACCGGAAATGGGCAGATTGAGGTCGATCTCGCCACGATTGTTCTTGAGCAGTGATAGCGCCAGATTGACCGGCAGCGTCGTCGCATCAGCACTTTCAATCTTCTCGCCAAAGGTAAATTGGTCAATGAATAGGCGGTTCTCCGCCGCCAGCTGGTTGTTCTCGAGCTTGTAGGCAACGTTGAGCGACAGCTTGCCCTTTTCGATGGCGTAGCCGGCGTATTTGCCGGAATACGGCGAGAAGCCGACCAGATCGACGCCCGTGATTTCAGCCTTGATATCGAGATAGGACTTGGCGGCCAGTGGATTGAGCTTGCCCAGGATCTGCACCGGTGCCGAGTTGGCATACCTGCCACGTAGTTCCATGTCGGCAACGGTATCGGCCGCCGACGACAGATTGGTCACTCGTCCGCCGAGCTTGCTCAGATTGACCGTGTAGTTGGGTTTGACGAAAAGGTCGGAAAAATTGACCGTGCCATTTTGCAGGGTGATCTTGCCGATCTTGATCGGGATCGGCTGCTTGGCCGGCCCGGACTCCTTGGCCGCCACCTTCGTTTCAGTCTTGGCCTCGACCAGCTTGGTCTCGCCCGTCTTGGCAGCGACCGCCTCGCCTTCCGGTTTCCTGACGATCTCGGCGACGTTGAGCTTGCCTTCCTTGTTGAGGATCAGCCGCGAGAAATAATCGGTCAGCGCAATTTCGCCGATATTGATGGCCATCGGCTCGAGGCGGAAATCGATGCCGCCAAAATAGAGGGATTTCCACTTGAGGAAATCGGCGCTGTTGAGCTTGTCCACCGCAACAAAGTCGCCCAGCGTAAAGGATCCCTTGTAGCCTGCCTTGAGGCCCGCCGTATCGAGCTTGGCTGTGGCCTCACCCTTGTTCGACACTTGGCCCCGCGTCAGCGAAATATTCAGGAACTGGCCGAAGTATGGCTCCAGCGGCACCAGCGGGATGGCCACGGTATCGACCTTGACCGCCACGTCGAGCGGATAGATCTGCAGGCTGCCATCGACATTCAGGCTGCCCTTCTTGTTGATCTTGCTCTTCAGTGCAATCGTGCCCTTCTTGCTCGGCTCGTTGGTCAGTTCCTGGCCAAGCAGATTGAACCCCTCGATTTCCTGCACGGCGACGTGCTGCAGGGAGCGATCCTCGAAGCGAAAACCAAGGTCTTCGATGGACAGCTTGCCCACCTTGCCGATCCACTCCTGCGTTCCGGTTGCCTCGGCCACCGCCTTGGCCTTGGTATCCTTCTCGGCATTGGTCGCCCGGACCACCTTGAGCACTGGCGAACTGACCCATTCGATCTTGCCAGCCTTGTTGCGCAGCATGCGGGCGCGGGTTCCGTTGTTGGTCACTTCGGCGATATCGACGCGGTGGGCGGGCAGATCGACCTTGATACCCTTGATGGCCATTTTCTCGACGCGGAAACGCTCGCCGAGGTCGATCTGATAACTCACCTCACCGATTTCAATCGGCTCGACCAGCTTACTATCGACCTTGCCAACGCTGACCAGCAGATTGCGTACTTCGCCAGCCACCGGCGTCAGATTCGATTCATCCTGCCAGCGGATCAGGCCGTTGGTCAGCGCGAACTCGCCGAGCGACCATTCAAATGGCTTGGCCGGTGCCGGCTTGGGCTCCGGCGTTGCTACGGCCGGCTTGGCCGACTTGGTCAGCTTGTCGGCAACCCGCATGACATTGAACTCACCCTGCTTGTTGACCGCCAGAGCGACATCCAGACCATCGAGTCCGACACGCTTGACGGCGACTTTGCTATTGATCGGGTCGGCATTGTCGAGTTCAATATCCAGTCGCTTCCAGCCAAACAGCGGCTGGCCCTCGCTTTCGGTCAGCGCCAATCCGGAAACATGGACTGCACCGACGACCGAAACGGAATAAACCTGGTCCGAGACCTCCTTGAACATCGCCTTCAATTCCGAATCAAGGGTTCCCGAGGCAAGCCGGAAAGGCAGCGAATCAGGCAGATAAGGTTGCAGACCAGCCAGGTCGAAGCGATCCAGATCAAGATTGAGCCGGCTTTCGTGGGTCTCCGAAAACGGTTTGCTGTCGCCGGTCAAGGCCAGTTGTGAGCCGTTGATCGTGGCCGAAAACGACGGATTGACCAGAACCTCGGTGTGGTAGGGCAGGCTGGAGACAAAGGGCAGCGCCAGATTGATCTCGCTGATCGTGTGCACCTTGCCCTTGGGCTGGTCATCAAAAACGATCTTGCCGTTGATCAACTGGATATTGTTTATCGAAAAGCGCGGCGTGCCGGACTCCGGCTCGTCCTTGGGCTTCATCCACTCGTCAAGCAGATCGGAAATATCGTAACGCCCCTCGGCAACTCGCGACACGGCAACGCGCAGCCCCTGCAGGCGAACTTCATCGACGACGGCAGCCAGCTTGAAAATGGAGGCCGACGAAAGATTGACAAAAAGCTCGTCGAAACCGGCCACTTCCTTGCTGCCCTCGGCCGTGATCGAAAAACCACTGATCTTCGCCGACAAGCCGTACGGATTAATGTCGATGTTTTGGATGCTGACTTCACGATGCAGCTGCGCCGAAAGCTGTTTCTGCAAAATCGATTTGAGCAGTGGCGGCGCGGCGAAAAAACCAAGCACGCCGAAAACCACGAAAACGGCCGCCAGCCATTTGCCGATTTGCTTGCTACGCGGCGATTTCAGCGCCCCGGTGAGACGTGACATTGTTGCAGAATTGCTTGCAGCTGGCTCGGCCATGATAATCTGCCTTTCTTGTTTTATATCCGCCAAATTTAGCACACCGCCACACTGGAAATATCAGCAAAAACACATGAAGTGGTTCATCGAAGAAATATCGAGGCTAATCGCCCAACTCAAGCGCTGGCAGACTTGGCTGGTCATCGGACTGATCAGCCTGTTTGCCGGACTGGCCTTTTTCATCGGCAGCTTTGCCTTCCGCACCGACGGCATCCTGCTCTATCTCAACCGCACAGCCGGTGCCTGCCGTGAACTGACCAACGGCATCATCATCTTCATGTTCTGCGGCATGATTTTCTTCATGTTCACCGCCTTACTGACCCTAGGCGAATTCCAGCGCTATTTCCAGTTCAAGCAACGTGCCGCTCACTATCAGGCCAGGCGTGCGTTGTACGGGGGGATTGGCTGGGCTGCTGCCGCCATTACCATTTCGATTGCTGCGCTGGTTTTCTTCAACCGATATTGCCGCTAGACTGCGTTGATCGAGTACCGGCAGAAACCATGAAAATTCTCGTCGTCGAAGACAGTCGCTCCACCTCCCACCTGCCTGTCGAGCAGATGGAAAGACTGGGCGTCACGACGCTTTCGGCCTCGACCGGCGACGAGGCACTGGAAAAATTCGCGCGGACGCGACCGGATCTCGTCCTGCTCGATCTCTCCCTGCCCGACATGGATGGTTTTCTCCTCGCCCAGCGCATCCGGGCGACGGAAACCCCGGGCGAATGGACGCCGATCATTTTCCTGTCATCCCGTGACGACGAGGCCAGCATCGAAAAGGGCATCGCCGCCGGAGGTGACGATTACCTGCTCAAGCCGGTCAGCGAGATTGTGCTCGGCGCAAAAATCCGCGCCATGCAGCGCATCGTCCTCATGCGGTCGTCGCTCATCGGGCTTACCCGCAAGCTGGACGCCGCCAATCAGGAACTGGTACGCATTACGTCAAGCGACGGCCTGACCGGCGTCGCCAACCGGCGCTACTTCGACGAGGCAATTTCCATCGAATGGCGCCGGGCGCGTCGTCACTCGAACAGCATCGCGATGATGATGTGCGATGTCGACTACTTCAAGCTGTACAACGACACCTACGGCCACCAGGCGGGAGACGACTGTCTGCGCCGGATCGCCCGGGTCATCCGCCAGAACACCGAACGGCCTTCGGACATCGTGGCCCGCTACGGCGGCGAGGAATTCGCCGTTGTGCTGCCCGAAACCACCATCGGCGGCGCCCTGATCGTGGCCGAAAAAATCCGTCAGGCCATCCGCGAACTCAATATCGAGCACGCCTCGTCACCCGGCGGGCTGGTCACCCTGAGCATCGGACTCGCCTCCGCCGCTCCCGGCTTCGACAACCCGCCCGAAGACCTCATCCAGGCCGCCGCCAAAGCCCTGCTGCGCGCCAAACGACAAGGCCGGGACTGTCTCTGCCGGGCCGACGACGCGTAGTGGCCAGACGACGCATTTCCATCGTCATCGCCGACGACAACGACATGATGCGCAGCATCCTGCGCGCCATGTTGCGTGGCGAGGAATACGACGTGGTCGGCGAAGCCCGCAACGGGCAAGCAGCGATCGATGTCGTCGAGCGCCTGAAGCCGGACATCGTCTGCATGGACGTCATGATGCCGGAGAAGAGCGGCATCGAAGCGCTGAGCGAAATCAAGGCTGCCAACCCGACAATCGAAGTCATCATGGTGACCAGCAATTCCGATGCGGAAACCGTTCAGAACTCGATCATGAACGGTGCCAGCGGCTTCATCATCAAGCCCTTCAATGCCGCCCGCGTGCTCGATGCGCTGGAAAAGGCCAGCAACCGCGTCCGCCAGACCAAGCCGTAGGGCGATACCCTAGAAGTCGTTTCGCCAGCTGCGTATCGTTTTGAAAATCGAGGCTTTTTTCCGGTTGACCGTGGGATTCTGCTTTTCGGCTGCAGCAATGACCGCCGGCTCGGCGCATCGCAGGAAGGGGTTAGTCGCCTTCTCTTCGCCAAGCGTCAACGGCACGCTGGGCCGGCCCGCCGCCCGCAGCGCCGCAACCTTCGCCACGCGCGCCTGCAAGGCGGCATTTTCCGGCTCGACGGCCAGCGCGAAACGCAGGTTCATCTCGGTGTACTCGTGGGCGCAATAAGCCAGGGTGTCATCGGGCAGTGCAGCAATAGTGTCAAGCGAAGCCGACATCTGCTCCGGCGTCCCCTCAAACAGCCGCCCGCAGCCGGCGCCAAACAGCGTATCGCCACAAAATAGCGCGCCCGGTGCAATGTAGGCCAGGTGCCCGAGCGTATGCCCGGGAACGGCCATGACATCGACCGTTTGGCCCAGAATATCGATCTGCTCGCCACCTGAAAGTGGACGCGTGCAGCCTGTGATAGACTCATTGGCCGGTGCAAAAACCTCGACTGGCCAGCGCGCCTTGAGTTCGGCGATGCCGCCCTGGTGATCGGCATGGTGATGCGTGATCAGGATGCCCTCCAGCGTCAGATCGTCGGCTTCCAGACGGGCGATAACCGGAGCTGCATCGCCGGGATCAACGACGACGGCACGCTTGCCGCGGGTCAGCAACCAGATGTAATTGTCCTTGAACGCGGGAATGAGCGAGATTTCAAACATACCGGAACTATCGAGCGCAGCGCCCCGGATGTCAATTCCCGGGCTCGACGCCTGGCTGTCGACCGCAGCCGGCCGCTATGTGCTCGATTGGGAACAGCGCCAGCTCGACGCCGCCGTGCCCGATGTTTTCGGTTTTCATGCCCTGCAACTCGGCCTGCCGCAGGGTGATTTCCTGCGCGCCAACCGCATTCCGTTGCGCCTGAAAGCCGGCGAATACGGCGCGGTGGACATGCTCTGCAACTGCGCCGCCCTGCCCTTCGCTTCGCTCAGCACCGACCTCGTCGTCCTGCCGCATGTCCTCGAATTCAGCGACGAGCCGCATCAGATATTGCGCGAAGTGGAGCGCATCCTGATTCCCGAGGGACAGGTCATCATCATCGGTT
This sequence comes from Ferribacterium limneticum, assembly GCF_020510565.1. Taxonomy (NCBI): domain Bacteria; kingdom Pseudomonadati; phylum Pseudomonadota; class Betaproteobacteria; order Rhodocyclales; family Azonexaceae; genus Ferribacterium; species Ferribacterium limneticum. The sequence continues at coordinate 3,056,825 of NZ_CP075189.1, forward strand.
TCAACCCGCTGTCGCTGTGGGGACTGAAACGAAAATTCGACGGCAGCGGCCAATTTCCGTGGAATGGCAGCTATCTGTCGCTGACTCGCCTCAAGGATTGGCTAAAATTGCTCAGTTTTGAAGTCGATCGTGGCCAGTTCGGGTGTTACATCCCGCCGGTCGAACAACTCAAATGGGTGCAACGCTGGCAGTTCATCGAAACGGCCGGCAACCGCTGGTGGAATTTTTCCGGCGGCGTCTATGTGGTGCGCGCCATCAAGCGCGTGCACGGCATGCACCTGATCACCCCCAACTGGCGAAACAAGTCGGTGCGCGCCAAGGCGCTGCGCCCGATCGCCCAAAAGGAAGGCCATGGCCGCTGAAGAAATCGTTGAAATATTTACCGATGGAGCCTGCAAGGGCAATCCTGGCCCCGGCGGCTGGGGCGCCATCCTGCGCCTCGGCCAGCACGAAAAGGAGCTGTGGGGCGGCGAGAAGGAAACGACCAACAACCGGATGGAACTGACCGCTGCCATCCGCGCCATCGAAGCCCTCAAGCGACCAATCGGCGGCAAGATCTACACCGACTCGCAGTACGTCATGAAGGGCATCAACGAGTGGATACACGGCTGGAAGAAAAATGGCTGGAAAACCGCCGACAAGAAGCCGGTCAAGAATGCCGACCTGTGGCAACTGCTCGACGCCCAGGTCCGCCTACACAAGCTCGAATGGGTCTGGGTCAAGGGCCACGCCGGCCACCCGGAAAATGAACGGGCCGATGCCCTGGCCAATCGCGGCATCGATGAATTGAGAAACAGGGAAGCAGCATGAGACAGATCGTCCTCGACACCGAAACCACCGGCCTCGACCCCCGCTCGGGCCACCGCATCATTGAAGTCGCCTGCATCGAGATGGTGAACCGCCGCTTCACCGGCCACCACCTGCACAAATACCTCAACCCCGAGCGAGAAATCGACGAAGGCGCCCAGGCGGTGCACGGCATCACGCTTGAATTCCTCGCCGACAAGCCGAAATTCGCCGACATCGCCGACGAGTTCCTCGAGTTCATCAACGGCGCCGAGCTGATCATCCACAACGCCCCGTTCGACATCGGCTTCCTCAATGCCGAACTCGACCGCCTCGGTCGCGTGCCGGTCGGCACCATCTGCGGCAAGGTCACCGACACCCTGCGCATGGCCAAGGACCTCCACCCTGGCAAGCGCAACAGCCTCGACGCGCTGTGCGAACGCTACGAAATCGACAATTCCAGCCGCACCCTGCACGGCGCCCTGCTCGACACCGAACTGCTGGCCGAAGTTTTCCTGGCCATGACGCGCGGCCAGAACTCGTTGATGATCGAACCCGATGCCGCGCCGCGCCCGAACATCGGCGCCGACGGCCTGGTCCGCGAGCGCAAGCCGCTCACCGTTCGCCGCGCCTCGCCCGAGGAACTGGCCGAACACGAGCAGGTGCTCGCCGCCATCAACAAGGAATCCAAAGGCGCCTGCCTGTGGCTGCCGAAGCCTGACGCCGAAGCGGCCTGAGCCCGGCATGGTCCCCATCTCTCTGCTTATCTGGCTCGCCCTCGAAATCAGCGGCTATCTCTACATCGGCCGCCACCTCATGCACCTCGACTGGCCTCTGGCCATCATCGGGGCGATCAACTGCCTGCTCGGCCTGCGCTTCTGGATGAACGCGACGACCTGGTTCTTCGGCATGAAATTCGCCTCGCCGGCGCCGGCGCTCGGCTTTGGCAAACGCTTCCGGATTATGGCCGGCGAATACTTCGCCTTCCTGCTCACCTTTCTGCTCGTCATCCCCTTCGAGCGGCTGTGGATGCCGACTGACCGCCTGCTGCCAGGGCAAAAGCCGATCCTGCTCGTCCATGGCTACGGCTGCAGCCGCGGCGTCTGGTGGCTGCTCCGCCGACGCCTCGAAGCAGCCGGCTACAGCGTCGCCACGGTCAGCCTGGCGCCGCCCTACACCAGCATGGGCAAGCTGGTGCCGCTCCTCAACCAGCGCATCGAGGAAGTCTGCGCCGACACCGGCAGCAAGCAGGTAACGCTGGTCGCGCACAGCATGGGCGGCCTGATTTGCCGCTCCTATCTGGCACGCCATGGCATCGAACGCGTCGACCGTTTGTTCACGCTGGCCACGCCACATGCCGGCAGCCTCCTGAGCAAAATCGCCTTCGGCCAGAATTCCCGCGAGATGACGCCCGGCTCGCTGTGGCTGCGCGACATGGCGACCGAACCGATCAAGATTCCCGCCGTCAGCCTGCGCAATGCCTACGATAACTACGTCATGCCGCAGGACAACCAGCGCCTGCCCGGTGCCCGCGATGTCGAACTGCCTGCGGTAGGTCACATCGCCATGCTTTATGATGAACGCGTTGCCAATTTGTTGCTCGAATTGCTGAAACTCAAGAAACCATGAACATTCCCGACTCCACTCGCGCCCAGGCGCAGGATCTGCTCGATTTCATCGACGCCAGCCCCAGCCCCTGGCATGCCGTTCAGACCTGCGAAGCCCGACTGACCGCCGCCGGGTTCAAAGCGCTCGACGAAGCCGACCGCTGGACCTTGACCGCCGGCGACCGTCGCTATGTCGTACGTGGCGGGTCGTCGATCATTGCCTTCATCGTCGGCAGCCAGCCGGCAGCAACGACCGGCCTGCGCCTGATCGGCGCCCATACCGACTCGCCGGGCCTGCGCCTCAAGCCGAAGCCGGCCGAAGACGCGGCCGGTATGGTGCGTCTCGGCGTCGAAGTCTATGGCGGACCGATCCTCGCCACCTTCGCCGACCGTGACCTGTCGCTGGCCGGCCGCGTCAATGTCCGCGTGCCGGGCGGCTTTGAAGCCCGGCTGGTGCGCTTTACCGAACCGCTGCTGCGCCTGCCCAACCTCGCCATCCACATGAATCGCGAGGTCAATGAAAATGGCCTGAAATTCAACAAGCAGACGGAACTCCCGCTGCTGCTGGGTATTTCCGAAGATGGCACAAAGGCCGAAGCGCGCTTCCGCCAGCCCATCGCTGCCCAACTCGGCGTCGAGCCAGGCGATCTGCTGACCTGGGAACTCAACGCCTATGACACGCAAAAAGGCGCCTTTTGGGGCGTCGACCGTGAGTTCGTCGCCAACAGCCAGCTCGACAACCTCGCCTCCTGCCACGCCGCACTGAGCGCCCTGCTCGCCACGCCCGAACCCGCCGCCACCTGCCTGTGCGCCTTTTTTGATCATGAGGAAGTCGGCAGTGAGAGCGCCACGGGCGCCGGCGGCAGCTTCATTGCCGATGTGCTCGGCCGACTGTCTGCCTGCGCAGGACTGGATAGCGAAGACCAGCGCCGCATGCTGGCCCGGAGCTTCTTCATCAGCGCCGACATGGCGCATGGCTGGCACCCGAATTTCCCGGCTGCTTACGAGCCCTGCCACCACGCGCTGGTCAATGCCGGTCCAGTCATCAAGAGCAATGCCAACCAGCGCTACAGCACCAGCGCCGAGACGGCAGCACGCTTCATGGCCATCTGCGAAAAAGCCGGCGTGCCCTGCCAGCAATACGCCCACCGCACCGACCTCGGTTGCGGCAGCACCATCGGCCCCATCGTCGCCTCGCGCCTCGGTATCCCCAGCGTCGATGTCGGCTCGCCGATGTGGGCCATGCACAGCATCCGCGAAAGCGCCGGCGTTCTCGACCACGGTTACATGATCGCTGCCCTCACCGCCTCATTCTCGAACTGACATGAACGATCTGATCACCTTCCTCGCCGGCTCCGGCATCGTCATCTGGCTTTCGCGAAAAGCCCTGCTCAAGCCGGGCAGCCACGGTTTCTACCGCTTTTTTGCCTGGGAAGCCATCCTCGGACTGATTGTGCTCAACCACGGCGTGTGGGGCGAAGATCCGTACTCGCCGCACCAATTCACCTCGTGGATGCTGATGCTGCTCAGCATGTTCCTGGTCATCGCCGGAGCGCGCACACTGACCCGCCATGGCGAAGCCAATGCCAAACGTGACGATGGCTCGTTCTACGAATTCGAAAAGACGACGCAACTGGTGTCGCATGGCATCTTCGGCTACATCCGCCATCCGATGTACTCGTCCTTGCTGGCGCTGGCCTGGGGCGCCTATTTCCAGGACCCGAGCACGATCGGCACGCTCATCGCCGGTGTCGCATCCATTTCGCTGTGGCTGACCGCCGTTACCGACGAGCGCGAATGCCTGGCCTATTTCGGCGACGCCTACGCCAACTACATGCAGCGCACCAAGCGCTTCATCCCCTTCCTACTCTGAAACGGGCTTCGCCCCCATCATTTCATTGCAGGTCGCCCGGCCAAAGGTTTCGGCCTTTTTCGGGCTGGAAATCTGCGGTTCTTCGTAGATGCGCCGGATGATGTGATTGGTAATCCGCGCGCCATCGCTGCCGTCTTCGTCGAACAGCTTCATCAGCCGCCCCTTGTCGCGATTGTAGAAAGCCTGCAGCGCATGGTCGCGAACGCGTTCGCAGAAACGGATGCGCTGGGCATCCGGCATGCTGTCATCGATTGGTCCGGGGTGGCCGTGGGCGATGGCGCCGGAAGCGACCAACGCGGACATCAGGGACAGGGCAAGACGTTTCATTCCTTCGGCTCCTGGATCGACGTGAGATAGGCCAGGATGTCCTGGATGTCCTGCGGTTTGAGGGCATTGAGCAAACCGACGGTGCCCTCCTCGTCATGCGGCCGGTCGCCCTTGAGGTAAAGATCGACCTGGCGCTGCAGATAATTGGTGTATTGGCCAACGAGCATGGGGAACATGCCGCGGCCCTTGCCGGTCTTGCCGTGGCAGGCGGCGCACTGCTTCTGGTAGAGCTTCTCGCCATTGGCCAGATCGCCCTCGGCACGCGGGATGATCATCACCTTTTCGGCCATCAGCAGCTTGGTCAGCGCGTCTTCGGTACCGACATAGGTTGGCATTTTGGTGTCGAGGACGATTCCCGACAGATAAGCCGAAATGTCCTTGATATCCTCATCGGACAGCTCGCGCTCCTGCGTGTAGGGGAACATCGGGATATTGACCCGCGTCCGCGAACGGAAATTCCGCAACTGGCTTTCGATGTACTTGACCTGCTGACCGGCAATGCGCGGGTACTCGCCCTTCTTGCCGCCCTGGCCATTATCGCTGTGGCAGGCAGCGCAGGTGCCGTTGATTTCCTTGCCTTTTTCGAGGTCGACCGCAGCCGCCGAGTAGCTCAGGGCAACGGCTGCAATAACGAGGGGCAAACGCAAAACTTTCAGCATGCAGGACAACTCCCATGATCGATGCGGCGAATTGTCGCACCTCTCAAGCGACTGAAAATTGACACAAATCACGCATAATTCGGCCCATGGCATTTACCCCGTGCACGACCGCGAATACCGACCACCTGGCCAACCTGCGCCGCCTGGTTATCGGTCGCTGGGTAGTGCTCGCCGTGCTGGCCCAACTCATCATGGTCGGCCCCGGCCTGCTCGACATTCCCGTGCCGCAGGTACCGCTCCTCGGCATCGTCGCCATCGCCCTGCTGTTCAACGCGATAGCCCAGTGGCGGGTAATCCGCTCGCAAACTGCCACGGCCAACGAACTGTTCAGCCAGCTACTGTTCGACGTCGGCATGCTGAGCGCCGTCGTCTTCCTCAGCGGCGGCGCCGCCAATCCGCTCGTATCCCTGCTTCTGCCACCAGTCGCCGTCGCCGCGCTGACCCTGCCGGCGCGTTGCGTGGCCATCGTCACCGCCGTCGCCATTGCCGCCTATTCGTTGCTCATGCTCTATTACGTCCCGCTACCGATGCCCGACGCAACGCGCGCGACGCGCCTGCACCTGGGCGGCATGTGGCTGATTTTCGTCGTCTCGGCCGTGATGATCGGCTGGATCATCGTGCACACCACCCGCGTCATTCGCCAGCGCGATGCCGAACTGGCCACCGCCCGCGAACAGGGCCTGCGCGATGAACGGGTCGTTGCCATGGGCACGCTGGCCGCCGGCGCCGCCCACGAACTCGGCACGCCGCTCGGCACCATGACCCTGCTCGCCGGTGAACTGGCCAACGATCCCGGCCTGAACGAACCAGCTCGCGACGACCTCAGGCTGCTCCTGCAGCAAATCGCCGTCTGCAAGGAAATCGTCACCGGCCTGTCGCGCCGGGCCGGGGCCGAGCGCCTCGAAAATTCGCCGCTGCAGGCCGCCAACCGCTGGCTGGACCACCTGCGCCAGAACTGGCACGCCGCCCGCCCGCAAGCCAGCAGCCGGCTGATCGTCGCCAGCGATGGCGAGGCGCCGGAAATCGTCGCCGACCCGCGGCTCGAACAGGCCGTGCTCAATCTCCTCAACAACGCCGCCAACGCGACGACCATCCCGCTCGAAATACGCCTGAGCTGGTGCACCGACAACCTGTGCATCGACATCCGCGACCGCGGGCCGGGCTTTCCCGAGCAGGTGCTTGAACTGGGCGGCCAGGAAAGTTTTCCCGCCCACGAGCGCGGTAGCGGCGTCGGCCTGATGCTGACGCGCAGCGCCGTCGAACAACTCGGCGGCACCCTGACGCTGCTCAATCCCGAAGAAGGGGGCGCCCTCGCCCGCATCGAATTACCCCGGATAAAGACATGACCGAACCAACGCTGATCATCGACGACGACCCCAGCTTCAACGCCATCCTCGTCCGCACCCTGGAACGGCGCGGCCACCCGGCGCGGGGCACCCTCGATGCCACATCGGCACTGGCCGCAGCAAAGGAAATGCAGGCCGGGCGCGTCGTCCTCGACCTCAACCTGAACGGTACTTCCGGCCTGGCCTTGATCCCGCAACTGCTGGCCATCAACCCGGAATGCCGGATCGTCGTCCTGACCGGCTACGCCAGCATCGCCACCGCCGTCGACGCGGTCAAGCTCGGCGCCGTCCAGTACCTCGCCAAGCCGGTCGAAGTCGAAGCCATCCTGACGGCCTTCGACGCTGACGACGGCCCGGATTTCGACGTCCCGGCTTCGGATGAACCGCTGTCCGTCGACCGCCTCGAATGGGAACACATCCATCGCGTCCTCAACGAAAACGACGGCAACGTCTCAGCCACTGCCCGGGCGCTGAAGATGCATCGGCGAACGCTGCAGCGCAAATTGTCGAAACGGCCGGTCAAGACCTGATTTCGATTTTTGGCTTTTTTCCGGTTGACCGTGGCAATGCCGTTTTTTTGACTGAGGATTGTCGCGAATTGGCAAACTTACTTTAACCCGCCGAAACGGTAGCAACGGACGCCGCTTTACCGACCCTTGCAGATTTGTTGGCATTGCATGCCAACTGCAGGGTCGTTTCTGCAATCCCAAACACAGCTTGGATCCTGACTAGTTGTATGTCCTGGCTTACTGCCGAGGGCAGACGGAAGGTACCAACGAAACAATGGCGTGGTGCCGGGAGTTTGGCTGTTGCTGATGTGGCAGGCTATGCCTTCCTTCGCGTAGCCTACTGATGGTGCCAATTCGCCGCTCTCGCTGGTTGTATAGAAGTGCATTCCATCTGTCTTCCGAAACCATCTGTAGAACGGAACGGTGCCAGGCCGTGCGGATGCTGCGCAATAGAATGCGATGCCTTCTGCTTTGTAGCCCTGCGAACCAGCGATCTCGCCATTCGCATCCGTCGTGTAGAAGTGTGCACCATTTGTCGATTTGAACCACCTATATAGTGGGACTGTGTTCGGCGAAGGATTGCTGTATACAAACCCCGCAACACCTTCCACTTTGTACCCTGCCTTCTGGGCAAGCTCACCAGTGGGGCTTGTAGTGTAGAAGTGGTCGGCGTGAGCGGCCACTGAGATCACAGTCATCGCGCAAGTAGCTAGCACGCAACGAATTGATTGGGCTCTGGAAGACATGTGGACTCCTTTGCAAATAATTGGGGCCAGCCCCCTATTGTTCTATTTTTGGTTTCTATCGGATCCGCTTTGAGCCAAATGTGCCAGGGACAAATCTCGCAAACTCCGCTTCACGATCGGTTCCGACGTGTACTTCATCTGTCCAGGGAAACGTACGTCCGTTCGCTGCATTCCACGAGGGGACCGTTCGCGAGGAGCCGCCGCCAGCAGCTCCACTAATTCGATATTCATACTCGAATGAGCCGCTACTAGCGTCGCAAGTTGTTGACACCTGAAATGTGAACTTCCAATTTGGTGAGCCTGCAACTGCGCGTTCAGACTTAATGAGCTTCGCGGAAGCATTGCACTCATTTAGTGATTGTGCATTGGCGCATGTAGTAACAACTATCGCTAAGCTCAACGCGAATAGGTGTTGCAATGATGTAGTGTGATGCATGTTCGTCCCCTAGTTTGAACACTGAGTTGGAAGCGCTGATATTTTTTCTACTGCGCCGACTGTGTACTCACAACTTTTTGTGAGACTAGGTTTTGCTGGAGACTTGTTGTAGTAGCGTATGCAAACCTTACCGTTTATAGGCAATCGGATCGTTTCAGAGGTTCTGGCATTCACTCGAACAGTAATTGCAGGGGTCGCCGAAGGGCACGACTTCGTCTTATCATCCTGTAAGCCATAGTGGGCATAGAACGATGCACTTGAATTGTTAGTCAGCGTAAACTGATCCCCTTTCAGTCCCACATGAGCCTTGATTTGGTCAAGCAAGTTTACTGGTGCGATACAGGCCACGACTACCTCTATGCTTGAGTCTTGCCAGCCTCTCTTCCGATCAAGAGCCCATCCGTGACCCGCCGCCTCAACCTTCAGCTCAATTGAGTCCTGGTTCGTGCTGTATTGAATCGACAAATCTAAGTGTCGCTTCTTCATTTCTTTTAGTTTTGCCTCGGCTGCGGTATCCCCATACTTTCCGGCAATTTCAATAGCTTGATCATAGGTCTCTTCGATTTGCTCTTTGTAGTCAACTTTTGCGCCACTCGCATATCGGCTCGCGCTCCGCCATCCGTTGTTAGACGAGTAGTCAGTAAGTGCCATGTCAACCAGCAGGAAGGGCGGGCCGAATGTCCGTCGGCAGGTATTGACTTTGCTCTCGCCGTAGCTGGCAACTATGTCTGTTCGGCACCCGAGTTGCTTGTATGTGGTTAGTGGCACACTCACGCCATCAAAATTGATTCGACAATCTAGCGCGGGTGGCGCTTCGCAGGATGGGCACTGTGCCAAGGCGGGGGCACTTGACACAGAAAAAAGTGTTATGTAAGTGAGAATCGCGTACTGTTTCATCGATTTCCTCCTGGATTAGCTTGATGTAACCGGAGCAATAGGGGTCGTCGGACCCCGTTTTTTTTCGTTGCCCCACCACTCAACTCCGCAGCCCTTTTCGTGCCAACCATATCGGCAACAACCCCAGTGCCATCATCAAGCCGGCTTGCGGTTCGGGTACGGCCGAGATGCTGACTTGCACGGTGCCGGAGGCGATATTCACACCGTCGAATATGCGGGCTTCGTTGGTCAGCGACACTGCGCGCGGCTCGCCGAGCACGAAGGGGCCGAAGGTGTAGGAGCCCAGTTCGGCGTTGGGGGCCACTATCACTTCGATGAGAGGTGAGGTGCCGGGCGTCAGGTCGGTCAGGAATATCGGTGCGTTCAGGTTGCCGCCCTGGAGCAGTGCGAACGACAGGTTGTTCAGATCGGTGCCGTGAAAGAATTGATTTCCGAACCCGAATGAGGAGGCGCTGACGATGGCTTCGTAGCCTATGGCGTACACGTCGTGGGCCAGCTCGAAGCTGCCGGGGACGAGGGCATAGCCTGCTGAGTAATGTGTGGCCAAGGTTTCATCTATCTGGAAGACAACGTCGAACGTTTGCAGGCCAGAGGTGCCGTATACCGGGCCGCTGGCAAATCCGCTGGCCGGGAACTCGGCGTGCACATTCACATTGACCAGCGCCGAAGCGTCCACGCTCGCGGGGCAAGCAGCGCAGCAACACTGATTGAGTGGAGCGCGCCTCGCACCTTGCGGACAGTTTTTTGTATGTGGCCGAGATTGGCTGGATGGGGTTGGGGATGCATGACTTGAGTCCTTCAGGGCTGATGCATTGGCCGTAATTTTCGGGTAGTGCACTGAGCCACAGCATAATTTGCCGTCATGCCTATCGCATTACCCATTTGGGGTATGCGCTGCCAGGCACTAGACGTTGCCCAGTGCCCCCGCCAGACAAACCAGCTCGCCCTGCCGATGCGTCCCTGTCTTCTTGTAAACCGTCCGCAACTGCGTTCGCACGGTGTCGAGTTTGACGGCGCGGGCCGAGGCGATGGACTCCAGGCTTTCGCCCTTGGCGAGCAGCACGGTCAATTCGGCTTCGGCGCGGGTGAGGCCGTAGAGGTGTTCAAGGCGGCTGCGGATGCCGGGGGCGAGGTGGTGCATGGCAGTCATGCGGAGCAGCGCGAGGTTGGGCTTGCCGACGACCGGGGTGGCCGAGGCGAACCAGGTGTCGTCGCTGCTAGCGACGAGGGCTTCTGCGGTCGAGCGCTGGCGCAGGCTGGTGCCGACTAGCTCCAGCAATCGGCGTCTGGTGACGGTCACCGCTTGCGAGGCGGTATGTTTCTCGAACAGTGCCAGCCAGGCGGTGCCGGGGTGTTCGTGGGCTGCGGTGTTGGCCCAGGCGACAACGAGGCTCGCTGAGACGACGGCCAGCGGAATGTTGATCTGGGCGGCGATGTCGCAGTTGCGGCGGGAGTTGGCCGGGCGGGCGGCCAGCCCCTCTGGCGCTGGCGTTGCGTTGCCGACGCGCCAGTGGTGGATGAAGCGGTCTAGTTCTTTGCCTTGTCCGACGGAGAATGGCTCAGATCCATGAAAGCGCTGGAAGCCGACGATGTTGAGCGTACCGTCCGGCTGGCGCCATTGGGCGGCGATGACATGGTCGATGCCGTGCGGGCGCAGGTAGTCGTGGCAGAGCTCCGGCCGCGCCAGGTAGGCGGGGTGCCGGGTGGTGTCGATGACGATGGCGCGACCAGCCGGGCGCTCGTCGAGCAGGGTTTGCAGGGGGTCGAGACGGCTGAAATGGTCGCGGTATTGAACGATGGCGCTGTCGCTGTGACCATCGGCGATCAGGCTGTGGCTGCCATCAGGATGCAGGGTGAGCGAGCCACTCGCCTCGGCGCCCAGCATGTCAGCAATATGGGCCAGCCAGTCGGAGGTGTTGGGTGCCATGGGCGCGCAGCGAATGCGACGATAAACTTGTGACTTGGCAGCGGAAGGGTCAGGTCAGCCGCTTGGTGCGAATGCGACTGCCTCTGCCGGCCGGGTTGTGATGGCTGCATGCACTCATAGGTCTACCCCCGATTTTGTGTGTTGTTGTGTCTTGTGTTGCCCGTTAGCTGGTTATTCAGTCGAAAAAATGAAAATGGAGTATTGATGCCACACATTTCTCCGCGATGACGATTGGGTGCCTTCGGCATAAAAAAGTTCAACGTCATTGCACGTGACATTTGGCTGTGTCGGCTGGCCATTTCAATTTGGGGCAATATTTCCGGTTGACCGTGGGAGTTCGGTTGGTGGAAAAGCACGGGTAGCAAAGTCGAGCACATATGACTGCGGCACTCGACCACGCGCCCTGCAACCCTGCTCCCGGTCTATCTACTCGCCTTGAGACGACCTGTAGACAAAGTTGTTGGCGGCGTGCATGGCGCGAAATTTGGGCGCGAGGGCTTTCCGGCAGGCGGGTACGGTCAATCCATAACAGGCTGTCGTGGGCTGCTCAAGATGTCGGGACATCCCTTCGGCTGGTGCTGGGCAGCGACCAACAACGAGTCTCGGGCACAGCGGCTCGCCGGTTTTTCAAAGAAACGTAAGGGCGCACGCTGCAGCGCAAACTGTCGAAACGGCCGGTCAAAACCTGAGTAGCTCAGGCGAAAAACGAATAGAGCAGCAGGACGACGATCAGAACGAATAGAACCATGAACATGATTTCAGCTCGGTTCAGTGTGTGAATGGCCGGCTAACCGGCTGACCGCAGGCTTCCACGGTCAACCGGAAAAAACGGCCAAAATCAAAATCAGTGTTTGTGTTCCATGGCCGCCGGCATCGGTGCGGCCATCGGGCGGACGACCTTGGCGTCGACCTGTTTGGTGCTGCCGTCGTCGAAGCTCAGGGTGATCGGCACGACGTCGCCTTCCTTCATCGGCGTCTTGATGTCGATCATCATGACGTGCAGGCTGCCCGGCTTGAGGACGGCTTCGCCCTTGGCCTTGATGTCGATGCTGGGCACCGGGCGCATTTTCATGACGCCGCCATCGTTGATATGGGTATGCAGTTCGGTGACTTTGGAGACCGGGTTGTCGGCCTTGACCACTTTGACGTCCTTGTCGCCGTTGTTCTTGATGACCATGAAGGCGCCGGTGGCCGGGGCGTTGGGCGGGGCCAGGCGGACATACGGGTCCTGAACCGACACGTTGTCGGCGGCGCCGGCCAGGACACCGGCCGAGAACATCAGGCTGGCTGCGAGCAGGGACAGTTGTTTCATGGGCTTACTCTCCTTCAGGGTTGGTTCAAGTATTTGCGAATGGCGACAACGACCTGATCGGGCGGCGTGGCGTGGGCCATCTTGCCGACCAGTTGGCCGTCCGGGGCGACGATGAAGGTGTCGGCCGAGTGGTCGACAACGTAGCCGCCACCGGCTGTTTCCACTTTCTGTTCGGCGTAGAAAACGCCGTAGCGCTTGGCGATTTCGGCGATGTTTTCCGGCGTGCCGGTAACGCCGACGATGGCCGGATGGAAGAAATCGACGTACTCGGCCAGCCGGGCCGGCGTATCGCGTTTCGGATCCACCGAAACAAAGATCATCGCCACCCTGGCCAGTTCCTCGGGCGTCAGTTGCTTGAGGCCTTCGGCCGTCGCGGCCAGTGAGGTCGGGCAGATGTCCGGGCAGAAGGTGTAGCCGAAATAGACGAGGACCAGCTTGCCGCGGTAGTTCTGGAGCGCCACCGGGCCGCTCGCCGACTGCAGGGTGAAATCGCCGCCGGCTGCGATGACCGCCTTGGGCAGGGGCCGCTCTGGCATCTCGGGCTGCCAGAACAGCGCGACGCCGACAATCGCTGCCGCCAGCAATCCGGCGACAAATATCAGTATGCGTTCAACCATTTAGTGCGACTCCCCGGTCGAAAAGCGGTAGGGGATCGCCACCCGCTCGCTGCCTGTTTCGACCAGCACTGTCGCCTGCCAGTCCATGCTGCCGGTGATGCAGACCGGCAGCGTCGCCTCGGCGGCATAGCTGCCCTCGCCGCGCGCCGCCAGTTGCGGGCGGTTGTAGCCCATGTTCATCTCGATGCCGGAGAAATCGACCTCGACGCGGGCCGGCGAAAAGCCGCTGGTCGCTACCTGGATTTCGAACGGCTTGACCAGCGGTATCGGGCGCGTGCCCATCGACAGAGTGACATTGCCACCGGACGGCAGGGCCACGGTGCACGCCTCGCGCTGCAGATTGCAGACGGGATCGGGCTGCACGGTGATGTCAGCTTTCGGCAACAGCATCGGCGACAGTTTGTAGCCAATGATCACAACCAGCGCGATCAACTCCAGACCAATGACGTCAATCAGTATTTTCTTGTTCACAAGTGTGCTTCTGGACCTTGATTCATTTGGATCAACGGATTGTCGCCGAACGCATGCGTTTGGATTTAACAAACATCAATTCTTTCACAGTCGGCCAAGAATACAGTGTGCGGCAAATTGTCGCAGTGACGCTATGTCGCAGGCGCCAATGGGGGAAATAGGAGTTTTTTGCTTCTGGTGCTCATGGGAGAAATAGAGATGAAAAAATTTGTAGTGAAATCTACCGCGCTGCTGCTGGCAGCCGGTTTCGCAGCGACGGCGTACTCCGCCGAATCGCTGCAGGACGTGATGAAACGGCGCAATCTGAGCCAGCAGGATCTGCTCGCTGCGTCGAAGACCTACGTCCCGACCGGCAAGCGCGACGAATTCGTCGCCTTCAGCTCGGGCGGCCAGTCCGGCCAGATCATCGTGTATGGCATTCCGTCCATGCGTATCCTCAAGTACATCGGTGTGTTCACGCCGGAACCGTGGCAAGGCTACGGCTTCGATGAAAACTCCAAGTCCGTGCTGCGCCAGGGCAACATCGACGGCAAGGAAATTAACTGGGGCGATACGCACCACCCGGCCATCTCCGAAACCCAGGGCAAGTACGACGGCCAGTTCCTGTTCATCAACGACAAGGCCAATCCGCGCCTCGCCGTGATCGACCTGCGTGACTTCGAAACCAAGCAGATCGTGGTCAACCCGATCTTCAAGTCTGAGCACGGCGGCGCTTTCGTTACGCCGAACACCGACTACATCATCGAAGCCGCCCAGTACGCCTCGCCGCTTGAGAACAAGAAGTTCTACCCGCTCGAAGAGTTCAACGAGAAGTATCGCGGCGGCGTCACCTACTGGAAGTTCGACCGCAAGGAAGGCCGCATCAATCCGAAGGAGTCCTTCTCGCTCGAACTGCCGCCGTACTCGCAGGACTTGTCCGACGCTGGTAAAGGCCCGTCAGACGGCTGGTCGTTCACCAACTCGTTCTGTTCCGAGCGTTACGTCGGCGGCATCGAAAAGGGTCGTCCGCCGTATGAAGCCGGTTGCTCCGCCAAGGACACCGATTATCTGCACGTGATCAACTGGAAGAAGGCGGCCGAACTGGTTGCTGCCGGCAAAGCCAAGACCATCAACGGCCACAAGGTCCTGATGATGGAAACGGCAATCAAGGAAGGCATCCTCTTCCTGGTTCCGGAACCGAAGTCGCCGCATGGCGTCGACGTCACCCCGGACGGCAAGTTCCTGACCGTCGCCGGCAAGCTCGACACTCACGTGTCGGTCTACTCCTTCGAGAAGATTCAGGCCGCCATCAAGGCCGGCAAGTTCGAATCCAAGGATCCGTACGGCATTCCGGTCATCGGCATGAAGGATGCGCTGCACACCCAGGTTCAGCTCGGCCTTGGTCCTTTGCACACCCAGTACGATTCCAAGCCCTGTATCGCCTACACCTCGCTGTATGTCGATTCGCAGGTCGTCAAATGGAACCACTGCGAAGGCAAGGTGCTCGACAAGATCTCCGTGCACTACAACATCGGTCACCTGATGACCATGGAAGGCGACTCGGCCGATCCGAAGGGTCGTTACCTGGTTGCGCTGAACAAGCTGGCGATCGACCGCTTCGTGCCGGTTGGTCCGCTGCATCCGCAGAACCACCAGCTGATCGACATTTCGAACGACAAGATGCAGTTGTTGTACGACATGCCGCTGCCGCTGGGTGAGCCGCACTACGTGGTCGCCATCGAAGCTTCGAAGCTGAAGCCGGGCGTGCGCTACAAGGTCGGTACCGATTCCCGCACCGACAAGCCGCATCCGGGCATGGTTCGCGCTGGCGAAGAAGTGACAACCAAGAAGGGCAACAAGATCGAGGTCAAGGGCACGCTGATCCGTTCGCACATCACGCCGGAAACCATCGAAGCTGAAGTCGGCGACGAAATCACCATCCACCTGACCAACCTTGAGCGCGCTCAGGACGAAACCCACGGCTTCACCGTTTCGACCATGAACGTGCACGCTTCGGTTGAGCCAGGCAAGACAGTGACCGTCAAGTTCAAGGCCGACAAGGAAGGTGTGTATCCGTACTACTGCACCGAGTTCTGTTCCGCACTGCACCTTGAAATGCAGGGTTACCTGCTGGTCAAGCCGAAGGGCTGGAAGCCGGGCAAGGTTGAAGCGGCCAAGGCCGTCTATACCGAAGCCGACTACAAGGCCACGGTCAAGAAGGTTGCCGACACCCAGGTCGTCATTGATTCCGTCGTTGGTTACATCACCAGCGTCAACTTCAAGGACTTCCCGGATGTGGTGAACATGGTCGATGACGCCACCGACCAGCTCAACAAGATGAAGGAAGCCAAGGGCAAGCACGAAGCCGCAGCCGCCAAGAAGGATTGGGACCAGGCGAATCTGTGGGCCGAGCAAGTCTGGCAATACCAGGTCAAGGCTGCCGACATCGGTCTGCGTGCCAAGACCTACCTTGAGCAGAACGGCGCCAAGAAGGTCAAGTAAGCCAAAAGTCTTGATCTGACTTAAGGCATTCAGCGGGGAACAGAGCGAATCTGTTCCCCGTTTCACATTCAGGAGGGAATAACCATGAAATTTGTAATGACATTGATCGCAGCGGCACTCGTCGCCACGCCGGCCTTCGCCGCACTTGACGGTGCCAAGCTTTTTGCCGAAAAAACCTGTAACGCCTGCCACGGCGCCAAGGCTGACAAGCCGCTGATGCCGAACTATCCGAAACTGGCTGGTCAGAATGCCGCCTACGCCGAAGCGCAAATGAAGGACATCAAGAGTGGTGCCCGCAACAACGGCCAGACCGCCGCCATGAAGGGCGTCATGCATCTTGTCAATGACGAGGAAATCAAGGCTATTTCCGAATACCTGTCTAAACTCAAGTGATCATGCGAAGCCGGTTTTTCCGGCTTCTGACCAACATCAAAGAACGCTGATATTCAAAGTGCAACAATGGTTTCAGCGTTTCGAATCACTCGCCATAAAAGGAAACCGAACATGAAAAAAGCATCACTCCTTTTGATCAGTCTGCTCACCGCCGGCATCGCTTTTGCCGCCCCGCCGGCCCCGAAAACCGAAGGCATCGAGGGCAAGGATTACAAGTGGAACGCCCAGGGCGGCGAGAAGAGCGAAGCGCTCTCCAAAAAAGGTGACGCCAAGGCTGGCGAAGAAGGTTACGAAACCTGTGGCGCCTGCCACCTGCCGTCCGGTGCCGGTCGTCCTGACGGCACCTTCCCGCAACTCGCCGGCCAGCACACCACCGTGCTGATCAAGCAGATGGCCGACATCCGCGCTGGTCTGCGCGACAACCCGACGATGTACCCGTTTGCCGCGACGCTGACCGATGCCCAGGAACTGGCCAATGTCGCCGCCTACATCGAGAAATTGTGCATTCCGCTCGACCACGGTCATTACGACTCGAAGCCGGGCGACAATATGGACAAGAACTGGAAGGCACCGGCCGATACCGACAAGCGCATCGCCGAAGGCAAGGCGCTGTACGAGAAGGAATGTCTGGAGTGCCACGGCAAGAATGGCGAAGGCAACAAGGAAAAGTTCTATCCCGTCATCGCCGGCCAGCACTACAAGTACCTGCTGCGCCAAATGACCGAGATTCGCAACGGCCATCGCCGCAACGCCAATCCGGACATGGTCAAGATCATCAAGAAGTACACCGATGACCAGCTGATTTCCATCTCGGCTTATCAGTCCAGCCTGGTCATGCCGGGCAACATGTGCAAGCCGAAAGCCGGCGGCAAGAAGAAGTAAGCAAGGCTCCCTCCCCTTCAAGGGGAGGGTTGGGGTGGGGATGGGTTTCGTTGTCCGCAAATAAACCCATCCCCCCTGACCTCCTCCTTGCCCTAGGGCACCAGCACTTCGGGCCATAAAGGGGGAGGAATCGAGGTTCGCAACAAGAGCAGAGAACAGCAAAATGGAAAAACAAAACAAAATCATCGGTGGCTTGACCCTGATCTCCCTGATCTGCCTGGTCGCTGCCTACTTCGCTCCGATCTGGTGGGTTTCGCTGACCGCCCCGAATTACCCGCCCGATGCCTTCCCCGATGGCATCCGCATCCATTTCCATTTCGATGGCGTCTATAACGGCTGCAAGGCGGCCGGCAAGGGCACCCGGATGGCCAACGAGATCATCCAGAAAGATCTCGCCCACGACGACGAGCGCTACAACCCCATCCTCGACGCCGCCAAGAACGTCGACAAGGGTGCCGAAGGCCTCGATTGCGTTCATGAAATGAACACCATCAACCACTACGTCGGCATGTTCCCGATCGCCACTGGCGCACCGGTCGAAAAGCCGCTCGCCAAGTTCTTCTTCGGCTTCTTTGCCGTGATGCTCGTCGCTTTCACGGTCAACCGGAAAAAACCGCGAATTTTGATATTGAGCGCCGGCTTCGCCGCCGTCGCCGCCTGGATGCTGATCGACCAGTTCATGCTCGGCCACCTCGAAAGCCACGTCCAGGCCTACATGCAGGAATCCGGCACCTTCTTCAAGGACATGGATCGCATCAACGTCTGGGGCGACAACGTCCGCAACATCTCGAAGGTTGTCATCTTCGGCCTGATCGCCGTGATGGGCATCGTCATCGCCGGCACCGCCAAGATCAAGCCGTTCCAGCTCCTGCTGGCGCTGGTCCCGGCCCTGCTCCCGGTCTTCTTCGTCATCACTTACGCCGGCTGGCTGTGGTTCTTCGGCCATAACATGCACCCGTGGGGCGCCTTCACGGTCAAGCCTTTCATGCCGACCGTCTTCGGCGAAGGCAAGGTCGCCCAGTTCTCGACCTTCTCCTACCCGTACTGGGGCTATGGCCTGCTCGTCGCCATCTTCATCTGCATGATGCTGGCCCTGCTCATCCGGCGCAAACAGCTGCGCGAAGGAACCGCCGAGTAATCCCGTGAGCCGCCTGAACCAACTGGCCCGGCTGAGCCTGGCCGCCACGCTCCTGCTGGTCATCGCCACCGGCAACACCGAGCCGCAAGGCGAAGTGCCGGCCGGCATGGGCGCCCGCGCCAATGTCGACCGGCCGAAGCCGACCTTCATGCTGCACGAGCGCGACAAGCGGGTGCATGGCCTCAAGCCCTTCCAGGATCTCGTCGACAAGGCGCCCGCCGGCTCGGTGCTCAAGCCACCGCCCGGCAACTACTCCGGCCCGGTGACCATCAACAAGCCGCTGACCATCGACGGTGGTGGGCAGGTGACGATTGACTCCGGCGACCGCGGCACAGTCATGGTCCTCGACGCCAGCGACTCGACGATCCGCGGCATCCGCCTGACCGGCTCCGGTGACTCGCACGATACCGACGACTCCTGTCTCGACGTTCGCGGCAACCACAACACCATCGAGAACCTCGAACTCGACAACTGCCTGTTCGGCCTCGACCTCAAGCAGTCGAACAACAACACCATTCGCGGCAACAGCATCCGTTCCAAGGACCGCGAACTCGGCGTGCGCGGCGACGGCCTGCGCCTGTGGTACAGCAACGACAACCTGATCGAGAAGAACAAGATCATCGACTCGCGCGACATGGTCGCCTGGTACTCGCACAAGAACGTTTTCCGCGACAACATCGGCAAACGCAGCCGCTACTCGATCCACTTCATGTTCGCCAACGACAACGTCGTCGAGCGCAACGAGTTCTACGACAACGCGGTCGGCGTCTATTTCATGTACACCGAAGGCGGCCTCGTGCGCGACAACATCATTTCGCACGCCACCGGCGCCACCGGCATGGGCATCGGTTTCAAGGAAGCCTCGGGCACGATCATCGAGAACAACGAGATCATCTACTGCGGCGTCGGCATCGGCTCCGACCTCTCGCCCTTCCAGCCCGACAGCACCATCGAGATCCGCGGCAACCGCTTCGCCTACAACGGCACCGGCATCATGTTCAACAGCGAAACCGGCGGCAACAACATGATCGACAACACCTTCGAAGGCAACCTGACCCAGGTCGCCTACGGCGGCCATGGCGACAACAACAATAGCCCGAAGAACGTCTGGCGCGGCAATTACTGGGACGACTACCAGGGCTTCGACCGTAACGCCGACGGTGTCGGCGACAAGACCCACGAGCTCTACGCCTACGCTGACCAGATCTGGATGGAACTGCCCATCGCCCGCTTTTTCCGCAGCTCGCCGGTCATGGAACTGCTCGACTTCCTCGAGCGCCTGGCCCCCTTCTCGACACCGGACCTGATCCTGCGCGACGAAAAACCGCGCTTCGTCAAACCTGAAAGAACGGCACGATCATGAGCGAGATCGACGACGAAGTCGGTAGCGACAACAGCGACAGCAACCCGCCCCGCCCGCCCGCCGGCAACGGCAAACCGGCCGTTTCGATCGCCAAGCGGCAGACCAACCGGCGCCGCGTGCTGCGCACCATCCTGCTGACCGGCGGTGTGCTCGGCGCGGCAATGTCCGGCTTCCTGCCCCTCGTCTATGCCCAGAAAAAACGCCTGCGCCCGCCCGGCGCGCTCGATGAAAAAGACTTTCTCGGCAGCTGCATCAAATGCGGCCAGTGCGTCCAGGTCTGCCCGGTATCGGCCATCAAGCTGGCCGACCTGGTCGACGGCATGGGTGTCGGCACGCCCTACATCGATGCCCGCAGCCAGGCCTGCGATTTTTCGTGCGACGCCGTGCAGTGCATCCTGGCCTGCCCGACCGGTTCGCTGACTTACCACAAGCCGGATTTCCTGCCGGTTCGCCCCGGCGCCGCGCTGGCCGCCAAGCCCATCCTGATCGCCAAGGAAAAAGACCCCGAGCCGACGCTCAACATGCACGAGCGCATCGGCGTCGCCCGCCTGAGCCGCCCGGAAGCCTGCCTGGCCGTCCAGGGCAAGGGCTTCAAGGGGCAGACACGCGGCCCCGACTTCAAGGGCCAGCTCCGTTACATGTCGGTCGACCGCTGGAAACCGGTCAAGGTCAGCAGCCATCCCTACGATGTCGCCGAATGCGATCTGTGCGTCCGCGAATGCCCGATCAAGGGCGCCATTTCCATCGAAACGGTGTTCGCCCCGGACGGCAGCCAGCGCAAGTCGCCGGTCGTCCATGAACCCTGTGTCGGCTGCGGCGTCTGCGAAATGGTCTGCCCGGTCGAACCCACTGCCATCACCATCGAAGCCGGCGAGGTCTGGAAAATATGAGCGCCCTCCTCAAACGGCGGTTTGTCGATCAGATCAAGGTCCTGTTCGGCGCCGAACCGACCAAGCCGAAAGAAATCAGCCCGGCCGCCCAGCAGATTCACTTCTACAAGAAGGGCAACCGCGACCTCATCGCCGAAAAGCTGCACGCCCGCGCCCACGCCACACCGAGCCACAAATGGCGCAACCGGCGCTGGGCGACGCTGATCTTCGCCAACCTGCTGTTCACGCTGTCCTTCGGCCTCGACATCCAGATTCTCGAAGGCGCCCTGACCGCTTCGCGCTTCGTCGGCTTCCACCTGATTGACCTCAACTCCGCGCTGCAGGTCATGCTCGCCCACAAGCACATCATCAACAACCTGCTGATCGGTACCGGCACGGTGCTCATCCTCTGGGTGCTGCTCGGCGGCCGCACTTTCTGTTCGTGGGTTTGTCCCTACCATTTGCTGGCCGAATGGGCCGAGAAAATCCACCTCTTCCTGGTCAGCAAAAAGCTGGTCACCGACCAGAACATGGACCGTCGCCTGCGCAGCGTTTTCTGGGTCATCTTCGCCCTGCTCGCAGTCGCTACCGGTTACACCGTCTTCGAGGCCATCTCACCGACCGGCATCCTCTCCCGCGCCCTGATCTACGGCCCGGGGCTCGCCCTGCTCTGGGTGCTCGCCCTGCTCTTTTTCGAAGTCTTCTTCTCGCGCCGCGCCTGGTGCCGCTATGCCTGCCCGATCGGCCTGACCTACGGCGTCGTCGGCATCGTCTCGCCGGTGCGCATCATCTACAAGCTGGATGGCTGCTTCCATGAAGGCGACTGCCGCAAGGTCTGCCTCGTGCCGCACGTGCTCGATACCGTGATCAAGGGCCGCGCCGTCGAGAAGGAAGTCCCCATCGGCCCCGACTGCACGCGCTGCGGATTGTGTGTCGATGTCTGCCCGACCGGCTCGCTGTCGTTCGAGGTCAAGGGCCTGTCCAAACTGGCTTGAATTTTGGCCGTTTTTTCCGGTTGACCGTCGCATTCGGCTATTTCGGCTCGCCCATGAAAACTTGGGCGAGGTTGCCTTGCGTCGCCATGAAAAGGGGTGACGAAAGTGCTAAAGTCCAAAGAAGTACCTGACTCACTTTGGCCAACCGAAAACCCATCCATGAGCTTGAACATCTTTCAGAAGACCTCGCTCAAGACCAGACTGATGCTCTTCACGCTGACAGTCTTTCTGATCGGTATCTGGTCGCTGGCCTTTTACGCGAGCCGGATGCTGCGCGACGACATGCAGCGCCAACTGGGCGAACAGCAGTTCGCGACGGCTTCCCTGGTCGCCGCCCAGGTGAACTCCGAGCTCGATGAGCGTTTGAAGGCGCTGGAGAAAGTTGCTTCTGAAATAACGCCAGCCATGCTCGACAGCGCGGCCGCCCTGCAGACTTTTCTCGAACAGCGGCCGATTCTGCAACTCATGTTCAACGGTGGCGTACGCGCGGCCGGGCCTGACGCCAAAGGGATTGCCTCCGTTCCCTATTCCGAGGAACGGGTCAGCACCAGTTACATGGATCGCGACTACATGATCGGCGCCCTCAAGGAGGGCAAATCGACCATCGGACGCCCGGTCATCGGTCGGGTCTTGCAGGCCCCGGTCATCGGCATGGCCGTGCCGATTCGCGATGACAAGGCGCAGGTCATCGGCGCGCTGGTCGGGGCGATCAACCTCGGCAAGCCCAATTTTCTCGACCGGGTCACCGAAAGCCGTTTCAGCAAGAGCGGCGGCTACCTCGTCATTGCACCGCAGCACGAGCTGATCGTCACGGCCACTGACAAGAGCCGCATCATGCAGCCGGCCCCGCCACCCGGGGTGAACAAGATGCACGACAGATATGTGCAGGGCTTCGAAGGCTACGGCGTTGCCGTCAGCTCCCGCGGCATCGAGGAGTTGTCCGCCGCCAGGGGCGTGCCGGCGGCCGGCTGGTTCATTGTCAGCACACTGCCCACTGCCGAAGCCTTTGCCTCGATCGCCGCCATGCGCCAGCGCATCCTGCTCGCCACCGGCCTGCTCACCCTGCTCGCCGGCGCCCTGGTCTGGTGGATGACGGCGTGGATGTTGCGGCGGCAGTTTTCACCAATGATTGCGGCGACCAATACCCTGGCCACCTTGTCGAATACCGGCCAGCCGCCGCAGCTATTGCCGGTTGACCGGCAGGATGAAATCGGCGAACTGATTGGCGGCTTCAATCATCTGCTGGAAAGCCTGATGCAGCGGGAAACCGCCCTGCAGGAAAGCCGGGAAAACTACCGTCTGCTGGTGGCTGATCTTCAGGTTGGCGTCGTCATCCAGTCACCGAGCGCAGAAGTCCTCCTGTGCAACCGGATTGCCCTTGAACTGCTCGGCCTCAGTGAAAGCCAGCTACTCGGCAAGACCTCCTTTGATCCGGAGTGGAACGTCATTCACGAAGACGGCTCACCCTTCCCCGGCCCGGAACATCCGGTGCCGCAGGTCATCGCCACGGGTCAGCCCGTCGACAATGTCGTGATGGGCTTTTATCGCCCGATGCGGCATGACCGCGTCTGGCTGCTGCTCAGCGCCAAGCCGGAGCTGGCGGCCGATGGCAGCTTGCGTCAGGTGATCTGCACCTTCATCGATATCAGCGAGACGAAACGGGCCGAACGGCACGATCAGTTCCGCACCCATGTGCTTGAATTGCTGGCCGGCGGCGAGTCGCTGCCCCGTGTGCTTGAAGCCCTCGTGCGCGGAGCGGAACAGCTGTATCCGGCGATGCTGTGCAGCATCGTGCTGCTCGACAGCGAAGGGAAGTGTATCGAGAAAAGTATCGCCCCCAGCCTGCCCGACTTCTACAGCCAAGCCCTCGAAGGCGTCGCCATCGGCATGGGCGTTGGCTCCTGCGGCACGTCGGCGTTCACGGGCCAGCGCGTCGTCGTCGAGGATATTGCGACGCATCCCTACTGGGCGCTCTACAAGGAACTGGCGGCCAGCGCCGGACTGGGCGCCTGCTGGTCGCAACCCATTCTCGCCTCGGATGGCCGGGTACTCGGCACTTTTGCCATCTATCACCGCGAGCCGCACACGCCGGCCGAATACGACATCTACCTCATCGAGCAATGCGCCCGCCTGGCCAGCATCGCCCTTGAGAAAAACCTGGCAGCAGAAAAACTGCAGCGCAGCGAAGCGCACTACCGGCTGCTGACCGAGGATGTACAGGATGTCATCTGGAAAACCGACAGCAACTTGATCATCACCTACATCAGCCCTTCGGATGAGCGAATTCGCGGCTTCCGGCCCGACGAAGTGATTGGTCAGCATGTCCTTCATCTGTTCAATGAAGAAGGGCAGGCCCGCGTCAGCAAGATCATGCTGGAGCGCGGAGAAATGATTCGGCAGGGAATTCCGCTCGGTTCCATATCGTTCGAGGCGGAACATCGCTGCAAGGATGGTCGCGTCGTCTGGGGCGAAGTGCTGTCCAAACCGGAGTACGACAGCACGGGGAAGATCATCGGCTACCACGGCATCACGCGGGAAATGACCGAACGCAAGAATGCCGAGGCCGAACTCAAGCGCCACCGCGACCATCTCGAAGAACTCGTCGCACAGCGCACGACCGCCCTCTCGATTGCCAAGGAAGCGGCCGAAGCGGCCAGTCGCGCCAAGAGTACTTTCCTGGCCAACATGAGCCATGAATTGCGGACGCCGATGAACGCCATCATGGGCATGACCGGTCTGGCCCTCAAGCAGGCGACCGATCCCAAGCTGCGCGACCAGCTCGGCAAAGTCACCAAGGCCTCGCAGCATCTGCTGCACGTGATCAACGACATCCTCGACCTTTCCAAGATCGAAGCCGAACGCCTGACCCTGGATGAAGTGGACTTCATGCTGGCCACGCCGCTCGACAACCTGAGCAACCTGGCGCTCCCAGCCGCCACGGCGAAGGGGCTGACGCTGAGCATCGACATCGCCCCCGGGCTGGCTGACCAGCCGCTCAGAGGCGACTTCCAGCGCCTCGGCCAGATCCTGCTCAACCTGATCAGCAATGCCATCAAGTTCACCAACAAAGGCTCGGTAAACCTGAACGTCTCGGCCGCCGAAGAAACATCCCAAGACCTGCTCCTGCGCTGCGAAATACGCGACACCGGCATCGGCATCTCGGCCGAGGACCAGAGCCGGCTGTTCCAGGCTTTCGAGCAATCCGACAACTCGATGACGCGAAAATACGGCGGCACAGGGCTCGGGCTGGCCATCAGCAAGCGCCTGGCTACGCTGATGGGCGGCAGCATCGGTGTGGAAAGCCAGCTCGGTTCGGGCAGTACCTTCTGGTTCACGGCAAGACTGCAAAAGGCAGCGACCAGCGTTGCAGCGGCCGGGCAGGCCGCCGATCAGCTACCGGAAGAAACCTTGAAAACCCGCTACGCCGGAGCGCGCATCCTGCTCGCCGAAGACGAGCCGATCAACCAGGAAGTCTCGCGCGAACTGCTCGAGTCGGCCGGTCTGGTCGTCGATCTGGCCGAGGACGGCGTCGAGGCCGTCGAACTGGCGAAGGGCAAGGATTACGACCTGATCCTGCTCGACCTGCAAATGCCCAGGATGAACGGCATCGACGCCGCGCGGATCATCCGCACGCTGCCCGGCAAGCAAGCGGTGCCGATCCTGGCCCTGACGGCCAACGCCTTTACCGCAGACCGCCAGAAGTGCATTGACGCCGGGATGAATGACCATATCGGCAAGCCGGTCGATCCCGACCAGCTGTTTGCCACCCTGGTCAAATGGCTGTCAAAACCAATTTGAATTTTGGCCGATATTTCCGGTTGACCGTGGGAATGGTGCCGATCAGATCTTGAACGTCTCGGCCAGCCGGCGCAACTCGCCGGACAGCGCATTGACATCGCCGGCCAGCGCGGCGGCCGCCTGGCTGGCATGCGACCCCTGTTCGGTCATCCGGGCGACGCGCTCGACGTTCTGGGCGATCTCCCGGGCAGCGGCGCTTTGCTCCTTGATCGCCAGCGAGATTTCGTTGACCGCTTCGGCAACCTGGGTCGAGCTGACCTGGATGGTACCGATCGACTGCTCGGCCTGAAGGGCCAGATCGACGCCGGCCTTAACCTGATCGACGCTGTTTTCCATTTCGGCAACGGCATGGCGCGAACTGGCCTGCACTTTCTCGATCATGCCGGCGATCTCCTTGGTCGACGAGGCAGTGCGTTCCGCCAGCTTGCGCACTTCGTCGGCGACCACGGCAAAGCCGCGCCCCTGCTCGCCGGCCCGCGCCGCCTCGATGGCGGCATTGAGCGCCAGCAGGTTGGTCTGGTCGGCAATTTCCTTGATGACATTGACGATGGTCGAAATCTCGATCGAATAGGATTCCAGTTCGCGAATCGTCGTCGCCGAGCCATTCACCGTCTCGGCGATGTGCGACATTTCATCGGCGGCGCGCTGGATGACACCCCCGCCCTCACGCGAGGCGCTGCCCGAGGTGCGGGACAGCATGTCGGCCTCACCGGAAAACTCGGTGACATGGTCGATCGACACCGACAGTTCCTCGACCGAAGCGGCCATATTGGTGGCGACTTCCGCCTGGTCGGATGCGGCAGTCGCCGAGGCCTGGCTGGACTCGGCCAGGCGCCGCGCCATGGTGTCGAGCTTGGCCGTGCTCTGACGCAGCATGGCGGCCATTTCCTGAAAGTGATTGCGCATGATGGCCAGCTGCGCCAGCAACTGGCCGACTTCATCATCGCCATGCGCCGGCACGGCCTGACTGAGGTCCATCGCCGCCATGCGGCGGGCCGCGTCGATGGCCGCCTGTATCGGCCGGTTGAATTCGCGAATAATAAGCCAGGCCACGGGCGGCCAGGCGAGCAGAGTCAGCCCACCGATGATCAGCATGGCCTGGTGCAGGCCGGCGATGCGCGCCGCGACATCAGGCGGCAGGGCGCCAGCCGGCACCGCCGCGACAACCTGCAATCCCAACCCGAGACTCAGACAGACGATGACGATGGAGGCCAGCGTCGACAGCCACAGCCGCTTGCTCAGATCGATATCGTTGATGCGCCGGAACAGGCGTTTCAAGACCCCGCCACGGACACTGCCCTGCTCGAGCAGCAAGCCCGGATCACGGCGCATTTGTTCGTAGAGGGCGCTCGCAGCACGCGTTTCAGCGGTGCTCGCCGTGGTGCGCACCGACATGTAGCCACCCGAAGCCAGCGGTGTCGCCATCGCCTTGACCCAGTAGAAGCTGCCATCCTTGCGGCGGTTCTTGACGATCCCGCCCCATGGCTTGCCCCGCTCCAGCGTCGCCCACATGTCGCGAAAGGCTTCGGGCGGAAGGTCCGGGTGGCGAACGATGTTGTGGGGCTGGCCTATCAGTTCATCGCGGCAAAAGCCGGAGGCATCGACGAAATCGTCATTGACGTAGGTGATGATGCCTTTTTCATCGGTCCGGCTGATGATGCTGCACTCCGGACGAATAACGTATTCACGATCAAATACCGGCTGATTATTTTTCATATTTTGAACTTTTCGGGATTTGTTCAACCTTAGCAGAGGCAGTCAAACCAGACAATTACGACAAAAGTAATATAGAAACATTAACTGATATTTCATATTGCGCCGAGCCCGCATCTCTTCTCGTCCATACTCGGCCGGCCCCGGTTTTTTTGATTCAGGTTCAAAGACGATTTCCGCGCCCTCCCTATAATCGGCGGCATGATCCAGTTCAAGAACATTGCCAAGACCTTCCGCAAAGCCCGGGTCCTCGACGGCATCAGCCTCGACATCGGCATCGGCGAGCGCGTCGCGCTGATCGGCTCGAACGGCGCCGGGAAAACCACCCTGATCCGCTGCCTGCTCGGCGAATACACGCACGACGGCAGCGTCGCCATCAACGGCCTTGACCCGCGCAGCAACCGCACCGAAGTGCTCGGCACCATCGGCTTCGTGCCGCAACTGCCGCCGCCGCTCAAGATGCCGGTCGGCCAGCTCATCAATTTCTCGGCCTCGCTGTGCGGCACCGATCCGCAACGCATCCATGCCATCGCCAGGCGCCTCGGCCTCGACGTCGATGCCATCCTCTCCCGCCAGTTCGTGCGCCTCTCGGGCGGCATGAAGCAGAAACTGCTGATCGCCATCGCGCTGGGCCGCGATGCCAAGGTGCTGGTCATGGACGAACCGGCCGCCAACCTCGACCCGGAAGCGCGCAAGATCTTCTTCGACCTGCTGGCCGAACGCCTCGACGACGCGACGATGATCATCTCGAGCCACCGCCTCGACGAAGTCTCGGCCCTGGTCAATCGCGTCATCGAAATGGACATGGGCAAGGTCGTCCTCGACGACAAGGTGGCCGATGCCGTGACGCTGACGGCCAAACTGGCCTGCCGCATCGTCCTCAGCCGCTTCGAGCCGGCTTTCGCCAAGGCGCTCGACGGCTGGAAATTCGCCAGTCGCGACGACAACCGCGTCTGGGAAGGCGAAATCGCCGGGCCGGACCGCCTGCGCTTCCTCGGCATCATTTCCCGCTACACGGCGCTGGTCAGCGACCTTTCGCTGTCCGAGAGCTGAGTATGTGCGACCAGCATCGGCGTCATTTCCTGAGCCGCATCGGCCTCGGCGGCCTGCTGCTGACGCCGCTCGCCGCGGCGCTGTCGGGTTGCCACAGCAAGGGAAGCTGGCCGGAAGGGATGGCCGAGATCAAGTGGGACCGCGATACCTGCGTGCGTTGCAGCATGGTCATTTCCGACCGCCGCTTTGCCGCCGAGATGCGCGGCGGCCCGAACAACACTGTTTTCAAGTTCGACGACCCCGGCTGCCTCGCCTTCTGGCTCAAGGAAAAGGCCGACAAATACCCGTGGATGGCCGATGCCGACACCCGCATGTGGGTGGCCGACTTCAACAGCAAAAGCCGCGAGGAAATGACCTGGCTAGCCCCCCAGCGCGCCCATTTCATCACCAAGACCTCGCCAATGGGCTACAACTTCGCTGCCGTATCGATGCCGATGCCAGGCAGCCTCGATTTCACCGACATGCGCCAGCACACGCTGGCCAAAGGCAAGTAAATGAAACAACTCTGGCTCACCGCCAAACTCGATATCGTCGAATCCCTGCGTGCCCGCTGGTTCCAGATCTACACGCTGGTCTTCGGCGGCATCGTCGCCCTGCTCTTCCTCTTCGGCCTGACCGAATCGCGGGTGCTTGGCTTCATCGGCCTGTCGCGGCTGCTTGTCACCTATATCCAGCTGACCATGGCCATCCTGCCGATTTTCGTGCTCATCACCACGGTCCGCTCGGTGGCCGGCGACCGCGAGGCCGGCGTCTTCGAATACCTGCTCTCGCTGCCGGTGTCGCTGTCGGCGTGGTTCTGGGGCAAGATCGTTGGCCGCTACATCGTCGTCTTCGCACCCGTTTTCCTGGCCATGCTCGGTGCCGTGATCTGGGCGACCATCCAGGGCATCGAGGTGCCGTGGGACATGTTTGGCTATTACACCGCCCTGCTCGCGGTCATGGCCATGTGTTTCCTCGGCATCGGCATGCTGATCTCGGCCATCGCCCGCACCACCGACATGGCCCAGGGCGCCGCCTTCATGGTCTGGCTGTTCCTGCTGCTTTTCCTCGACCTCATCCTGCTCGGCGTCATGATTCAGGGCAAGGTCGCGCCGGAACTCGCCGTCACGCTGGCCCTGGCCAACCCGCTGCAGGTCTTCCGCACCGCGGCGCTGGCGCTGTTCGACCCGCAACTGATCGTCCTCGGGCCGTCCGCCTACGTCATCCTCGACCTCTTCGGCACAGCCGGCTACAAGGTTTTCGCGCTGGCCTACCCGGCGGCGCTCGGCATCGTCAGTGCTACCATCGGCTACTTCATTTTCCGCCGTGGTGACCTGCCTTGAGAAAGCTGTTTGCGCTTTTCATTTTTGGCCTTTTTTCCGGGTTGACCGTAGCAGATGAAATTTCCTCCGCGCCGCTCTTCGCCGCGACGCTCAACGATCTCGACGACAAGCCGGTGGCCCTCGAGCGCTACAAAGGCAAGCCGCTCGTCGTCAATTTCTGGGCCCGCTGGTGCGGCCCCTGCCGGGCTGAAATCCCAGAACTGATCAAATTCCGCGCCGCCCACAAGGGCAAGATCGAAGTCCTCGGTATCGGCATCGAGGACAAGGCCGAACCGGCCAAGGACTTCGCCAAGGCCTACGAGATGGACTACCCGGTCTTCATCGCCAAGGCGCAGGGCATCCCGCTCATGCAGGCGCTCGGCAACACCAAGGCCGGCCTGCCCTACACGCTGTTCATCGACCGCAACGGCAACGTGATCCAGAAAAAAATGGGCGTGGTCAGGAAAGCCGATTTCGATGCCGTGCAGGAAGCGCTGCTGAAAAAATAGGCGGCTGGGTGACCTGGGTCACAGACCACCCGAATACCGCCGGCTATAGTCGTCCGGCCTGCAGCCCGGCCGTTGCGCCGCTGCCCTCGACAATCACCACAGACCCGGAGAGATCATGAAATTCACTCGCCTCGCATCCACCCTCCTCGTCGCCGGCCTCGCGCTCGGCACCACCGCCAGCCAGGCCGACGGCCTGAAGTTCCTCCCAGGCCTCGACAAGGGTTTCAAAGCCGAGCCGTCGCTGGCCATCAGCGCCGGCGTCATGAGCGCCTCGGCGACCAACGACGATTCCATGTTCGTCTACGGCCTCGACTTCAACATGAATTGCGGCCTGATCCAGACGCCGGACAACCGTATCCGTACCCACATCCAGATCAACCACACCGATGAATCTGGCATGAAAGCGACCTCTTTCGAACTGTCGCCGCGCTACACCGTGCCGCTCGGTAGCGGCTTCTCGGTCGGCGCCGGCCCGGTGCTCGGCGTTGTCCTGGCCGACAACGGCCGCAATGACAAGAGCCTGTTCGGCTACGGCGCCGTGGTCGGTGCCAACTACCGCAAGGGCCTGTATTACTCGGGCCTCGATCTGCGCTATCTGAACACGAGCGAAAGCGACAACGTCAGCTTCGAAAACTGGGCGCTGATCGCCAAGGTCGGCATCAACTTCTGATCAAGCCAGCGACCCGAAGCAAAAATGGAAGGCCGAAGCCTTCCATTTTTTTGCCTTTTTTCGGGTTGACCGTGGGACTCACCTAATCAATTGCCTTCAGGAAACGCTGGCGTGCCTGCTCCAGTTCGGCCTGCCCTGCTTCGCCGACCAGCCGGTGGCAAGTCTCGAAAAAGGTGTTGAACGCCTTGCGCGCCACCGCCCCTTCGAGCCGCCCCTTGCCTTCCATGGCGGGAGCCTCAAGCGAGCGGAGTACGGCATGGCGGGGAATGATGCGTTGTCCGCCCGCTTCCGAAGAAGCCGTCAGCGGCCCGGTTTTCACATAAACAAGGCCCTCGTATTCAAAACGGGCGCCCATCGGTAGATCCTGAAGTTTCATTTCGTGTTTCCAGTGATGCATTCCTGAATAACGGATCGGGGCGCTGGCGCCCCTTTAGCTCGAATCTTAGCGTTAATCCCCGCTTAAGTTTCGCCTAAGCCCCCTTTAAGACTCGCTCTCTACACTCCTTTCCCATCAACACGAAAAGGAGAACGATGATGAGAGCCATCCCCGCCGTAGCGCTGCTGCTCGCCAGCCTGGCCTGCCACGCTGAGACGCCGCAGCAGATTCGTCAGATTTATGTCACCGAAGCAGCCAGCCAGCAAGCCGGCTTCACGCCTTCGGCCAAACGAGGCGATGCTTTCTTCCGCCAGCGTTTTGCCGTCAACGACAAGATGCCGGCCTGCACCAGTTGCCACACCGACAGCCCGCTGAACCCCGGCCAGCATGCCGTGACCGGCAAGGCCATCAAGCCGCTGGCCGTTGCCGCCAACCCGGACCGCCTGAGCGACCCGGCCAAGGTCGAAAAATGGTTCGGCCGCAACTGCAAGGAAGTCGTCGGCCGCGCCTGCACGCCGGCTGAAAAGGCCGATTTCGTCACTTTCCTGAGCGAGGGTCGCTGAAATGAAACGCCTGATCCTGATAGCCCTGCTCGGTAGCGCCTTCCCGGCCTTGGCCGATCGCCTGCCGATGCCGGCCAACGCCCCGGCCAGCTTCACGTCTGAATGCAGCAGTTGCCACATCGCCTACCAACCCGCCCTGCTGCCAGCCAACGACTGGCGCAAGCTGATGGCCGGTCTGAGCGAACATTTCGGCAGCGATGCCACGGTCGACCGGAAAACCGAGCAGGAAATCACCGCCTTTCTCGAACGCAATGCCGGCAACGCCAGCCGTTTGGGCAATGCCGGCAACCCGCCGCGCATCACCCAGACCGCCCGCTTCATCCGCAAGCATGACGAAATCCCGGCCAAATACTGGCGCGATCGGCGCGTCAAGTCGGCGGCCAACTGCGAAGCCTGTCACCCCGGCGCCGCCAAGGGTAGCTACAGCGAACACGACATCAGCATCCGCGAACTGCGCGAGTAAATCATGAAAAACATTCTTGTCTGGGACTGGCCGGTTCGCCTCGGCCACTGGCTCATGGTCGGCGGCTTCATCCTCGCCTGGCTGACTTCGGAAAGCGAAACCTGGCGGCTCGTGCATGCCTTTTCCGGCTCGGTCGTCATTGCCGTCGCGCTGTTTCGCCTGCCCTGGGGCTTCATCGGCTCGCGCTACGCCCGCTTCGTCGATTTCGTCCGCGGCCCCGGTTCCGTCGCCGATTACCTGCGCAGCCTGCTCCGGCTCGAACCTGACCACCACACCGGCCACAACCCGGCTGGCGGCTGGGCCATCGTGCTGCTGCTCGGCCTCGGCATCGCCACCGGCCTCGTCGGCTGGGCGATGTACAACGAACTCGGCGGCGACTGGCTGGAAGAACTGCACGAAGCTCTGGCGGCAACGATGCTCACCGTCGTCTTCGTCCACGTTGCCGGCGTCATCTCGGGTAGCCTACTGCACGGCGAAAACCTCGTCCGCGCCATGATTACCGGGCACAAACAGGGTTCGCCGGAAGAAGCCATCCCGTCGGCCCGGCCGCTGGCCGGGATCTTCCTGCTGGTCTGGGTTGGCGCTGCCAGTTGGTGGCTGGCTAGCTGATAGAATTAGTCCATGCGCATCCTGCTAGTTGAAGACGATCCCGAACTCGGCGACGGCCTGACCGTCGGCCTGCGCCAGGCCGGCTTTGCGGTCGACTGGCTGCGTGACGGCAACTCCGCCGACCAGGCCTTGCAGAGCGAAAGCTTCGATCTGGTCGTCCTCGACCTCGGCCTGCCCCGCCTGTCCGGCATGGATGTCCTGAGTCGCGCCCGCGCTCGGGGCCTGACTGTCCCCATCCTCATCCTGACCGCCCGCGATGCCACCGGCGACAAGGTTTCCGGCCTCGATGCCGGGGCCGACGACTACCTCGTCAAACCCATCGACCTCGACGAATTGAGCGCCCGCATCCGCGCCCTGACCCGGCGCAGCGCCGGCCGTGCAGCGCCACTGCTGACCCGCGGCGAGCTGGCCGTCGACCTGGCCGCCCACCGCGTGACGCTGGCCGGCGACGAAATCGAACTGTCCAGCCGCGAATATTCGCTGCTCCAGATGCTGCTCGAAAACGCCGGCCGCGTCCTGACCCGCACCCAGCTCGAACAATCCGTCTACGGCTGGCGCGACGAACCCGACAGCAACGCCCTCGAAGTGCACATCCACCACCTGCGCAAAAAGCTCGGCAGCGACCTGATCCGCACCCTGCGCGGCGTCGGCTACACCATCCCGAAATGAGCGGCACGACTACGACCGTCTGGTTCTCGCTGCGCCGCCGCTTGCTCGGCCTGCTGCTCGGCGGCGTCTCGGCCGCCTGGCTGGTGACCATGGTTTTCAGCTACATCGACGCCCACCACGAAGTCGATGAACTGTTCGACGCCCAGCTCACCCAGGCCGCCCAGACCCTGCTCGCCCTGGCCAGCCACGATGAGGGCGACGACATCGAGGATCTCGGCGAAGCCGCGCACAAATACCAGCGCCGCCTGCGTTTCCAGATCTGGCGCGCCGATGGAACACTGCTCCTGCGTTCCAAAAATGCGCCAAATTTCCCGTTGACCGTGGAACCCGGTTTTTCCGAGACGCAAAACAATCCGGATGGCCACTGGCGGCATTACAGCCAGTGGAACGAGGACCACAGCCTTCAGGTCCAGGTCAGCGAGAACCACCACATCCGCGACGAACTGATCGGCCACATTGCCTGGCGCCTGCTCGTCCCGGCGCTTTTCGGCCTGCCGCTGATCGGCCTATGGGTCTGGCTCGCCACCCGGCAAGGCTTCGCCTCGCTGGACGGCATCGCCCGCCAGATTGCCAGCCGTGACCCGCAGCAATTGCAGCCGGTGCATCCGGCGGCCGCTCCCGAAGAAATCCGCACCCTGCTTGAAGCGCTCAACGGCCTTTTCCAGCGCGTCGAACACACGCTCGAGGCCGAGCGCCGCTTCACGGCCGATGCCGCACACGAACTGCGCACCCCGCTCGCCGCACTGCAGGCGCAATTGCAGGTTGCCCAGCGCGCCCGTAACAACGAAGAACGCGACCGCTCACTGAACCAGCTGCAAAGCGGCCTGACCCGCGCCGCCCACCTCGTCGACCAGATGCTGCACCTGGCCCGCCTTGATCCCGAATCCGGCCTGCCCGATCCACAGACCGTCGATCTGGCCAGGCTAGCCGAAGAAGTCTGCGCCGATCTCGGTCCGCAGATTCTGGCCAAGAACATCGAATTCGACCTCACCGCAACAGCCGACTGCCAGGTCATCGGGCAGGCCGAATGGCTGAGGGTGCTGATCCGCAATCTCGTTGACAATGCCATACGTTACACGCCCGAGGGCGGCCAGGTGCGCGTGGACCTCAGGCGCGACAAAGCCGCGCTCACCTTCTCGGTCGCTGACAGCGGCCCGGGCATCCCGGTCGACCAGCGCGAATCCGTGCTGCGCCGCTTCCATCGGCTCAACCAGGGCAGCCAGCCGGGCAGCGGCCTCGGCCTGGCCATCGTCGCCCGCATCGCCGAACTGCATGGCGCGGCACTGAAGCTCGACACATCAATTACGCCAAAAGGCCTACTGGTGGCTGTACAATTCCCGGCTCGCTAGTCAATACTCTCAACCCGGCAAGCAGCGAACGATTTTCTGGCAATTATTCAGCAAATAGCTGTCCAAGTCGTACCCGAGCATTTCTGTAGAGAACCATGAACATAGTGCACCAACTGGCCCAAGTACCGAGTACTACCGACACCCCCCCGGAAGGCACCCGTCGCATCATCGACGGCCTGGAGCGCGTTTTCTATGATGGTTACTGGATAAAGACCTACCCGGTCCCGGCCGATACGCTGGAAGCCAAGAAAAAACTGATCGATGCCCTGACCCGGCGCCTGTTCAACCACACCGAACACGGCCTCAACATTCCCGGCACGCGTCTGCACGAAGCACGCAGCACCTACGAAGCCGAAACCGACCCGGCGCGCAAACGCGTCAAGGGCGCCATGCTGGCCGGCGCACTGTTCAACCGGGCCGCCGACATTTTCCGCAAGCTGGTCGAACTGCAGGCCTGCGGCATCGAAATCCTCAGCGACAACCCGCTCATGCGCGAATGCGGCAAATGCCTGCTCGACGCCATGGAACTGGGCCGCTGCGTCATGCACCGAAGCGGCGAAGAAGGCATCGACGAACTGTGGGGCGAACCTTTCCGTGCCTTTTCGATCCCGCTCGAAGACTTCTACGAGAGCCGCTACATCAAGATCGGTCAGGTCCTGCGCGACATCGACCTGATTTCGAATGCGATGATCGACAATTTCAGCGGCATTCCGGCCTTCTCCGACATTGAAGCACCGATCCGCGATCTGGCCATCGCCGCCAAGATCAAGACCGAAACCCTGCGTACAGACAGCGACATATTCGACGTCTGGGCGCGCATGGTGACCGCCGGCGAACGCTTGGCCGACCTTAACGTGCTGACCGGCCCGGCCGTCTTCAGCGCCCCGTTCACCTACAACCTGTCGGACGGCCTGCAACTGATCCGCCAGGGCCGCGACCTGATTTTCTATGTTTCCCGGGCCCGAACGGCCATGCCGAAAAGTACCCGGGAATACATCGAACGCTGCAAGAACTACCTGGCCACCGGCCGGGCGCCGCTCTTTCCGGCGCACTTTCCGGCGTAGGCCAAGCGACAGATCAGCGCTCGGCGTCGAGCTCGACAACCAGCGTCGTATTACCCAGCCTGGCCTTGACCGGGGTGGCCAGCAGGTCGCCCTTGCCCGGCTCGGCGCTGCCGCTCTTCGACACCTTGGCGGTCACGAGAACTTCCGAAAACTGCGAGATCGTCCGTCCCGGCATGATGGCTGAACTGTCATCGAGGCGAAACTCGATCGGAAAGTCCGAACCTTTGTAGCGCCAGACCGCCAGCGGTGCACCAGCCCCGTCTGGCGTCTTGGCCGTCACGAAGAGGGTGTCGCCGGCAGAAACCTTGCCCTTCAATTTCGGACTCAGCGTAACCACCCCGGCCACGGCTCCGATTGCCACGGCAGGTTCTACCGCTGCGGCAGCCGGCTTTTTGCCGGAAAGTGCAGTATTGGCTTCAGCGATATTGGCATCAGCCAGCTTGCTGTCCATCGAATCGGCTGGCGCCACAGCCTTCATGCGCTTCCAAAAATCGATGGCCGCCTTGTAATCGGCCCGATCAAACGCTTCGCTCCCGGCCAGCGCCAGTGCCTTGACGTGCTTGGGATCGGCTGCGATGGCACGTTTGACGATCTTTCTGCCCTCGTCATCCCATTTGCGATCCTTGGTCATTACATGCGCATCCGCCCAGTCGGCCAGTGCCTGGGCATCCAGCGTGACAAGCGCCGAGGCCTTGGTGTAGGCGGCATCGGCTTCAGCATGGCGGCGCAGTTCGCTGTAGGTCTTGGCCAGCAACAGCCAGCCTTCGCCGTTATTGGGGTCATTGGCCATTTTGTCAGCCAGTTTCTTGACGACGGTGTTGAGATCGCCACCGCTGCTGGCCTGGGGTGTCTGCGTTA
The DNA here is from genome assembly GCF_020510565.1 of Ferribacterium limneticum. NCBI lineage: Bacteria > Pseudomonadati > Pseudomonadota > Betaproteobacteria > Rhodocyclales > Azonexaceae > Ferribacterium > Ferribacterium limneticum. The sequence goes on from NZ_CP075189.1 coordinate 3,093,454, forward strand.
CCGGTGGCATGGCACCCGGTGCAATGACAGATGCGGTCTTCGTGCTGTCGATGCTGGGTGAAGAAACCCAGATGGCAACTACTGCAAGCGCGAGGACGAGCGCAGCAGCAATGAAGCCCAATTTTTTCCCGAGAACGGGGGAAAACCCGGTCTGCCCCTGTGCCGGATCTAGAACCGTGGCATGCAGCACCGCCTGCTGCCGATCAAACTCGGCCTGGTCGATACGGCCTTCTGCCCGGGCCAGCAATAATTCACGCAGCGCCGCCGCGACGTCGACTTTTTTGACAGCGGTTGATTTATTGGCTGTGTATTTGCCAAGCCCCCATAACACCAAGAGGGATAGCGCAATGCTGGCCAAAACGATGTAAACGAAAGTCATGTTGGTGTCACCGAATTATTTGGATGAAGATGGAGTACAAAAATGAATCTGGCAACCCGGGAGTTGCCAGAAAATTAAGCCAGGTGGACGGGTGGGGGATGCCTACCGATAGTCCCAACGGATGCCGAGATAGAGATATTCACGCACGTTCTTGCTCTCGGTTGTCCCGGTATTTTTGGACTCACTGTAGCCGATCTCACCTTCGAGAGACAAACTGCTTCGCCACTGATACACCAGCTTCATGCTCGGTGAAAACTGGGTCATGTTCTGGCCACTATCGCTTTTCTGGGTGTAGTACCGGGCATTGCTCTCCAGGCGCCAGCTTTCCAAAAATGGGTAAATATAGCTCAGGCCAAGATTCTGGCCGGTGTAGTTCGGACCGGCAATGTAGCCCAGATAGGCCACGCCTACGCCATTCGGAACAAACAGGTTACTGCCAATCGCTTGTGCGGAATACATGTTGGTACGCCCCGAGGCGGCGGCAGATGCAACACAGGTCTGTTTTGAGGGATCATAAGTTCCCGGCTGACAAAGACCCATATCATCTATTCGCTCTTCTGGAACACCTCGCGGACCGTCTTTACAGAGAGGATTTGTAAGGTCTTCGCTTAGCCCCCCCCTACACATCTGAGCTAACGGAAGAACCGCATTAAATCCAGAAATTTCTGACATCCGGTAGTCAACACCGAACTGCCAGCGCTCGCCAAAAGGGATGGTTACGCCCGTCGCGAACATGGTGGATAGTGCTGTGGTTTCCGAAACCAGTTGCCTTGCCTGCGTAATACCAACATTGTTAACGAAGTCAGTGACCGTCGAATAACCTGCAGTGGACAGCGCGTTGGTCAGGCTGTAGGTCGGACTCTGCCGATAATCATAGGAAACAAAATAGTTGTTGCCCCACTTGTCCAGATAGTTGCCTTGCACCATGCCGATATTGAGGCCCTTGTATAGAACGTCATAATCCAGCATGCCAAAAGCAGTCACCTGACCGTCAAAGTAACGGAACTCCGACCCTACCGCACGGCGATTCAAAATTCCGTCGATATTCTGCTCAATACCATAGAGGCTAGCCCCCGGCCGCGACACCTGCGGCGCCAATTCGACACTGCCACCATAGAAGTTTTTCTTGAACGGCGAACCAAATTCGACAGCTTCACCGTAAACCGCCCCCACCTTCCAGTCCGGTGTCAGGTTGTAGCTGCCGGTGACCCCGTCAAAACGTTCAAGCACGCCGGCCCCATTGGGATTCTGCCGCCCGACCCGGACAAAATAACCAATCTCGCGATCGGTACGTTCGGCATAAGCGGAATAGACACGGTTGTAGTTCCGGCTTGGCCGCATGAAATTCTGGCTGTCGGTATCACGAAACACAAAACGCGTATCGGTCACCGAATCGCGCAAGCGTGCGCTCAGATTTACCGAGGAAACCAGTGACTCCTGATCGCGCTTCATCGGCCCGTCATCCTGCTTCGATTGTCCGGTAAAGAAATATGACGACAAGCTGCCATTGACCGTCCATTCCGCCGGCTTGTCGTCACGAACAACGCGCGCCGTTGGACGACGGATGGTGCTGACAGCAGGCAATGCGGCGAGCCGCTGCTTTATTTTCGGGGCCTCGGGCGAGTTCGGATAAAGCTTCAGATAGAGATCGTATTCGGCACGTGCCTTGGCGATTTCACCATTCTTTTCGCGTGCCTCGCCAATTAGCGCCTGGGCCGACATGGTCCGGTCATTTTGCGGGAGGCTGAGAATGCGGTTCAGTCGATTGATGGCTTTCGGATAATCCCCCTTCTCGAAAGCCTCCTGCCCGTCAAGGAGGAAGGCATGAGCCATTTCTTCGACTTTCTCAGTCGACAAGACCGGGGCTGCTTCGGGCTTGCTGGCATCCGGCGTCTGTGAGGCAGGCGCGTCGGCAACGGGTGGCGTTTCGGCCAAAACAGGTGCTACCGCCGGCGTCACGATGGCGGCAGGCGCCGGCATGTCAGCCCCCTTGCCTTTCTGCACCGCAGCTTCTTTCACCTTGGCTGGCGGCGCAGGCACCATAACGACAATGCTTCGGCTGTCGTCGCCAGCACGAACGATGTACTTTGTCGGCTTGGCAAAGGTAATCAGCATGCCGTTTACCAACTCCGGATATGCGACGGTAAACGGGGGAAGCAGATCAGTCTTGAGCGAACGTCGAACCTCCTGCATCAACTCGCTTTCGGAAAAACCGGGCTTGGTTAGCCGAAAGAAAACGCGCAGGAACTTCCCTTGGTCACCGGGCGTATGTCGGGTGTACTGAATTTCCGTCGTAAAGCGGATCGTTACCTCAGCCTGATCACCGACGCGGGCAACATCAATCGTTTCGATGATCGCAGCAAAGGCATTGGCGCCCGCCAGCAAAGAAAAGACCAGGACAAACCGGGCGATTTTCGCCAGCCTCGCCAAATTCACGGGATTCATAAAGATTAGCCCAGCCATTTCCACCTTCAATATCAGTAACAACCACTAAAGAGCTTACCTAGAGATTTAAGAGATCAATGGCAGCCAGAAAAGGAACTTGAGAACATCAGTCCCACTTTGTGTAGGGCGTTCCCTTTCTACCCAGCGGCTTGTGACAACTGCTCTGCGAACAGTCATCCGTCGCCTTTGAACCTTCGTGGCCACCCAACCTGATCTTCTCGGCCCCCCCCACATCGTAAGCAGTCGTGCTGGCGTGGCAGGTCTTGCAGTTCGTCTGGATGCTGCCGTGATTCATTCGGGATACCGTCGCAAATGAAGTCGTGCCCACATGGCATAGCGAACATTCATTGCCAGGCAAACCCGCAAGGGTGGTTGGGATATGAGTAGTATGTTTACCCTTGACGCCGACATACATTCCGCTATGGCAGGTCTGGCAAGTCGTCGCACCGACGTGGTTGAAGGCAGCGAGGGTAGTCCAGCTAGTCCTGGTGTGGCAGGCATCACAACTGGCCGTCGTCGGCACGTGATTCGCCAGCGGCTTGTAAGACATGCCTGGATAGCTGGTCGCATGACAGTTTGTACACGAACCTGCCACGACTACTGTATGGGCATACGGCGTGATCAGAGGCATCCAGGTCCCTCCGGTACGATGGCAAACGCTGCATGCTTCGGACGTCGGAATATGCAGCGTAGGCTTGCCCGTAGCTGTCGTACCGTTATGACAGCTCACACAAGTCTTGCCTGCCAACTGGGCAGGTGTATGCGCAAAGCTGGCTGGCAGCCAGGCTGTCGTACGGTGGCATGAATCACACGAGTCGTTCGTAACAAGGTGGCCGGTATTCTTGGCCTGGGCATTGACCGCCGTGTATCCGCCGTTATGGCATGTCAGACACTGCCCTGTCGTTCCGGTATGGCTCATCGAAGCAGGCCTGAACGTCGTGTAGTTCTTATGGCAATTGTCGCACTGGCTGCTCGTCGGAATATGTCCGGTCGTTTTGCCCGGAGCAGCCGACCCATTGTGGCAATTGGAACAGGTTCCAACGGCTGAGGCCGCATGGGTATAGCTTGCACCCGTCCACACGGTCATCGATTTATGGCAGCTATCGCACTGCGCTGTTGTCGCGATGTGGCCAACGTTCTTGCCTTGCGCTCCCAGTACCGCCCCGTTATGACAGTTTGAGCAAGTCCCCGTAGCCGTGGCCGGGTGGGTATAGACCGCCCCGGTCCAGGCTGTAGTGGTTTTGTGGCATGTATCACACGTGGCCGTCGTACTGACGTGCGTCAGTGGCTTGGCCAGTGCGTTGACACCGACATAGTTGCCGCCGTGGCAGCTTGAACACTGGCCGACCATAGTGGCGGTATGGGTCATGTGCGCTGGAGCAAAGTGCGCATCCGAAGTCAGGTGGCAGGTATCGCAAGCCAACGTTGTCGGAATATGAGTGGGATTCTTGCCTGTTGCATTAGTCCCGTTATGGCATGTCACGCAAGTTCCGGCTACGACACCGGCGTGGAAGTTGACTGCCGGCTTCCAGGCGGTAGTTCCATGACAGGTATCGCAAGACTGAGAAGTCGTAATGTGTGTCCCGTGCTTGGCCTGGGCATTAAAAGAGACATATCCGCCGCCATGGCAACTGATACAAGCGCCGGCGGTCCCCGCGTGGCTCATGCTGGCGGGTCTGAAAGCGGTGTAATTCTTGTGACAGGTATCGCACTGGGCGGTTGTCGGGATATGCCCCGTCCCAAGCGGTTTCCCCGGCGCAGTGGTGCCGTTGTGACAGTTTGAACAGGTGCCGACCGCGCTTGCCGCGTGGGCATAGGTTGCCCCCGTCCAGGCGGTCGTCGATCTGTGACATGTATCGCACTGCGCAGTTGTCGCCACGTGCCCTGTTTGTGGTTTGGCCAACGCCCCCAGCACCGTAACCGTGCCACTATGGCCATGGCAATTCGAACAACTCCCCGCTGCGCCTGCATGAGGATATCGCGCACCAGTCCACACTGTTGTCGAGCTGTGGCAGCTATCACATTGCGCACTCGTACTGACGTGGTTTGTCGGCTTGGGAACCGCATTGAGCGCAACAAACCCACCCGCATGGCAGGTCGAGCACAGCCCTGCAGTACCCGTATGATTCATGCTGGCTGGCTTGAAGGCCGTGAAGCTCGTAGCGCCATGGCAGCTTTCGCAGGAAGCGCTGGTCGGAATGTGACTGGTCGGCTTGGCCAGAGCATTCAGGGAAACATGGGCGCCACCATGGCAACTCGTACAGCCGCTGGTAATCCCGGCATGGCTCATACTGGCCGGGGCGAAAGTATTGAAATTGGTGTGGCAGGTATCGCAGAAGCCGGTCGTCGGAATGTGCGTACTAGGCTTGGAGAGTCCCTTGCCCGCCGTCCCGTTGTGACAGCCGTTACAGGAATGATCGCCGATCGCTACAGGTGGCGTCAGCAAGGCGTGATTCTGCACGGCCCCCACCCGCCATGACGTCGTTGACGTGTGGCAGTCCGAACATTGCGCATTGGTCGACTGATGGGTTGTCGGTTTCGCTTGGGCGTTTTGCGCAACATAAGCACCGCCGTGGCAGGTCGAGCACTGCGTCTGGCCAGTATGGTCCATCGCGGAGGGCGCCCAGGACGTGTAATTGTTGCCTGTTCCATGGCAAGTATCACAAGCCCCAGTTACTGAAATGTGGTTGGTTGGCTTGGCGATGGCCCCTTGGCCAGTATAAGCACCACCATGGCAGGTTGCGCAGGCTTCGCTGGTCACCGCATGGTTCATTCGGGCCGGCTTGAAGGCGCTATAGCTCGTCCCGTGGCAATTTTCGCAGGAACTGCTGGTTGGAACGTGGACCGTGGACTTGCTCTGGGCATTGACACCGTTGTGACAATCGGTGCACCGACCGAGAACCGATGGAGATGCCGCAGCATGGTTGAACGAACCGGAGGCCCAGGATGTGAAGCCGTTGCCATTTCCGTGGCAGCTATCGCAAGTTGCCGACGTCTGGATATGGGTAGCCGGCTTGGCCAGCGCATTCTGGGAAACATAGGCGCCGCCGTGGCAAGTCGAGCACGCCGCCCCGCCAGTAGCAGCGTGGTCCATCGCCGCTGGCTTGAACGAAGCATAGTTGTTGTGACAACTGCCGCAATTCGCCGCAGTCGTCACTGTCGGAATATGCCGTGCCGATTTGCCCAGCGCCGTCACACCGTGGCAGGTATCGCACCGGCCAATCGCCGACGCATCATGGCTATAGGTCGCCGTGGCCCACGAAGTGGTGCTCCCGTGACAGGTGTCGCACTGAGCAGTCGTCGTGACGTGGGTCAGCGGCTTCTCCAGCGCATTCTGCGAAACGTAGCCGCCACCGTGACAGGTCGAACACTGGCCGTTCAGGCCGGAGTGGTTCATCACCGCTGGCGACCAGGCGTTAAAGCCTCCCGTGTGGCAGGTATCGCACTGAGCGCCTGTCGGGACGTGGACGGCTGTCTTGGCCAGTGCGTTGGCAAAAACAAAACTGCCGTTATGGCAACTGCTACATGCTCCGGCCGTACCGGCATGGCTCATGGCTAACGACGAGAAGGAGGTAAACGTGTTGTGACAGCTATCGCACAGCCCTGCCGTCGGAATATGGTTGATCGATTTGCCCAGTGCGTTTGAGCCGTTGTGACAGGAGGAACAGCGTCCGGCAGCCGCAGGGCTGGCGTTGGCGTGATTAAAAGTACCTGTCGACCAGGTTGAGGTAGAAGCATGACAACTGTCGCACTGGGCGGTCGTTGAAATGTGTGTCGCGGTCTTGGCCTGGGCATTTTGCGGCAGGTAACCGCCGCTGTGACAACTCGAACACTGCCCATCGAGCCCCGTGTGATTCATTCTCGCTGGCGACCACGAAACGAAACCGCTGGAGTGACAGGAGTCGCACTGAACCACCGTCGGAATATGGCGCCCGGACTTACTGAGGGCATTTACCGAAACAAAAGTGCCGCTGTGACAGGTAGAACACTGACCAGCGGTCGCACTGTGATTCATCTGTGCCGGGCTGAACGATACGAAGTTGGTATGGCAGGTGTCGCAGGCCGCCGTTGTCGGTACGTGATTCGTCGGCTTGCTCAAACCCGAGCTACCCGGCGTATGGCAATCCGTACAAACACTGCCTGAAGGTCGATTGGTGTGATCAAACGTTGCCACCGCCCAGGATGTCGTTGACAGGTGGCAGGTATCGCATTGTTGTGCGGTCGCCAGATGAGTCGCCGGCTTGCTCTGGGCGCTCTGCGAGGAGAAACGTCCTGAGTGGCAGGTTGAACACTGACCGTTCTGGCCGGTGTGATCCATTCTTGCCGGAACGAAGGTCGTGAAATTCTGGTGACAGGTATCGCAAGCTGCCGATGTCGGAATGTGATCGACCAACTTGCCTGGCGCATTGACGCCGTTGTGGCAGGTGGCGCAAGTTCCCGGTTGCACGCCAGCATGGGGATTGGTCGCGGGCATCCACGATGTGGTGGTGTGGCAGGTGCTGCAGGCTGCCGACGTTTGCATGTGTGTTGCCGGTTTGGTCAGCGCATTGGCGCCGATGAATGCCCCGTTATGGCAGGTCTGGCAATTGGTGGCGGTTACACCCAGTAGCGGATTGATCGCATGCCCGGATGCACCCTGGATGAATCCGGTTGGCTTCTCGCTCCAGCTACTTGCCCCCGGTCGATGGCAGGAGTCGCAGGCTGCCGTCGTGGGAATATGGGTTGCCGGTTTGCCCGGCGCCCTTGCCCCGGCGCCGGCGTGACAGGTTGCGCAGGCGCGCGGTGTGCCACGGAAGACGCCAGAAGTGTGACATGTCTCGCAATTGACCTGTTTGTGCGTGTTGTCGAGGGTATAGCCAGTGGTGTTGTGATCAAAGCTCAGATTTTGCGCCCCGCCTTCTTGCGTCTGCGCGAATGCGCTCCCCCACTGCCCGAACAGGAGAGCGGTAGCAGCGAGAACAACGAGGAGTAGACGAGCAAGATATTTCACGGGCGGGATACCTCGTTAAACCGGTTAATCAATTTCGTTGCCCAGCTTGAGGAAACTCAAATTTGGCAACGCATTGATACAAATCACAAACAACGCGAGGGAATTTATCACACAATTTATGCATTTTACTAGCGCCTGACTTTCTTCCAGTTCGCCGCCACGTGGCAACTCTCACATTGGCTGCCGAATGCGCCGTTATGAACGTCATCCTTCACATGGCAGGCAATGCACGCTCTGCCGGGCTTGCGCGGCCCTGATTTCGACTCCTTGTGACATTCCTTGCACTCGACCTTGCTGTGCCCGCCGTCAAGCAGGAAGCGCGTCGTCGCATGATCGAAATCCCAGGTTTTCCAGGTACCGGTGGTGTGGCAGGTCTCACATTTCTTGCCGTAACCGCCCTTGTGCTTGTCGTCTTTCTCGTGACAACCGTTACAGGTCAGCGGTGCATCCTTGAAGGCCGGCGTCAGGTGGCACTTCTTGCACTCGACCTTGGCGTGACTGCCGGTCAGCGCGAAGCGCGACTTGTTGTGATCGAAGGGGGTGTCCTTCCATTTCTTTTCGTCGTGGCAGCTCTCGCACTTGTTGCCGAGTTGGCCTTTGTGTTTGTCGTCCTTCTTGTGACAGGCAATGCAGGTCTCTTCCAGCCGGGTTTTGTAGATATTGCCTTTCTCGGGCAAATGGCAGGAATCGCACTTGGTCTCCCGGTGCTTGCCCTTGAGCAGGTACTTGGTTTCCTTGTCGTGGTTGAAGATGCTGGTCTTCCAGTCCTTGGCCGTATGGCAGGTGCCGCATTTCTCGCCGTAGCGGCCCTTGTGGCCTTTTTCGTCGTCATTTTTGCGGTGGCACGCTATGCAGGCGGTCTCCACCTTCAATTTCGTGGCTTTGGGGCCGCTGACGCCGCCCTTGTGGCAGGTGTCGCACTTGGCATCCTTGTGCTTGTCGCGCAAGGGAAAATCGGTTTCGTCATGGTCGAAATCGGATTTCTTCCAGTCACGTTCGCTATGGCAGCTCTCGCACTTTTCACCGAGTTCGCCGCGATGCCCTTTCTCCTGGTCATCCTTCTTGTGGCAGGCAAAGCACTTGGTGGGAAGTTTTGCCTGATAGATATTTCCCTTTTCCGGCAAGTGGCAGGTGTTGCACTTGGCCTGACGGTGCTTGCCCTTCAGCGCATATTTGGTGTCGTGATCGTGATCGAAGTCGATCTCCTTCCACCCCTTGTCGTTGTGGCAGGACTCGCACTTGATGCCGTATCGACCCTTGTGACCTTTTTCCTGATCGATCTTCTTGTGGCAGCCGTTACAGGTCAGCGGCGTCTTCTGGTAAGTCTTGTCTTCGTGGCAATCCTTGCACTTGACGTCGGCGTGTTTTCCACCGTGTAGCTTGAACTTGGTTTTTTCGTGATCGAAGGTGGTTTCCGTCCACTTTTTCTCGTTGTGGCAGTTCTCGCACTTGGTACCAAGATGGCCCTTGTGCCCCTTTTCGTCGTCAATTTTCTTGTGGCAGTCATTGCACAGCTTGGGCGCCTGACGGTATTTGCGTTTGGGCAGGTGGCAGCTCTCGCACTTGCTCTCCTTGTGGGCGCCGAGCAGCTTGAAGTCAGTTTTTGAATGGTCGAACTTCTTCTTGTCGATGGGAGCGATATCGGCGCCGCGCCCCTTGTGCTCGGTGTGGCAATTGCGGCAGTTGGTGTCGTCGGATTTGCCATGCAGCCGCGTCTTGCTGCGGATGTCTGCGGCGATATCCTTGTGGCAGTCTACGCACAGTTTGGTTTGCGCCTTTTTGTCGAAGCGCTGATGGCACTGTTCGCACTCGTGTTCGTATTTGGCGTGCCCGGTAATGACTTCGCCGGGCATCAATACCTTTTCGATCGACTGCGCCGCTGCCCCGCCGGAAAAGACGATGGCGGCGATCAGCGCCAGACCGGAAAACAGCCGGTTAATACATGTGGACCGCAACAACATGGACGACTCCACTAAAGACCAGCAAATAAAGAAACGGGATATGCACGACGTGCCAAAAAGAAAACAGTTTTTCCCAGACTGAAAGTTGTGAAGCCTTGACGACGGAATCGAGATATCGGTCGACCTGCTCGCGGGCCAGGCGGTAGTTGACGATCACTTCCCGACGTCTGCCGCCTTGCTTGCGAAACTGCTTGCGCAGGGCATTTTTGGCATCGCGGCGAATTTGCTTGGCCAGCCGCCGGCTCCGCCAGCGCAAACTCACGAAGCGCCAGGCGCGAGACTGCCAGGATCCAGACAGGTCGAAAGCTGCATCCTGGAATGCCTTCAACCTCGGTTCGATATCCGGCCGCAAGGCAAAAACCGAGCGTACATTTTCGGCGCACTCTTTGAGCTCTGCCGAAGCCCCGGCCAACGTCAGTTGATTGCCATAGAGGCCGCGATGAATATGGCGGTAAATGAAACGCCCGACCACGCCGCTACAGGCAACCAACAGCATGGCGTAGAGAGCCATGGCACCGTTCAGCGAGCCGGTTCTGAAGGTGGAATGAAAAAGCACCAGCAGCGGCCCGGTTATCCCGGCGATCATGTGAAACTTGAACCAGGACTCCATCTTCCCCAGTCGATCAAGGGCATGAATCCGCTTGCGCAATGGGTAGAGGAGCAGGCTAAGCATGAGCAGGCCGCCGATCAGGCCGATGTTGTAGGCAAAATCGGAGTTGGAATCGTATAACTCGCCGGTCCGGACCAGCCAGGCGAGAAAAACCAGCAGACCGACAAGCAGCGTGATCGACACTCGCCAGGCGCCACGAAATACCTTCTCGCTGGAGGATTTTGCTTCTCCCTCCAGGGAAATCACCGTCATTGGGCCAAGCGCACTTGTATTCATGGATTCCTGAATCTGATTAACGGGACCGAGCCGCCCCACCCACCCTGCGCCCGAACAATCGACAGACTATCGGGCCAAAGCGTGACGGGGTAAAATTTCACACTTATTCAAGAATACCAAAAAAATTACTCGGCGAGGTGCACGCCGTCCGGGAGAAATGAACAATGACTGAAAATCCTATGCAATCTGCAAAAGCCAGCCGCATCAACTCTGCGGGCTCAATGGGCGGCCTGCTTGGCCTCTTCGTCATTGCCTGCGTCGAATTCCAGCGCCTCTGGCCGACCGGCACCAGCCTGATTTATTTGCTCGTCAGCCTGCCGCTCCTGCTCATCTGGATTGCCCATCAGGCCGGATGGACGGTTGCCGAGCGCAATGCCGGCCTGGCCGTCGACATCGCCATTTACGTACTGGTCATTGCCAGCCTGGGAATACGCTTTGGTGCCGGCCAGCCAGCCTCGGAACTGGCCTCGACGTTATTATTCTGGGCGCCCCTCGTCGCCGCCTGGTGGGCCTGGCGCTATCAACAACTCCCGCTCCGGCTGTGGCTGCTGCTTGGCGGCTTTTTTGTCGTGTTGACCTGGCCGCTCGCCAGCGACCACGAACGACTGGATGAACACCTGATTCTCTCGCTCCTGATCGCCTTGATCGTGCGTTATGCCCACCGTTCAACGCCGCCGAATCCGGATAGCACCATGAACCTGCGCGATGCGCTGACCGGACTGCCGTCGCCCGAATGCTTTGAGGCCGAGCTGGCCCACGTCTCGGCAATTTCCGACCGCTACCGGCTCCCGCTCTCGCTGATCGCTTGCCGAATCGGGCGGCTAGAAACGGGTCATCTGTCGGATGATCAATTGTGCCAATGTGCCGAAGCGGTCACCAATCGCTTGCGCACCTCGGATACGGCGACTCAGTGGGATCCCAGCACGTTCATGATTCTCCTGCCCAACACCCCCGAAATCAGTGCCAACAATGTCGCCAACGAAATCCGGAAAGCCCTCGAACATTTCAATTTTGGGCAAAATTTCCGGTTGACCGTGAGCATCGCCACCGTCGAACACGAATCGGGCGAAGATCCGATGAGTACCGTGAGCGCCCTCGAAAACAAACTTGCGAACACCGACGAATGATCTCCGATCTGCTCTACTACCTCCTGCCGGCACTGCTCATTCTGATTCCCGCCGCCTTTCACCTGCGCGCCAAAAAGAAGGTATCGGCAATCCACCATGCCGTGCTCAAGGAGGCCCAGGAAGCCGGCCTGACCGAACCGCCATCGCTACACCCCGTCGTCGACCTGTCGATCTGCATGGGCTCGGGTGCCTGCGTCAGGGCCTGCCCGGAAAAAGCACTGGGCGTCATCAAAGGCAAGGGCGTGCTGATCAATCCGACGCACTGCATCGGCCATGGCGCCTGCGCGCCAGCCTGCCCGGTCGGCGCCATCAAACTGGTCTTTGGTACCGAAAAGCGCGGCATGGACATTCCCCAGGTCGATCCGGACTTCCAGACCAACATCCCGGGCATTTTCATCGCCGGCGAACTGGGCGGCATGGGCCTGATCCGCAATGCCATCCGCCAGGGCACGCATGCCGTCAAGACGATCACCGGCCGGCCGCACGGCAAGGCTGACTACGACCTGGTGATCATCGGCGCCGGTCCGGCCGGCATTGCCGCCTCGCTGGCCGCCAAAGAAGCGGGGCTGAACTACGTCACCGTCGAACAGGAAGACTCGCTCGGTGGCACCACCTATCACTATCCGCGCAACAAACTGGTCATGACGGCCCCCATGCGCCTGCCGCTGATCGGCGAAATCAAGGTCCGCGAAATCAGCAAGGAAGAGCTCATGGAAATCTGGCAAGGCATCCTCGACAAGGCCACGCCCAACATCCAGTTCAGCGAACGCATGGAAGAAATCACCCCGGTCGATGGCATCTTTTCGGTCCGCACCAACAAGGCGACTTACTCGACGGCCAGCGTGCTGCTCGCCATCGGACGCCGCGGCACACCGAGAAAACTGGGCGCCAAGGGCGAAGAACAAGCCAAGGTCGTCTATCGACTGATCGAGGCGGAGCAATACCGGGACAAGCACGTTCTGGTCGTCGGTGGCGGCGACAGCGCCCTCGAGGCCGCCCTCGACATCGCCAACGAGCCCGGCACGCACGTCACACTGAGCTACCGCGGCAAGGCCTTCGACCGGGTCAAGCCGAAAAACCGGGCACGGCTGGCCGAGGCCATCGCCGAAAACAGGATTGAACAATTGCTCGAGAGCACGGTCCGGGAAATCGGCATGGACAACATCGCCCTCAAGCATGGCGATGACATCCTCGAACGTCCAAATGATGCGGTCATCGTTTGTGCCGGCGGCGAATTGCCGACACCGATGCTGAAAAAAATGGGCGTCCAGGTCGACACCCGTTACGGCGAATAGCAAGCCTGCTTTGCTTGAGTCCGGCAGTTCGGCAGGCTTCCACGCTTTACCTCCACAGACAAACGTGGGAAACTATTCCGCAAATGACATCAAGAAAGCCGTGAAAGTGCGCCAGGAATCCGCCGAGGAATGGCTGCAAACCCTGTTTATGAAACGCCACCGGGGACGTAGAATGTCGCCTGATCTCCTCCCGCCCTACAGCACCAGCGAAGGATTGGTGCTGACTGATCGCCGATCCCGGCAAGATCGGCGCAGGGCGCTTGGCCAGAAACTCCCCACGACCCCGGCGACGAGCTGAATCCAGATACCACTTTGGCTCGTCACCTGAAAAACGGCACCCCTTGATGTCAGACTCACCGCTACGATCCGTTCTTCTCTCCGCGATTCACCGCGTGCTGTCCCCCATTGTCCGCGTCATGCTGGCGCACGAGATTACGTTGCCGATGGCAATCGAGCTCCTCAAACGCGTCTTCGTCGAAGTGGCGGAACGCGATTTCCGGCTCGACAACAAGGCGTCCACCGACAGCCGGATCAGCCTGATCACCGGCGTGCACCGCAAGGACGTCAAACGTTTGCGCGAACTGCCCGATGTCGAAGCCAATTTGCCACCAAAAATATCGCTCAGCGCGCAAGTCGTCGCCACCTGGATTACCGGCGCCCAGTGGCTTGATGAAAACGGTCAGCCCCGTCCACTGTCTCGGCTCGCTCGCGGCGCCGGAGAGGCGTCGTTTGAAGCGCTGGTGGCCAGCATCAGCCAGGATATTCGTCCGCGCTCGGTACTCGACGAATGGTTGCGACTGGGTGTGGTCAAAATCAATGAAGCCGACGAAGTCGAACTGCTCAGCAACGCTTTTGTCCCCCGAGAGGGCGTCGAAGAAAAACTGGCGTATTACGGCCACAACCTCGGCGATCATGCAGCGGCCGCAGCAGACAACGTGCTGACGACGAGCAGTCCGTGGTTCGAGCGTAGCGTGCATCACAGCTCGCTGACCGAAGCCCAGGTCGAAAAATTGCGCATTCGCGCCGCCAAGCTTGGCATGCAAACCTTGACCCAGTTGCACACCCTGGCAGCTCAGCCAGTGGATGGCAACGAGCAGTCACCGGCCTCGCCAAATAGCGGGCCGAAGAAGCGATTCACCTGCGGCGTCTATTTTTACAGCACGGACGCCAGCGAAACACCCACGGAAAAATGAAACGTTATCTTCTGTCGCTCGTCGTTGCCGCTTTCCCTCTGGTCGCTTGGTCCGGCCCGGTTTGCGTCGATCCCGAGCATCCAGGGAAAAGCCATCAGGCGCGGGATGGGATCGGCGGCATTGGCGGTACCGGCAGCCCTGCCACAGACAAGACAATCGGCCACAATACCGAACCGGGTGGCGGCGGCATCGGCGGCACGGGATCCCCTGCGCTCGGCGGCGACGAGGGAGGGGGCATCGGTGGAACTGGCGCCCCCGTTGCCGACGGAGCATCGGTTGGCATTGTCGGTGTTGTCAGCGGATTTGCCTCCGTTTGTGTAAACGGGGTCGAAGTTCATTTCGACCATGGCGTCCCGGTCAACGAAAACGGCGACCCGTCGTCGGCTGACAAGCTGGCGGTCGGCCAGGTTGTCTCGATCGACGCCACCAATTCCCCCAAGGGACTGCAAGCGCGAAACATCGCCATTCTGAACGCCCTTGAAGGGCCCATCACCAAGCTGTCGCACGGCGGCAAAATGATTCAGGTCCTCGGGCAAAACGTGGCGGTCGGGCCAAACACCCGCGGACCGGGCAAGGGATTGGCCATCGGCCAACTCGTCAAGGTCAGCGCCCTCGCCGGTGCTGATGGCACGCTGGTCGCAACGCGCGTCCAGCCCAGCCCGAACCTCAAGCAAGCAGGCGCGCTGGGACAAGTCGTCAGCTCAGGCAAACAGTCCCGGGTCGGCGGGGTTGCTGTTAGCGCTGCGGTCGACGCCAGCGCGGCACTGGTCAGAGGCAAATGGACGGGCAGCGAACTGGTTCCGACCAGCGTCACAGCCGATCCGACCTACCGGTTCAAGAATAGCGCCAGCAGAATCCTGCTCGAGGGTCTGGTTCAGACCTCCGATGGTCGCGGAAAAATTACGGCTGGCGGGGTGGAGTTGTCGCTGCCCAATGCGACGGCCAGCCAGATGAAGTCCCTGCAACCGAATCGGCGAATTTTTGTAGACGCCAAGGTCGGGCGCTCGGGCCAACTCGTGGTCAGTCATTTTGAACTGGCGAGCAGCGAAAACCGCAGTGCACCACTGCCAAAGAACGCCGAACGAACCCATGGCACTTCGTCCACCAAGGCGGATAGCAGCGAAACAACAAGATCGACCGAAAAAACCGAAACGTCTGAGCGGGTGGAGAAGGGCGAGAGCGCCGAGAAGTCCGAGAAGTCCGAGAAGTCCGAGAAGTCCGAGAAGTCCGAGAAGTCCGAGAAGTCCGAGAAGTCCGAGAAGGCTGAGAAGGCTGAGAAGGTCGAGAAGTCCGAGAAGGCTGAGAAGGCTGAGAAGGCCGAGAAGGCCGAGAAGGCCGAGAAGGCCGAGAAGGCCGAGAAGGTCGAGAAGGTCGAGAAGGTCGAGAAGGCTGAGAAGGTCGAGCGAGCTGAGAAGGTCGAGCGAGCTGAGAAGGTCGAGCGAGCTGAGAAGGTCGAACGGGTCGAAAGGCGGGAACGGCATTGATGTGGCATTTTCACCGCGCACCAAAAGACCACGTTAAAATCATGGTTTTATTTACGTTGCATCAGGTACCCGCTTGAAAACACGCATTCTCGCAATTCTCTGCCTTCTGTCAGTTTTGCCATGCCACGCTGAAAGCAGCCTGACCATGAGTACCGGCATCGACTATTCGACCGGAAAATACGGCGCTTCCGAAAGCACGGATACCCTCTACATGCCTTTCGGCGTGAAATATGAAACCGGCGACTGGACTTTGCGCGCGACGATTCCCTACGTCGAAACGAGCGGCCCTTCTTCTGTTTCCGGCGCTGGCGCCGACCGGGTCACGCTGACCAACGGGCAAGGCACGCGCAGGAAGGAAACCGGCCTCGGCGACATCGTGCTGACCGGCAGCTGGAGCGCGCTGCAGCAAGGCCCCTGGCTCGTCGAGCTGGGCGCCAAAGTCAAGCTGGCGACGGCCGATGAGAACAAGGGACTGGGCACCGGCGAAAACGACTATTCGGTGCAGACCGAGGTCTATCGGACACTGGACAAACACACGCTGTTCGGCACCCTGGGTTACAAGAAAATGGGCGACCCCGACGGCACCGATCTGAAAGACCCGTTCTACGCCTCACTGGGCTGGTCTTTCCGGGCATCCCAGGCAAGTGCGCTGGGCTTGAGCTACGATTTCCGGCAAAAAGTTCAGGACGGCGGTGCACCTATCCGCGAAGTGACCGGCTTCGTCACCCACAAGCTGGACCCGAACTGGAAATTGCAGGGCTATCTTGTGTCCGGCTATTCCAACGCCAGCCCGGATCTGGGTGGCGGTGTCTTCGTGATGTATACCTACTGAGTACTGGCGCGCGTTACTGCGCCTTCAGGCGAAAAGCCTGCGTAACCAGATTGATCGCTTCCGGGCCATCCCAGGCACGCGAGCCGGCAATTTTCTTGATCACCCGACCTTCGCCGTCGACCAGCACGGTGAGCGGCAAGCGGTTGGCACCGAGCATGTTTTCGAGAACCAGATTGCGGTCGATGTAATTCGGGAAGCTGACGCCGGAAATCTTGACGAATTTGGCGGCGGCCGCCTGATCGTCGTCGGTTGAAATGCCGACAACGTTGAATCCCTTGCTGCCGTAGCGCTGATACAAGCGTTCGATCGATCCCATCTCGGCCCGGCAGGGCCCGCACCAGCTGGCCCAGACGTTGATCAGCAGAGGCTTGCCGCGAAAGGACGATAACTTCGCAGCGCCGCCGACCAGTGCATTGAGCTGAGCCTCGGGCAGCAAGGCGCCGACAGGAATTTCGCCCGGCGTCCCGGCCGCCGCACTGCCGGCAAACTGCATCACACAAAGGCCGATCACCAGGGCCTTCATCGATAAAAATCCCCAACCTTTCCGACGCATGCCAAACTCCATCAAATCGTCTCCACGCGGGGCACGCCGCCCCATCGAAGGCTGTCATCGTAAGGCATTTTCTTGATCTGTCTTGCCTTCAACGAGGCAGCGTCTATTTATAATCGAATGCTTATGGCAGCCCCCACATCTCTGGCTCAGCATCTCCGGCAGGCCGCGAGCGAACATCCGCATAGCGCCGCATTGCTGGTTGCCGGCCACTGCCTGAGCTTTGCCGATCTGTTCGCCGCTAGCGAAAATCTCGCTGGCCAGCTCGCCAACCGCCCAGGAACCATCATCGAAGCCGGCGACAGCCTGCATCTGGCCCGCCACGCCTACGCCTGCAGTTTTCAAAATTGGCCGTTTTTTCCGGTTGACCGTGGAAGTGCGCCCCCGGCGATCAAACAGCCACCGGCCGACGTCGCCCTGATCATCGCGACCAGCGGCAGCGAGGGCAAGCCGCGCGCCGTGCTGCTCGGCAACGCCCAGCTCGACGCCGCTGCCGCCAACTCGAACGAACGCCTGCCGCTGCACCCCGGCGATCTCTGGCTCAACTGCCTGCCGCTCTACCACATCGGCGGCCAGTCCATTTTGTGGCGCTGTGCCCGGGCTGGCGCCGGCGTGCTGCTCCACGACGGCTTCGTCACCGAGCAAGTTGCCGCCGACCTCGTCGCCCTGTCGGTCACCCACATTTCGCTGGTCCCGGCCATGCTCGCCCGGCTCCTCGACCTCGGCGCCAAACCGCCGGCCAGCCTGCGCGTTGCGCTGATCGGCGGCGCCGCGCTGACGCAATCACTCTACGACCGGGCCGTGGCTGCCGGCTGGCCGCTCTACCCGAGCTACGGCATGAGCGAAACGGCGGCCCAGTTCGCCACCTTCGACCCGGCTGACGGCGACTGGCATGAAGGCCTGGTCGGCCGGCCGATGCCCGGCCACGACATCCGCATCGGCGCCGACGGCCGCCTGCAGGTGCGCGGCCCGCAGGTCATGCGCAGCTATCTCGACGGCAGCGGCATCGACGCCGACGGTTGGCTGACCACCGGCGACCTCGGCCTGATCGACGCCGCCGGTCGCCTGACCATCCTCGGCCGAGCCGACGACATGCTGATCAGCGGCGGCCGCAACGTGCATCCGCAGGAAATCGAATCCTGCCTCGCCGCCTGCCCCGGCGTCCTCGATGTCGCCGTCACCGGCCGGCCCGACCCGGTCTGGGGCGACCTCGTCGTCGCCCTCGTCGTCGGCCCCGTCGCCCCGGACGACCTGATCGCCCACGCCCGCCGTCATCTGCCATCGGCCGCCTTGCCGCGCCAAATCCACGCCGTCGAGCGCCTGCCGCGCAACCCCACCGGCAAGCTCGAACGGGCCGCGCTACGCCGTCTCGCCGCCGAGGCCGCTCAATGATCCACACCCTGCGCCGCTGCCTGAGCGCCCCGGCAACGCTGGCCCGGCTGGAAGCGCTGGCCGCCGGCGCCCCGGCCTCGGCGCCGGTCAGCCTGCGTCTCTCGCTCGGCCGCGCCGAGTCCGACTGGCTGCCGCTGCTGCCGGCCGACGCCCCCTACTGGTACCGTGCCCGCCCGGACCACCACGAATATCGTCTGGCCATCGGCCACGCTCTACACGTCACGAGCGCCGGCCCCAACCGGCTGGCCGCCCTCGACAACGCTTTCGCCGGCTTTTGCCGCGATTGGCGGCGCAACGGCCCGGCCTTCGCTTTCGCAGGTTTCGCCTTCGATGCCGGCAACAACGCGCCGCTGCCCAACGCCCTGCTCGCCATCCCGGCCATCCTGCTCGAATCGGTCGCTGGCGAATGTTCGGTGACGTTCAGCGCCCCAGCCGGCCGCCTTGCCCAGAGCGCCGCCGAATGGCCGCAATGGCTCGCTACGCCGGCCATCGCCAGCACCCCGCGCCAACGCCCGAGCCGCCCCGAAACGCTGGCCGAACGAGCCTGGATCGGCCGCGTCAACGCCGCGCTGCGCGACATCGAGGCCGGCCGGGTCGATAAAATCGTCCTCGCCCGCAGCCGGAAAATCGAGGCCGATAGCCCGTTTTCGGCGGCCTCGGTGCTCGGCCAACTGCTCACGCAACAACCGGCCAGCCTCGTCTATGCCCACGGCAACGGCCAGCACAGCTTCGTCGGCGCAACACCGGAGCGGCTGGTCCGCCTCGCCGGCAACCGCGTCGATGCCGATGCGCTGGCCGGCACCTCGTGGCCCGGCTCGCTGGCCCTGTCCGAAACCAAGAACCGCCACGAACAGGCTCTGGTCGTTCAGGCCGTCTGTGCGGCGCTAGCACCTTTCTGCGCCACGCCGCCGCTGGCCGAACCAGCCCAGGAACACGCGGCCGGCCAACTGCTCCATCTGCGCAGCCGGGTGGCCGCTACCGTCCGCCCGGGGACGACGCTGTTCGAACTGGTCCGCGCCTTGCATCCGACGCCGGCCATCGGCGGCTTTCCGGTCGCCGCCGCGCAGGCCTGGCTGGCCGCCCACAACGAGCAGCGCAGCGGCTGGTACAGCGGCGCTATCGGCCTGCTGACGGCGGAGGGCGACGGCGAGTTCTCGGTCGCCCTGCGTTCGGCCCTGCTCGCCGGGAACACGGCCGAATTGCAGGCCGGCGCCGGCATCGTCGCCGGTTCGGACGCCGCGCACGAACTGGCAGAAACCACCGCCAAGCTGGGCACCCTGCTCGCCGCACTGGCCCCGTCGATCAGGCCGGAATCCGACGACAGTCTTCGCGCCTGAGAATTTGGCCAAAATTTCCGGTTGACCGTGGCAAACAGCCGTCGAGTGTCATCGCACCGTAATCTTAGTGCAACAAAATGATGGACTTAAAGCCTATACTTCAGAAAAAACATGGAGATGACGCGATGACCCATCCGCTGCCCAAACCCCGCTTCCCGACCGAAAATTACCTCAACCGCGAACTCGGTTTGCTCGCCTTCAACCGGCGCGTTCTGGCCCAGGCCGAGGACGAGCGCATGCCACTGCTCGAACGCCTGCGTTTCCTGTGCATCGTCTCGAGCAACCTCGACGAATTCTTCGAAATCCGCATGGCTGGCCTCAAGGAGCAGGTCAAGGCGCACGCCACCGTCACCACCACCGACGGCAAGACGGCCCAGGAGGCCTACCGGCTGGTCTCGGCCGAGGCGCACGCCATCGTCACCGAGCAGTACCAGCACCTCAACGACATCATCCTGCCGGCACTGGCCAACGAAGGCATCCGCTTCCTGCGCCGGTCGACGTGGAACGAGGCGCAGCGCGAGTGGATCCGCAATTATTTCATCCGCGAAATGGTGCCGGTGCTGACGCCGATCGGACTAGACCCGTCGCACCCCTTCCCGAAAGTGCTCAACAAGAGTTTGAACTTTGCCATCGAACTCGAAGGCAAGGATGCCTTCGGACGCAGTTCCAACGCCGCCATCGTCCAGGCACCGCGCGTCCTGCCGCGCGTTATCCGCTTGCCGGAGGAACTGGCCGGCTGTGAATACGGCTTCGTTTTCCTGTCGTCGATCCTGCATGAATTCGTCGGCGAACTATTCACCGGCATGACCGTCCTCGGCTGCTACCAGTTCCGCGCCACGCGCAATTCCGACCTCTTCGTCGACGAAGAAGAAGTCACCAACCTGCGCACCAAGCTGCAGGGCGAGTTGCCGCAACGCCATTTCGGCAATGCCGTGCGTCTTGAAGTCGCCAACAACTGCTCCGAGGCGATGGCCGAATTCCTCCTCGCCCAGTTTGCCCTCAAGCCATCCGATCTTTTCCGCGTCAATGGTCCGGTCAATCTGGTCCGCCTCATGCAAGTGCCGGACTGGGTTGATCGCCCGGACATGAAATTCCGCCCCTTCGTACCCGGCCTGCCCAAGGTCGTCGGCAAGGGTGTCAATATTTTCGACACCATCCGCAAGACCGACGTCCTGCTCCATCACCCCTATCAGTCCTTCGCGCCGGTCATCGAGTTTCTCAACCAGGCGGCGACCGACCCGCAGGTGGTCGCCATCAAGATGACGGTGTACCGCACCGGCACCGACTCGGTGCTCATGGAATCGCTGATCCGCGCTGCCCAGAACGGCAAGGAAGTCACCGTCGTCGTCGAACTGATGGCGCGCTTTGACGAGGAAGCCAATATCAGCTGGGCGACCAAGCTCGAAGACGTCGGCGCCCACGTCGTTTATGGCGTCGTCGGCTACAAGACGCACGCCAAGGCGCTGCTCATCGTGCGCCGCGAAGACGGCGGCCTCAAGCGCTACGCCCACCTCGGCACCGGCAACTACCACCCGCGCACCGCCCGCCTCTATTCCGACTTCGGCCTGATGACGGCCAACGAGGAAATCACCAACGACGTCAGCGAAGTGTTCAAGCAACTGACCGGACTGGGCAAGGCGCGCACACTCAAACACCTGTGGCAGGCACCGTTCACACTGCAGCAAAATGTCGTTGCCGGCATTCTTGCCGAAGCAGAAACCGCCAAAGCCGGCGGCAAGGGGCGCATCGTCGCCAAGATGAATTCGCTGCTCGAACCGGAAGTCATCGATGCGCTCTACCAGGCGTCGCAGGCCGGCGTCGAGATCGACCTCATCATCCGCGGCGTCTGCGCCCTGCGCCCCGGCGTTCCCGGGCTTTCCGACAAGATTCGCGTGCGTTCGATCATCGGCCGCTTCCTCGAACACCACCGGATTTTCTACTTCCTGGCCGGTGGCAAGGAAACCGTCTATCTCTCCAGCGCCGACTGGATGGACCGCAATTTCTTCAAGCGCATCGAACTCGCCTTCCCCATCCTCGACCCCAAGCTCAAGAAGCGCGTCATCAACGAAGGCCTCAAGTTCTACCTGGCCGACAACCAGCAGGGCTGGGACATGAACGGCCAAGGCAACTACCAGCGTCGCCGCTCGACACGCAGCAAACCGCATAATGCCCAGGGCGAACTGATGGTGACACTGGGCACCAGCTGATCGGGACTTCCACGGTCAACCGGGCTTGCTACGGTCAACCGGAAAAAACAGCGAAAAATGAAATGCGGCCTGCAGGCCGCAATCAATCCGGCGCAGCCCCGCTCTTAAAAGGCGTCCAGGGCTTGCCATCGAGCTGTTTGCGCTTGGCGTCCTCGACCAACAGCATGGAGAGGGCATTGACCTGTCGCTCACTCATGCCTGTGAGAAGCGCGACGAGCTCGTACCCCAGCTCCTGCTTTGGCCCTCCGCGCCGTTTCAATAGTGGCAGGATGGTTGAACTGGCCACCCGGTAGCCCAACAGGTAGGGCGCAAAAAACGGCTGGTTGTTGCCAACGAGACGCGCCCGATTATCGATGGACTGCCAGGCGTACCAAAGGTCCCCCGTCTTGGCCATCATCAAGTAACCCTGGACATTGGCCTTGCTCTCCTCCAGTTCCCTGTCCTTGTAGCCCCGGTCGCAATGGGCCCGCTCGTGCCATTGCACGAAGGTTGTATCGTCCAGGGCGACAGCCGTCTCTTTCGACACGAACACCCGGCACACACCGTCAGGCGCAGCCCGGCGCGCGAAGGACAAACCCGCCTTGACACCATTTTCCGCGGACACCAAACCGGTGGCGATGACCTGGATGCGCGGCGTCGTGGGTGGTGCCGGCTCGATGCGCAACGGCGTGAAGCCCAACAGCTCAAGGACGGCTGGTGGCAGCTCCTCGACCAGGCTGGCCGGACTGTCGTAATTCTCCGGCTGATCCCATTTCATGGGCGTGACTTTCGGCGGGGGATCCTTCTTGTCCAGAAACAGCCGCGACCGGGCCGCCGTCGACAGCTCTGCGGCGGGCGCCGGCGGCGCGACGGCGAGCAAACAAAGCGCAGCCAGCGCCAGCGCAAGCGGTCGGCAGAACAGGAAATGCGTTTCAGGCAAAGGCATACGCACGCAGACGACAAGGGATAGTGAACCGGATTCTACTGCCGAGCCCATGCAAAACGGCTAGCGGAATGCGCTGGCACCCCCGGTCGGTCCTGCAACACAGACAAGCGGCTGAGTCAGCTGCGCTTCCCGCCGTCATCCGGCGTGAAGAATAGCCCAACCCCGAGCACGATCAGCACCAGCGGCCACCATTTCTTGATCAGCCCGACCAAGTCCAGCTCAAACAGGTCGAGATTGACGGCCAGCGCGATGGCGCCGATGGCGATCAGGGCGATGGCTGCGAAGTTGCCTTTCATGCGGACTCCCTGACGATCAGGCGCGGCGTACGCCGACGACGCCTTCGACCTCGTGGATGAGGGTCAGCGTCTTCTGCATTTGCTGCAGGTTGGTGATCTCGACGGTAAAGCTCATGTGCGCCTTGCCCTGCTTGGACTGGGTGTTGACGCCGATGACATTGAGCCGCTCGCGGGTGAATATCTCGGAAATGTCGCGCAGCAGGCCTTGACGGTCATGGGCGTCGACAATGATGTCGGCGGCAAAGACGCCGGTCGTCGTCAGGCCCCAATCGGTCTCAATGACCCGTTCCGGATGCAGTGCAGCGAGATTGGAAAAATTGGGGCAGTCCATGCGGTGGATGGAAATGCCCTTGCCACGCGTGATGAAACCCTGGATTTCATCGGGCGGCGCCGGCTTGCAGCAACGGGCGAGCTGGGTCAGCAGCTTGTCGACGCCGACGATCAGGATGCCCTGGTTGCCCTGGACAGGCTTGCTCGGCTTGGCCAGCACTTCATCCGGCAACTGGGTTTCGGCCAGCAGGTCGCCGCCCTTGGCAACGGACTGGAATTGCCGCTGGTTGAGGTCGCCACGGGCGGCAGCGATGTACAGGTCGTCGGCCTTGGCAAAACCGAGCTTGTGCGACAACTCCTCGATATTCGCCCCGGTCTGGCCGGCCCGCTGCAATTCCTTGGCGATCAGGCCACGGCCTTCGCTCAGCGTTTCTTCGAGCGCCAGATTGGAGAACCAGGCGCGCACCTTGACCCGGGCACTCTTGGTGTGGATGTAGCCGAGCAGCGGATTGAGCCAGTCGCGCGACGGGCCGCCGACCTTGGCGGTAACGATCTCGACTTCCTGCCCGGTTTCGAGCGCCGTGTTGAGCGGTACGAGATGCCCGGCGATCTTGGCGCCCCGGCAACGGTGGCCGAGATCGGTATGCACGCGGTAGGCGAAATCGACCGGCGTCGAGCCGGCCGGCAGATCGACGACCTTGCCTTGCGGCGTGATGACGTAAATCGTCTCGTCGAGCGCCGCCTGCTTGTAATGTTTGACCCAGTCCGAGCTGTCGGCGACTTCGTCCTTCCAGGTCAGCAGTTGACGCAGCCAGGCGATTTTTTCGTCGTAATCGTCCTCGGTCGTCCGCTTGCTGCCTTCCTTGTAGCGCCAGTGAGCGGCGACGCCGAGTTCGGCGTGCTTGTGCATTTCCCAGGTACGGATCTGGATTTCCAGGCTGCGCCCGTCCGGACAGCGCACGGCGGTATGCAGCGAGCGGTAGTTGTTGCCCTTGGGATTCGAGATGTAGTCGTCAAATTCCTTGGGGATCGGCAGCCACAGGTTGTGCACGATGCCGAGCGCGGTGTAGCACTCGCGCAGGTCATCGACAATGATGCGCAGGGCGCGCACGTCATAGACCTCGGAGAACTCGACGCCTTTTTTGCGCATCTTGTTCCAGATGCTGTAGATGTGTTTCGGCCGGCCGTAGATCTCGGCGTTATGCACGCCGGCCGCTTCGAGTTCATCGCGGACTTTGGCCACGGCATCGACGATGAACTGCTCGCGTTCGCTGCGTTTTTCGTCGAGCAGCTTGGCCAGTTTCTTGTAGGTATCCGGATGGATGAAGCGGAAGGACAGATCCTCCAGTTCCCACTTCAACTCCCAGACGCCGAGCCGGTTGGCCAGCGGCGAATAGAGCTCGAGCGTTTCACGCGCCACCTGAACGCGCAAGTCGTCCGGATTGGACGCATAAAAACGCAGGGTCTGCGTCCGGCTGGCCAGACGCAGCAGGACGACGCGAATGTCCTCGACCATGGCCAGCAGCATCTTGCGCAGCACTTCGATCTGCGCCTTCATCTCGACCGGATTGACTTCGCCGGCCTCGACGTTGGTGGCGACAAAACCCTTGGCAATCGGCCGCAACTTGTTTAGGCGCGAAATGCCCTGCACGAGATGCGCCGCCGGCTTGCCGAAGCGCGTTTCGATGCTGGCGATGCCGTGCTCATCCTGGGCCGGAATGGCGAAGAGCAGCGCGGCAATGCGTGATTCGACATCGAGCTTGAGGCCGGTAATGATCACCGCCATGCCCAGCGCGTGCGACCAGATGCGCTCGCCGCTGCCCAGCGAGCGTTCGCCGTAGGTGGTCCAAGCGTACTCGACGGCGGATTTTAGACGTTCCGCATCGGCCGGGGCCAAGCCCTCAGCCAACGTGACCAGGAACTGTTCGAAGTCGCTTTGCGAGGCGACGGAATGGACGACGGAAACCATGCCGCAATTATAAGACCGATCTCCCAAGACCGGCGCAGCGAGCGGCAAATTGGCCGGCACCCACCGCCGCAGCCCGATCAGGCATAATCCGGCGACCATGAAAAAACTGTTCGCCAACCCCTATCTGCTGCTGATCCTGACCGTTCTTTTCTGGTCCGGAAACATGGTGGTCGGCCGTGGTGCCCGTGGCGACATTCCGCCGCTGGGCTTCGCTTTCTGGCGCTGGGCCATCGCCTTCGCACTGATCCTGCCACTGGCCCTGCCCCACCTCAAAGCCCAATGGCCGCTACTGAAAAAAGGCTGGCGCCCCCTGCTCGTGCTCGGCCTGCTCGGTGTCGGCGGCTACAACACCTTTGCCTACATCGCCCTGCAGGACACCAGCGCGACCAATGCGGCACTGCTCAACTCCTTCGTGCCGATCGCCACCATCGCCATTTCCTGGGCCTTCCTCGGCAAGCACCTGCGCCGGGTCGAAGGCATCGGCGTCGTCATTTCGCTGTGCGGTGCGCTGACCATCGTGTCACGTGGCGACCTGGCCGTGCTCGCTCATCTCAACCTCAACGTCGGCGACGTCTGGATGCTCGTCGCCGTGCTCGACTGGGCCATCTACACCGTCGCCCTGGCCTGGCGCCCGGCCGGCGTGCATCCGATGCTGATGCTCGGCGCCACCACCGCCATCGGCCTCTGCGCCCTCGGCCCTGCTTACGCCTGGGAACTGGCACAAGGCCGGCACATCAACCTGCACCTCGGCTCGCTGACCGCGCTGGCCTACGTCGGCCTCTTCCCGAGCTTCCTCGGCTACATTTTCTACAACAAGGGCGTCGCCGAAGTCGGCGCCAATAAAGCCAGCCTGTTCATCCACCTCATGCCGGTTTTCGGTACGCTGCTCTCCTTCATGTTCCTCGGAGAAGTTCCGTTCTGGTATCACTACTTCGGCATCGCCCTGATTTTCTCGGGCATCTGGCTGACCATGAAAAAATGAAACGTTGGCTCGACAGGTTGCGCGGCAAGAAGGTAGCGGAGATTCCCGACGCCTTGTGGGCGAGCACCGTCGCTGCCCTGCCCTTTCTCGACGATCTCACGGTCAACGAGAAAAAAGAGCTGAAAATGAAAGCCGAAGCCTTCCTCGCCGAGAAGGAATTCAGCACCGCCGGAGGCCTCGATCTGACCGACGAAATCTGCGTTTCGATCGCCGCCCAGGGCTGCCTGCCCATCCTCAAGCTCGGGCTGGGTGCCTACCGCGAATGGGTCGGCATCGTCGTCTACCCCGACGAATTCGTCGTACCGCGCCGCATCGAGGACGAATCCGGCGTCGTCCATGAATACGACGACGTGCTCTCCGGCGAAGCCTGGGAAGGTGGCCCGCTGATCATTTCCTGGCACGACGTGCAGATGGCCGGCGACGGCTACAACGTCGTGATCCACGAATTCGCCCACAAGCTGGACATGCTCAACGGCGAGGCGGACGGCATGCCGGCGCTGCATTCGGGCATCACCGAAACGGAGTGGGAGGCCAAATTCTCGGCCGCTTACGACGATTTTTGCCAACGCGTGGACGGCGGCGAAGATACGCCGATCGATCCCTACGCCAGCACCGACCCCGCCGAATTTTTCGCTGTGCTCTCCGAGAGTTTTTTCGACATCCCCGACATCGTCGCTGGCGAATATCCGGCTATTTACGGCCTGCTCTGTCGCTACTACCTTCAGGATCCGCTGACCCGCCGGTTGACCAGCCGACCTGACCATTAACCGCGCCCTGCCTCGGCCGACAACCACCTGAACAGCAGGCGAGCCAGCGGCAAGGCGAATTCCCACACCCCTGACAGGGGTATGATGTTGGTCATAACCGACCTGCCCAAAAAACTCGTTCGATGCCATTCGAAATGCCCAGCGAATCCTTTCGTACCACCTTGCATGGCGCCATCCTCAATGAGGCACCGGGTGGCATTCTGGTCGTCACCCCGGAAAACACGCTGGCCTCGATCAACGAACGCTTCTTCGCGGTATGGAACATTCCCTGCCCGGCCGCGCCGCTCGAGGCATTGATCGGCACCTCCGACACCCCGATTCTCGAACAGGTGCTGGCCCGTGTCCGTGACTGCGAACCCTTCCTGGCGCGTATCCGCACCCTTTATGCCGACCCGAACCTGAAAGACGACTGCAATATCCCGCTCAAGGATGGACGCACACTCCATCGTCATTCGGCGGCGCTGCGGGGCGACGATGGACGCTACATGGGCCGCGTGTGGTTCTTCCGCGACATTAGCGACATCGTCCGCTCGCAGCAGGCCAGGGAAGACAGCGAAAGGCTCTACGCCACGGCCTTCGAGACGACGCTCGACGCCATCGCCATTACCAGCCAGGAGGAAGGCATCTACGTCGACGTTAACCAGGCCTTCCTCAACATGACTGGCTACACGCGCCAGGAATTGATCGGCCGCAGTTCGCTGGAAATGTCGATCTGGGCCGATCCGCAGGATCGCCAGAATTTCAGTCTGAAACTACGCGAGAAAAAATCCAAGATCAACTTCGAAGCCCGCTTTCGCAAAAAGACTGGCGAAATTTTCTGGGGCATGTTCTCGGTCTCGCCGATGACCTTCAACGGCCAGCCCTGCCTGCTTTCCATCACGCGCGACGTGACCGAGGCCAAGGCCGCCCAGGATGAACTGGCCAAGCATCGCGACCGCCTCGAACAACTGGTTGCCGAGCGCACGGCCGAACTCTCGCACGCCAAGGAAGCGGCCGAAGCGGCCAGCATCGCGAAAAGCGCCTTTCTCGCCAACATGAGCCACGAAATCCGGACGCCGCTCAATGCCGTCACCGGCATGGCCCATCTGATCCGACGCGGCGGTCTGACCCCGACGCAGGCCGGACAGCTCGACAAGCTGGAGAATGCTGGCCAACACTTGCTCGGCATCATCAACGCCATTCTCGAACTGTCGAAGATCGAGGCCGGGAAACTCGTTCTCGCCGAAACGCCCCTCCACATCGGTCAGGTTCTCGATAACGTCATGGCCATGCTGCAAACCGCCGCCCAGGCCAAGCACCTGAACCTGTCCAGCGAAAGCGATGAACTGCCGCCCAATTTGCAGGGCGACCCGACTGCACTGCAACAGGCTCTGCTCAACTACGCCGCCAATGCCGTCAAATTTACCGATGCCGGCAAGGTCATCCTGCGTGTCCGCCTGCTGACCGACGAGGCGGATGGCGCCGTGCTGCGTTTCGAGGTCGAGGACAGCGGCATCGGCATCCCGGCCGAAGCGATGCCCAGATTGTTTGCGGCCTTCGAACAGGCCGACAACACACTGACCCGAAAATACGGCGGAACCGGCCTCGGACTGGCGATCACCCGCAAACTGGCCGAGCGCATGGGTGGTACGGCCGGGGCCAGCAGCACACCGGGCCAAGGCAGTATTTTCTGGTTCACCGTTCGCCTGAAAAAGGGGAGCCAGGCTCTCCCGAAGATCCCGGACGTCGCCGCGAGCCATCCAGAAACCCGGCTGACCCGGGACTATCCGGGACGTCGCATCCTGCTCGTCGAGGATGAACCGATCAACCGCGAGATTGCCGAGCAGTTTCTGGCCGAGGCCGGGCTATGCGTCGAGACCGCCGAAGACGGCGGACAGGCAGTCGACCTGGTCCGCCACAACAATTACGACCTGATCCTCATGGATGTCCAGATGCCAACCCTGGATGGGCTGGCAGCCACCCGCCTGATTCGCGCCCTGGCCAATGGCCGGCAGGTGCCGGTCATCGCCATGACGGCCAATGCCTATGCCGAGGATCGCGCTCTTTGCCTGGCCGCCGGCATGAACGATTTCATCACCAAACCGGCCAGCCCCGATCTGTTGTTTGCCACGCTACTCAACTGGCTGGAAAAGGCCGATTCAGAACGTCGGGCCGACTCGGAACTTAGC
This sequence comes from Ferribacterium limneticum, assembly GCF_020510565.1. Taxonomy (NCBI): domain Bacteria; kingdom Pseudomonadati; phylum Pseudomonadota; class Betaproteobacteria; order Rhodocyclales; family Azonexaceae; genus Ferribacterium; species Ferribacterium limneticum. Next base: position 3,122,909 of record NZ_CP075189.1, read on the forward strand.
TGCGAAGGCAGCTAAGGCGGCCAATACCGCCGCCTCCTGATCGCGGTGCGGCGAGTGACCGCATTGGGCCAATTTGAGCAACTGGGTACCGGGCACCTGCTCGGCTATCGCATCGATCTGGCGCATCGTCGCGTACTCGTCGTCCTCGCCCTGGATGGCGAGCAGCGGGCAGCGGATCTTCGGCAGATAGCCCTCGATATTCCAGTCGCGGAAGGCCGGCGACAACCATGTGTCGTTCCAGTCGCTGAACACCCGCTCGGTCTGCGCATGATGATAACGCGCCAGTTTTTTCGGTAGATCAGTCGTTTGCCAGGCCGTCCTGGCCTCGCGGATACCGGCCAGCGTGACGTCTTCGACAAACTCGTGCGGGGCCATGACGGCAACGCCGAGCGGCACCTCCGGGAAAGCGCCGGCGAAGATCAGCGCGATGCTGCCCCCATCGCTGTGGCCAATCAGTAGCGGTCGTTCGATCTCCAGCGCGGCGAGCAGGGCCGGCAATACTTCCTCGCCCTCGCGGTGCATGTAGCGCGGTGTGCGTGGCTCCGGGTAAGCCTCTGAACCGCCATAGCCGGCGCGCGACCAGACGATCAATCGGCAACCGGTGGCTGCCGCCAGCTTTTCCGGAAAATGCCGCCACATGCTGACGCAACCAAGGCCCTCGTGGAGCAGCAACAAGGTCGGGCGACCTTCTGCGGTAGCCGGGTAATCGCGATATTCGAGCGTCAGCCCTTGAACAACAATGTGCTTCATGCGCTCAACAGGAAGTCACGAACGATGGCGATCTGATCAGCCGACTGGAACATCGGCGCATGACCGACGCCTTCGATTTCAGCCAGTTCCGCCTGTGGACCGCAGGATGCCATTTTTTGCCATGTCTCGCGGGTCAGCAGGTCCGACTGGGCACCGCGAATGACCAGCGTCGGGCACTTGATCTGCTCGTAGAGCGGCCAGAGGTTGACATCCTTGTCGGCGAAAGCGGCACGGAACGGCTCGGCGATGCGCGGGTCGTAGCGGAAACGCCAGCGACCATCGGCGCCCTGGGCAACGCTGGTTTCGGTCAGGTGATACCACTGCGCCTCGGTCAGCGCACCGAAGGGCTCGCTGACGAATTTGACGAAGGCCAGCGCCTCCTCGAAAGTCGCCCAGTCCGGGTCGGCGCCGACATAGGTGCCGATGCGCTGCAGCGATTCGGCGGTAAGCACCGGCCCGACATCATTGAGTACCATCTTGCGGATCGGGGTGCCTTCCTGAGCGGCGAGCGCCATGCCGATCAGGCCGCCCATCGAGGTGCCGAGCCAATGCACGCTCTCTACGTTCAGGCGGGCGATCAGCGTCACCATGTCGGCGACGTATTGGGGGATGGCGTAAGCCGCCGGGTCGCTCAAATGGCCGCTCTGGCCGCGACCGACGACGTCCGGACAAATGACGCGGTAGTGCCCCGACATGGCTTCGGCCAGCGCATCGAAATCGCGGCCGTTGCGGGTCAGCCCATGCACGCAGATCAGCACGCGCGGATTATCGCGGGCGCCCCACTCGGTGTAGGCCATCCGGTGCAGACCTGACGGCCCGAGGCATTGCACGATCTGTTGCTTGAATTGCATGTTGGTTCCTCCACCTCAAATGTATCACCGGCCATGCCAATACCGGCGATGTTCTAGCCGCCATCCTGACAAGGTCATGCCGCCATCGGCCAGCCGGATACGCACGGCACCATCGCGGTCGGTTCGCCAGATAGTCGTGCCCATCGCCTCATGCCTGGCCAATACCTCGGCTTTCGGATGGCCGAAACGATTGCGATAGCCTACCGGGATAACCGTCTGCGCTGCCCCGACTGCCTGCAGGAAGGCCGGTGTCGACGACGTTTTTGAACCATGGTGCGGCATGAGCAGTACATCGGCCACCAGTCCGTCCGGATAGCGTAGGAGCAAGGCTGCCTCGTCGGGCGCTTCGATGTCGGAGGTCAGCAACATGCGCCGGCCCCCGGCTTCGAGGCGCAGGACGCAGGACAGGTGATTCGGCTTGCTGTTGCCGCTGTAAGCCTCGGCCGCCGGGTGCAACACCTCGAATACGACCCCATCCCACACCCAGCGCTGACCGGCCATGCACTGCCGACCACCGATACCGGCCACCGACGAATAAACCTCATCCACCGCCAGCGCCGCCCGGACCGAGGCCGTGCCGCCGGAGTGATCGGTATCGCGATGCGTGACCATCAACACATCGATATGGCCGATACCCTGCGCCCGCAAATAGGGCACGACGACGCGCTGCCCGGCATCCGATTCGGCGCTGTAGAGCGGCCCGGGATCGTAGATCAGCGTGTGTTCGCGCGTCCGGATGACGCTGGCCAGCCCCTGCCCGACATCGAGCACACTGATCCACGCTTCGCCCTCGGCTGGCTTTTCCACCGGCCAGAACAAGGCCGGCACGAACAGGAAGACACCCAGCAGTCGCCCGGGCAAGCCGCGTGGCAACAGGCAGATCGCGACGCCAACGCCAGCTGTCAAAGCTGCCCATAGCGGTGGTGCTGGGGCCAGCCAGACCGGCCAAGTGGCGCACCAGTCGAGAAAAACCATGAGCCAGGCCATGACCTGATGCGCCAGCCCAAGGATAGGCCACCACGGCACGAGGGCACCGAGCAGCGCGAGCGGCGTGACGACGAAACTGATCACCGGAATGGCCAGCGCATTGGCCAACGGCGAGACCAACGAGAATTGCTGGAAAACGAGGAGCAGGATGGGCAACGAAGCAAGCGTCGCCGCCCACTGCACGACGCCCCAGGCGCGGATTTTGGCCCAGCGGTCAGTCGCCTCGCCGACAGCGGCTGATCCGATGTAAAGCAAGGCGCCTACCGCGCCGAACGACAGCCAGAAACCAGCCGCCAAAACTGACCATGGATCGAACAGCAGCACGACAAGCAAGGCCAGGCAAAGGATTCGACTCGGCGCCACGAGGCGCCCCGAAAGCATGGCGGCCGCGGCGACGAGCAACATGTACAGCGTACGCTGAGCCGGCACGGCAAAGCCGGCGAGCAGCGCATAGGCGAAGGCACCGAGGCAGGCAGCGAGCAGCCCCGCCTTCTGCGCCGGCAAGCGCAAGGCCAGTGCCGGTATGCGCCGCCAGGCAAACGACACGAGCCAGCCGAACAGGGCAGCGACCATCGTCACATGCAGCCCGGAAATGCTCATCAGATGGGTCGTCCCCGTCCGGTTGAAGGTCGTCCAAAGATCGCCCTGAATCGCCTTCTGATCACCAATGACCAGCGCCACAAGAACGCCGGCCCACGGATAACTTTCTTCCGGCAGAATCCGGACAAATGAATCACGGATGGCGTGGCGTAGCCGCTCGATGGCGTAGTCCGGCTGCCAGACCATGGCGTCGAGGCGCTGCGGCGGATTCGGGCGGATGTAGCCGGTCGCCCGGATGTTGCGTTCGAGCAGCCAGGCTTCGTAATCGAAGCCGCCCGGATTGGCGTTGCCGTGCGGCCGTTTCAGGCGAACAGTGAAACGCCAGCGCTCGCCGGGCCGGACCTGCAATCGTTCGAATTGCTCGTCGTCGCGCCGGCCCTGATACCAGGAGAGCATGATCCGCTCGGGAACAACGGGTTTCTCGGTTGCTACGGTCAACCGGAAATTTACGTCAAATTCGAAACGCGTACCGTTGCTGAAATCCTGTGGCAAACCGGCGACAACGCCGACCACGTCGACATCGCGTCCCTCCCAGTCGGCGCCAAGCTCATCGGCCAGCCGAATATCGGCCCGCCAGGCGCCCCACGCCACCCCGAGCGCCAGACAACCGAGCAGCGCGAGAAGACGTAAGGGCCAGCCCGACCAGCGCAACCGGGGCAGCACCAACAACCCGCCGGCAACCGCCCACAGCGCCCAGCCGGGCAGTTCCGGCTGCATCTGCACACCGAGGATACCGGCGGCGAAGGCGAGAATATTCAGGCGCATGCTGCAATAATAAGGGCATGCGCCGGACCCTGAAAAAATACCTGCCCGATCACCAGACCATCCGTAACAACCGCTGGTTGAAGCCGTTCGAGTCGTCGTTGCTGCACCCGCGGCTATGGCATCTGAATCGCCATTCGGCGGCTGGCGCGGTGGCGGCCGGCCTGTTCTGCGGGCTCATTCCCGGCCCACTGCAAATGCTCGGCGCCGCGGCCTGTGCACTGGTCTTTCGCGTCAACCTGCCGCTGGCCATGCTGGTGACGCTCTACACCAACCCGTTCACCATCGTTCCACTCTACCTGCTGGCCTACCAGGTCGGCCGGCTGGGCATTGGCGAAAGCAACGGATTCATTACGCCGCCAGCCTTCAGCGCCACCGATTTCATCGGCTGGAGCACGGCGATGCAGACCTGGATGCTGGCGGTTGCCAAGCCGCTGGGCATCGGCCTGATCCTGCTCGCCAGCGGACTGGCGATCATCGGCTACTTCGCCACACGCACGGCGTGGCGGGCCTACCTGATCAGCGCCTGGCGGCGCCGGAAAAAACTCAGGTCCTGAAGCGGGCGATGGCCGTGGTCAGCGCATGCGACAGCTTGCGCAACGTATCCGAAGTCTCGGCATTGCCGCTGGCGGCCGCATTGTTCTCCTCGGCCATCTGGGCGATCCGCTCGACGTTCTGGGCGATCTCGGTGCTCGCTGCCGCCTGTTCGCGCAGCGCGTTGGTGATTTCGGAAACGGCATTGAGCACCTGGCGCGACTGGGCCTGAACCTGGCCGATGGCCTCTCCAGCCAGGCGTGCCTGCTCGACTCCGGACGACACCCGGGAAACGCCCTCTTTCATGCTCGACACCGCCGTCGCCGTGCCTGACTGAACGGCCAATATCATGGCGGAAATCTCATGGGTCGACTTGGTCGTCCGTTCCGCCAGCTTCCTGACCTCATCGGCCACCACGGCAAAACCGCGGCCCGATTCGCCGGCCCGCGCCGCCTCGATGGCGGCATTAAGCGCCAACAGGTTGGTCTGGTCGGCAATATCCTTGATGGTGCCGACGATGGCCGAAATCTGTCCGGACTGCTCGCCCAGCGCCTCGACGGCGGCGGCCGATTCATTGACGGTCAGCGCGATGCCCTGGATTTCATCGACCACGGACTGGACGATCTTGCCACCCCGCGTCGCGACCTCGTCCGACTCCCGCGAGTAAAGCTGCGCATCCTGCGCATTCCGGGAAATGTGATCGATACCGACCGTCATTTCCTCGACCGCGGCCGCCATGCTCGAAGCGGAATCGCTTTGCGCCGCCGTGCCGGCAGAAATCTGCTGGCTGGACGTGGCTAGTTGTTCGGCCGCCTGGTTGAGTTGCCGGACATCGCCCTGAATGCCGCCGAGCAACTTGCGGAAAGCCGCTGCCATGCCGTTGAAGTCCTTGCCAGCAGCGTGCAGTTCATCGACGCCATGGGTGTCGAACTCGGCCGTCAGGTCGCCATCGGCCAGGCGGCTGGCACCGCGGGAAAACTCGCCGACGCTGTTGATGACCGAATAATAAGTACCAATGCCGAGATAGGCGACAAGCAGGGCAATGCCCGCTGCCAGGGCAATTTCGAAGGCCAGGACCTGGCGCGATTGCGCCAGCCGCTTGTGCAATTGAAGCTCGAATTGCGGAATCAGCGTGTCGAATATGACCTTGTAGCCAAGGTCGATGACCTGGGTGGTCTGCGCAAAGTAATCCTGCGGTGCTGTGGCGTATTTTTCCCCGAGGATATCGTCACGGACCAAGGCAAAAATCTTTTCAGCCCCGACAGAAAACTCCTTGGTCCGCTCGGAAAGTCCTTCCTGAGGCACGGACGAGTAGCGCACCACCTTTTCCAGATTGATATTCTGGGCGCGCAGCGTGCCTTCCATCTGCGCCAGGATCGAAGCAAGATCAACCCGTTGCTGCGACGACAGCTCTTTCTTCGTCAGCAGGCCGGTGCCCCGGGCCCGCGTGATCCCCATCTGCTCGAGCATGGCCGGCATCTTGGTGACCAGGGTATCCATGGCGTAGTAGGTATCCATGACCGGATCGAGCGTCAGTTGGGTCTCGTCGGCAACCGTCACCATGAACTGCAGCACATTGCCGATCATGACCGTGTGGCGCTTGATGTTCTCCGGCGGCGTCCAGGTCAGGCCCTGGGCGGCAATCGTCTCCCAGTCCTGGCGAATCGCCTTCCAGGCGGCCGCTTCACGCAATTGGGAAGGAAGGGCCGCTGCGACGGCGGCGACGGCAGCCGATACCTCTTTTTCCTTGGCGGCCCGCTTGTCCTTCATGGCCTCGTTGCCGTTGAGCACCCCGGCCGACAATCCGCGATGCTGCTGCATCACCTGCGCCATCTGATTGACCGGCTTGATGATCTCCAGCCCGGCCAGTTCTCCCCTGGCTGATTCGATATCCCGACTCAGTGACGAATAAACGGAATACATCAGGACCAGCATGACAACCAACACTGCCGAACCGAGCAGCAAAAACTTGCTGTTGTAGCGAAGCCGGTTCATCAGGGCAACAGCCGGGGAAAAAAGGAATTGCATTTCAGGTCTCCTCGGCGTTACGCCGCTGGCAATAGAACTATGTTAATTTAGTCATATTTTACATTATCTGACACTTATCAAACTATTCACAAAGAATGCCGTCAGTTAAATGAAGTACTCGATCCGCCTGTGCCGCCAGTCTCTGATCGTGCGTTACCACGATCAGGCTCGCCTGCTGCTCGCGCACCCGATCGATCAGCAGGCCAAACACGACTGACGCGGTATGACTGTCGAGATTGCCGGTTGGTTCATCGGCCAGCAAACATGACGGATCGCTGACCAGGGCGCGGGCGATGGCGGCGCGCTGGCGCTCGCCACCGGAAAGTTCGCCGGGGCGATGCTCTACCCGGTGGCCGAGGCCGACGGCGGTTAGTATCTCGCCCGCCTTGGCCAGCGCCGCGCCGCGTTCCATGCGGCGAATCAGCAAGGGCATGGCAACGTTTTCGAGCGCCGAGAACTCGGCCAGCAGATGGTGGAACTGATAGACGAAACCGAGGTGCCGGTTGCGCCAGTCGCCGCGGGCAACTTCGCCGAGTGAAGAGAAATCGCGGCCCATCAGGGTCACATCGCCGGCCGTTGGCGTATCCAGCCCGCCCAGGAGGTGCAGCAGGGTGCTCTTGCCGGAACCGGACGCGCCCACCACGGCGACCGTTTCGCCGGGGTTGACCTGCAGGTCAACCCCGGAGAGCACAGGCACTTCCAGCCCGCCGCCACGAAACACCTTGGACAGGCCGCGGGCGATCAGAATCGGTTCACTCATAGCGCAGGGCCTCTGCCGGATTAACGCGGGAAGCCCGCCAACTGGGATAAAGCGTTGCCAGCAAGGCGAGCACGAAGGCAATCAGCGTGACACCCCAGACGTCGCCCCATTGCAATTCGGAAGGCAGGTCGGAGATGTAATAGACCTCCTTCGAGAGGAAATGCACGCCGAGCATCTGCTCGATGAAGGGCACGACGACATCGATGTTGAGCGCCAGCAGTACGCCGCCGACGATCCCCATGCCGAGCCCGATGAAGCCGACCAGTGCGCCCTGCACGACAAAGACGGCCATGATCGACAGCGGCCGCGCCCCCAGCGTGCGCAGGATGGCGATGTCGGCCTGCTTGTCGGTGACCGCCATGACCAGCGTCGACACGAGGTTGAAGGCGGCCACGGCGACGATCAGCGAGAGGATGATGAACATCATGTTCTTCTCGATCGCCACGGCGCGGAAGAAATTGGCGTGGCTCTTCGTCCAGTCGCTCAGGTAGGCGTCGGCGTCGATGTAGCGGACCAGGTCGCGGGCGATGCGCGGCGCCTGGAAGAGATCGTCGACCTTGAGCCGGACACCGGTCACCCGGTCCTCCATCTGGTAGAGCTTTTGCGCGTCTTCAAGATGGATCAGAGCCAGCCCCGAGTCATACTCGAACATACCGACCTCGAAGATGCCGACCACCTTGAAGGACTTCAGCCGCGGCATGACGCCAGCCGGCGTGACCGTGCCCTGCGGCGCGATGAGCGTCAGCTTGTCGCCGGTGAACACGCGCAGCGAACGGGCGAGGTCGGAGCCCAGCACGACGCCGAACTCGCCTGGCCGCAGGTCGTCGAGGCTGCCGCTCTGGATGGTCTTGCGGAAATCGGCGACGCGGTCTTCCTGGTCGGGCAGGATGCCGCGCACCAGCGTGCCCTTGACCGTGCCGTCCACGCTAAACATCCCCTGCGACTGGACGAACGGCGCGCTAGCGCGGACTTCCGGGTGCTTGGCGGCCTGTTCGGCGACCAGTTGCCAGTTCGGCAACTCGCCGTTGATGCCGGTGATCTGGATGTGCGAGGCGACACCGAGAATGCGTGTCCGCAACTCCTTCTGGAAGCCGTTCATGACCGATAGGACGACGATCAGCGCGGCGACGCCGAGGCCAATGCCGAGCATCGAAATCAGGGAAATGAATGAAATGAAATGATTGCGCTTTTTGGCGCGCGTATAGCGCAGGCCGATCAAAAGTTCGTAAGGCAATGCCATGCGGATAACACCGGGCGGGGAAAGTCGCTATGGTACACTTTTTGCCCGCCAACCCCTTGCCTGCCGCCCGTGCGCCTTACCCTGCTTGTCCCCGAACTGATCTGGCCCGAACCGAACGACCAACTGACCCTGGGCAAACTGGCCGCCCCCGGCTTCGAATGGCTGACCGCCCACGCCGAATTTTCCCGCCTGCCGCGCCGGGCATTTGAAAACGTGCTGGCCGACTGCTTCGGGCTGACCGACGCACCTTTCGGCGTCCTCCGCCTGCTCGGCGAAGTCGAAAAAAATCAGCCCGGCGACGGCCACTGGCTGTGCGCCGACCCCGTGCATCTGCGTTTCCACCACGAACGCATCGTCCTCGCCGATGCCGGCGCCTTCGAGCTCGAACTCGACGAAGCGCATGCCATCACCGCATCGCTGAACTCCGAATTTGCCGACATCGGGCGCTTTCATGTCGCCACGGCCCGCCGCTGGTATTTGCAGCTGAATGCCACGGTCAACGAGAAATTTGCCCCGATTTCAACCATTGCCGGCCGTCGCCTCGATAGCGACCTGACCGACAAGAATGGCCGGCTCAACCGCTGGCTCAACGAAGTGCAGATGTTCCTGCATGGCCACCCGGTCAACGAGCGCCGCCAGGCCGAAGGCAAACCGGCTGTCAACAGCGTCTGGCTGTGGGGCGGCGGGCCGCTGGGCGACGTGCCGGCACCGCAATTTTCCGCCGTGTGCAGCGACAATCCGCTGGCCACCGGCCTGGCGCTCGCCGCCGGCATCGAGGCCCCGCCCTGCCCGGCCGGCCTGAGCGCCCTGCTCGCCGACTCGGCGCCCAACGACAACCCGCTGGTCCTGCTCGACACCTTGCTGCCGCCGGTTCTCTACGAAAACAGCGACGACTGGCGCAACGCCTTCGCCGCGCTCGAACGCGACTGGTTCGTCCCGCTGCGCGCCGCGCTCGGCGGCAAGATCGAAACCCTGAGCATCGTCGCCCCGACCATCTACGGCCAGCTGACCTGGACGCTGCACGGCAAGGACCGCTGGAAATTCTGGCGCAAGAGCCGCCCGCTACAAGCCATTGCACAAGAGCTGGCCGAAGGAACAAGCCCGTGACCAACATCACCACCCGCAGCGCACCGCAGCGCATCGTCTGGCAACTCGAACAACAGGGCCTGCACCCGCTGCTCGCCCGGCTCTACGCCGCGCGCGGCATCAAGGACAAGTCCGAACTCGACTACGAACTGAAGTCGCTGATCCCGCCCACCGCGCTGACCAACGCCACCGCCGCCGCCCAGTTGCTGGCCGACGCCATCGAAGCCGAGGCCAAGATGCTGATCATCGGCGACTACGACTGCGACGGCGCCACCGCCACGGCCGTCGGCATGCGCGCTTTGAAGGCGCTCGGCGCCGATGTCAATTTCCTGCTGCCCGACCGCTTCAAGCTCGGCTACGGCCTGTCGCCGGAAATCGTCGATGTCGCTGCCCAGCAGTCGCCCGACCTCATCATCACCGTCGACAACGGCATCGCCTCGCTCGAAGGCGTCGCCCGCGCCCAGCAGCACGGCATCGCCACGCTCATCACCGACCACCACCTGCCGGCCGAAACGCTCCCGGCCGCAGACTGCATCGTCAATCCCAACCAGCCCGGCTGCGATTTCCCGTCGAAATGCATCGCCGGCGTCGGCGTCATGTTCTACGTCATGCTCGCCTTGCGGGCCGAACTGCGCGAACGCGGTTATTTTGCCGAACGCCCGGAACCCAACTTCGCCAACCTGCTCGACCTCGTCGCGCTGGGCACCGTCGCCGACGTCGTCAAGCTCGACCGCAACAACCGCATCCTCGTCAGCCAGGGCCTCAAGCGCATGCGCGCCGGCCAGATGCAGGCCGGCATCGCCGCCCTGTTCAAGGCCGCCGGCCGCGATCCGAAGAAGGCGACGGCGATGGATCTCGGCTTCATCCTCGGCCCGCGCCTCAATGCCGCCGGCCGCCTGGCCGACATGCGCCTCGGCGTCGAATGCCTGCTCACCGACGACGCCAGCCGCGCCCTGCAGATCGCCCAGGAACTCGACACCCTCAACCGCGAACGCCGCGAAATCGAATCCGGTATGCAGGAACAGGCGCTGATCCTGCTCGAATCGCTCGACGCCAATGACGCTGCGCCCGGCATCGCGATGTTCGACGAAAGCTGGCACGAAGGCGTCGTCGGCATCCTCGCCTCGCGCATCAAGGACAAGCTGCACCGCCCGGTGTTCGCCTTCGCGCCCGGCGAAGGCGGCATCGTCAAAGGCTCCGGCCGCTCGATCCCCGGCCTGCACCTGCGCGACGCCCTCGACCTCGTCGCCAAACGCGCTCCCGGCCTGCTCATCCGCTTCGGCGGCCACGCCATGGCCGCCGGTGCTACGGTCAACGCCGAAAACTTCGAAAAATTCAAATCCCTGTTCGCCGAAGTCGCCGGCGAACTGCTCGCCCCGGCCGACCTGACCCGCACGCTGGAAACCGACGGCAACCTCGAAGGCAGCTACATTTCCCTGGCGACCGCCCGCCTGCTCGAAAACGAAATCTGGGGCCAGGGCTTCCCGGCGCCGCTGTTCATGGACGATTTCGACGTCGAACAGCAACGCGTGCTCAAGGAAAAACACCTCAAGCTGCGCCTGCGCAAGGGCGATACCCGCATCGACGCCATCCAGTTCAATTTCAGCACCCAGCCCGGCAACCGCACCCGCCTCGCCTACCGGCTGGCGATCAACGAATACATGGGCGTCGAAAGCCCGCAGTTGATGGTGGAGCACCTGGAGTAGCCGCAATTTGGTATTTGCGGCGCCATTGCTACGGTCAACCGGAAAAAACGGCCAAAATCGAAATCCGGCCAGGCTGGATTAGCCAAAGGCAGAGCGGCTATTCCCGATAGTCCAGGGCGGCATTGCCACGCAACCGCTCAACCAGCACATCGACCAGCGCACGAACTTTGGCGGAGGCTTGCCGGCCTTCGAGGTGAATGATGTGGACGGGCAGCGCCGGCGGCTCGTCGGCGGCAAACAAGCTGATCAGTTTCCCCGTCGCCAGATGGCCCGCCACCTGGTAGGACATCAGACGCGTCACGCCAAAGCCCATCAGCGCCGCCTCGATGGCCGCCGCATTGTTGCTGACAGTCAGGCGCGGCCGAAGCTTGACGCTGAATTGCCGCTTGCCGTCGCCCAGGCGCCATTCGGTGCCCGGCGATACCGCGCTGGCCGAGATGATGGTCTGCCCTGCCAGATCGCTCGGCTCCCTCAACTCGGGGTGGCGGGCCAGGTAGTCTGGCGCAGCGCAAATGACGCGACGGACCGACCCGACCGGAACGGCGCGCATCGTCGAATCGGGTAGCTCGCCAATACGGACGCCGACATCGATGCCCTCCTCGAGCAGATTGACCACCCGGTCGACATAGGCCGCGCTGACCGAAACCTCCGGGTAACGCGCCAGGAATTCGACGATACCCGGCATGACGTGCATGCTGCCGAAAAGGACCGGCGCCGTGACGACCAATTGTCCACGCACCGTGGCGTGAACGCCGGCCGCCGCCTCGTCGGCCTCGTCGGCCTCGGCCAGAATGCGGCGGGCGCTTTCCAGATAGCGCTGACCGGCATCGGTGGTCCGAACAAAGCGCGTCGTCCGGGACAACAGCTTGACCCCGAGATGCGCCTCCAGCGCCGCTATGGTCCGCGTCACAGCGGGCGGCGACATGGCCAGCCGACGCGCCGCGGCGGCGAAACTCTCCTCTTCGGCCACAGCAACAAAGACGCCCATCGAGTAAAGCCGGTCCATTTTATAATTCCATTATTTGCAATAATAAATTGCGAAATATGGATATTCTTCTATTTCATACATACGAGCAAGATGCGTTTCAGGCACTGCGCAACCCGCACGGTGAATCAAACCGGAGAACTTCCATGTCACGCATCAGCATTCCCTCAACCGATCAAACCCCGTCCGCCTCTTTGCCGCTGCTCGAGGCCGTCCTGCGCCAACTCGGCGTCGTCCCCAACCTGATGAAAGTCGTCGGCCACAGCCCGGCGGCCCTGGAAGGCTGCTTGAGCCTGAACGGCGCACTCGGCAAAGGCAGCATCGGCGCCCAGACCAGCGAGCGGATCGCCCTGGCAGTGGCCGAACTCAACGGCTGCGCTTATTGCCTGTCGGCCCACACCTATCTCGGCAGCAATCTGGCCAAGCTCGACGCCGCCGAACTCGACGCCAATCGTCGTGGCAACTCGACCGACCCCAAGGCCGCCGCCGCCCTGCGCTTCGCCACACGCGTCGTCGGCACGCGCGGCCATGTCGCCGACGCCGATCTGGCCGAGATCAAAGCCGCCGGCTTCAATGAAGCCGAGGTCATCGAGATCGTTTTGCTGGTCGCCCTCAACACGCTGACCAACTACGTCAATAACGTCGCCCGGACGGACATCGACTTCCCGGTCGTCCATCCATTTCAATAAACCGGTTCACATTTACGGAGCGGATAGCCATGAGCCAGGAACGCAAAATCGCCAGCGATATCGCCTTCACGCCCGGCGTCAAGGCTATCCAATCCCGCAAAGGTTCGCGCGATGCCTATGCCCGCATGGAAAGTCTGGGCGGCTGGGCGACGACGATCAGCGGCGATCTCGCCGAATTCATCGGACAACAAACCAGCGTCTTTCTCGCCACGGCCAACCGCGACGGCCAGCCTTACATCCAGCACCGCGGCGGGCCGCCCGGCTTTCTGGTTGTGCTCGATGAACAGACCATTGCCTTCGCGGATTTCAACGGTAACCGGCAATACATCACCAGCGGCAATCTGGTCGAGAACCCCAGGGCGCATCTCTTCCTGATCGACTACGCAACGCAGCAACGTTTCAAGCTGTGGGGAACCGCCCGCGTCGTCGAGGACGACAGGGCGCTGACCGACCGACTGATGCCGCAAAACTACAGGGCAAGAAGCGAACAGGCCATAGTGTTCACCGTCGAAGTCTGGGATGCCAACTGCTCGCAACATATCCCGCAACGCCTCGAAGCCGGTGATGTGTCCAGGGCACTGCAAAGCCGCGACGCGAAAATTGCCGAACTGGAAGCCGAGATCAAACGACTAAGCAGCAATAGATAAGGAAGCATGATGGAAACCAAACCACCCCTGCCGCCGTTCACCGCCGACAGCGCCGCCCAGAAAGTCCGACTGGCCGAGGACGCCTGGAACAGCCGCGACCCAGACCGCGTCGTGCTGGTCTATACCGACGACACGCGCTGGCGCAATCGGACCGAATTCCCGGTCGGGCGCGAGCAGGTGCATCAATTCCTGACACGCAAATGGCAAAAGGAATTGGACTACCGCCTGATCAAGGAACTTTGGGCCGTCACCGACAACCGCATCGCGGTGCGTTTCGCCTATGAATACCGTGACGAGACAGGCCAATGGTTTCGTGCCTATGGCAACGAAAACTGGGAATTCAACGAACACGGCTTCATGCTGCGACGCTTCGCCAGCATCAACGACCTGCCTATCAACGCGAGCGAACGAAAGTTCTTCTGGCCGCTCGGCCGGCGCCCCGATGACCATCCGTCCCTGAGCGACCTCGGACTATGAATCCAACGCGCGAATTGTATGTCAGCACCGATATCGAAACCGATGGCCCGATCGTCGGCAAGAACGCCATGCTCAGTATCGGCTCGGCCGTCTTCACCGCTGACAAACAGTTGCTGGCGACGTTCTCAGCCAATCTGGAAACGCCGCCGGACAGCGAGCCGGACCAGCACACCATGGCTTGGTGGGCCACCCAGCCCGAAGCCTGGGCCACCTGCCGGGTCAATCCCGAAGCCCCCGAAACGGCGATAATCCGATACGCCGCCTGGCTGAAGGCGCTGCCCGGAAAACCTGTCTTCGTCGCCTACCCGGCTGCCTTCGACTTCCCCTTTGTGCTCTGGTATCTCAACCACTATGCCGGCGAAAATCCATTCGGATATTCGGTTATCGACATCAAAACCTACGCCATGGCCATCCTGCGCAAGCCCTACCACCAATGTGGCAGAGCTTCGATGCCCGCAGACTGGTTCGACCCATCGCCACATATGCACATCGCCCTCGACGATGCGATAGAACAAGGCCTGCTCTTTTCCAACATGTTGAAATCATGACCCCTCAAACGAGCACTGATTCGCATCACCCATTGCCGACCGACCATCAAGCCGCTACACGTAGAGTTGCACTCAAGGACAAACACCTCAAACAGCCCGTGCGCAAAGGCGACACCCGCATCGAGGCCATCCAGTTCAACTTCAGCACCCAGCCCGGCAACCGCACCCGCCTCGCCTACCGGCTGGCGATCAACGAATACATGGGCGTCGGAAGCCCGCAGTTGATGGTGGAACATCTGGAAGCCACGAAGTAATTCAGCGAAGTCATTGCAGTCGGCAAAACGCCGACCACCAGAGGCTTGGCGATAAATCGCTTACTTGGCGAAAATGATCTTGTTCTTTTCGGCCACTCTGTGCAGGTAATAAATGTCGCCCTCGCCTTTGAGGACATGGAAACACCATTTCTCGCTGACTTTCTTCCAATCTATGTCGATGCAGTACTTGCCTTCATCACTGACTTTCCACTTTCCCGCCTGGCCCGCGGTCTGGGATCCAGTAGCGCTGCCGTAGGTTTTGTTGTTCGAGTTCGCATACAAACTGCCATCCGGCTCGTTCGTCCAATGGCGCTCACTGCCAGCCTGCGAGACGTGAGTCACCTTGGTTCCCGGGAGGAAAGACAGCAACTCGTCCCGCGTCATCTTGACGGCACCATCCTGTGCAAACGCGCTAATTGCGACAATGCTTCCAAGGACCGCAAATGCAAGTTTTGACATGGCATTTCCCTCCAGAAGAGACAACCACTTCAACATGACAATCGAGACTGCGACAACAGCAAATCGTTCTCGATAATATGCTTATCCAGAGCCGGGGGTGGAGAGATTTACTGACCAACATCGCACGTAGCCTCAATCGACGATTGCTACGGTCAACCGGAAAAAACGGCCAAAATTGAAAAACTGTTGATCGATGACGAATCGTATAAAAAGCGATTGACCAACGGCTCAGTTGTGCCCACTACAGTTGGTCAGTGGTTGGGTAAGCCGATACCCAAATGGGAAACCGTGGGCTTTCCGATGTTGTTGCCGAAAAACGCAAGAGGCGCCCGCAGGCGCCTCTGAATGAACTACCCGATAGGGATTAGTTTTTCCTGCGCCGAATTGCTGCAACACCAAGAAGCCCCATTCCAAGCAGGGCAAGACTCGCGGGCTCCGGAACATCGTTCGTGGACGCCGGATCCCGTGCCCAAACTGAAATGTATGAAATCGCTTGAGCCGCTCCGTGAGGGTTGGTGAAATCGTCAGTATTCCAGTCGCCAGCGAAAGAATAGGGTGTTACAAAATCAAATCCCGTCAAACCTTGGCCAAGAATATTGAAATTGAAATCGTAAACAGCGAATCCATCCTGGCCGGAATGAAGGACAAAAGCCAGATGATCAAACGAATTTCTGCCAAGCACTTCCTGAACTTTCTGGATAATGTCCGTTGTCGTCACCAATACCCATTCGCCGGCCGTGCAACTAGCGTTGGTGCAGGAAAACTTGACCGTCAAGACCTGCTCGATCAAAGAGTCACCATTCGCATCCTTGGGATTCGACGGATATTCAACAGCTGTCCATACCCCAAGCTTTTCGTCGTAATTACTTTTGGCCAGCTTGATCCAGCCAGGATCCGTTGCATAGCTATCGCCATCAAGATCAAGCATTTGATCTGCCGAAGTGGTCAGGAATCTGTTGCCGGTGAGAACCGCTGCATTCTCGCCGTTGAGTAGGCCGTCTCCCTCACGACCGATATTCTCATCGGTTGAAAGGGTTCCATCGCCATTGACCCCGCCGACTTTAATCGTTCCCTCACAGCCAGTAGCCGCTTGGGAACCCGAAAAAATCACCCCGGCACCATCTACCGGACTCGTCTCTATGCTGGTGATCGTGACGCTATCCAGCGTACACGTAGCTGCTTGCGCTGCATTTGCCCAAACCGTGCAGGTCAGCAGAGCAACGGAAAGTACAGAGAGGGATTTTGATTTTAGCGATTTCATTTTTTTCACCTTGTGCTTTTCAGAAACCGCATATCGAATTTATCGGTTTCGACAATCACATAGCACAACCCGTGCCACTTAAAAATCGCATGGAATAAACAACCAGCCGATAAGCCCTCCCAGAGGGCCAAAATGGCATTTTCATAAATCAAAAATGGGCATTTGTAAAATAACCCGACATCACAAGGCGATAGGGCGCCCATGCGGCGGAGATCACCGCTAGTAGCGCACTCCAGCCGGCGGCACAAACGAATTCAGCACGTGCAAGTAGGAAGCCCGGGCGAAGGTGCTAGGGTTCGGTGAATTCTGCTGGCTCATCGAGCCTTTCATTTGCGCGACCGAGGTGTACTCGCGCTCGCGCAGCCAGTTGGTCATGCCTTGCAGGACTTCGCTGAGGGCCTGCGGGCCTTGTTTTAGCAGGGCGCTGGCCATGTGCACGACGTCGGCGCCGGCGAGCAGCATCTTGAGGGCATCTTGCGCCGTGTGCACGCCGCCGGTGGCGGCCAGCGACAGCTTTGTACTGCCGCGCAGGATGGCGATCCAGCGCATGGCGAGCAGGGTGTCGGCCGAGGATGACAGCTGCACGCGGTCCACTACGCTGAGCGTTTCCAGATCGATATCGGGCTGGAAGAAGCGGTTGAACAGCGAAATGCCGGCTGCCCCGGCCGCTTCGGCCTGATGGACGAAATGCGGCAGCGAGGAGAAGAAGGGCGAGAGTTTCATGCCGACCGGAATGCTCACCACGGTCTTCAGTTCCTGCAGCAAGGAAAGATGATGGTCCTCGATGGCGGCGCCGGAGACCTTGGGGTCGCTTGGCATGTACCAGGCGTTGAGTTCGAGTGCATCGGCGCCGGCCGATTCCAGTTCCTTGCCCAGTTCGACCCAGCCGTTGAGCGTTGAGCCGTTGAGGCTGGCGACGACGGGGATGGACAGGCGCGACTTGAGGCGCAGGATTTTTTCGAGATAGCTGTCGAGCCGGCTCTGGTAGTCGTGACCGAAAGGCAGGTGGCCGGCCGATTCGCCGAAGGTGTCGGGATGGACCAGGAAGCGGTCGATCATCCGCTCGTCGTGGCGGACATCCTCCTCGAACAGCGAATGCATGACGATGGCTGCCGCGCCGGCATCTTCGAGGTGCAGCACGGCGTCGAGGTCATGGCTGAGCGGGCTCGATGACGGCACCAGCGGGTTCTTGAGGTGCAGGCCGAGGTAGGTCGTGGACAGATCAGGCATTGGGCGCTTCCTTCTTGTCTGCGGCCTCCTGGGCCTCTTTGACTTTCTCGTCGATGGCAGCTTCGGGCAGCACCATTTCCGAGAGTTCGACATATTCCTGATGGCGCAGGCGGGCGTCCTTGCCGGCTTGGGCCATGAAGTAGACCGAAGCGTCCGGCTTCAGTCGCTCGAGGATTGTAAAGCGCGCCTCATTACGGGCGAAATCGCTGAACGGGATGCTCGGGGCGGCGCTATCGACCGTTAGCGGATTCTCGCCCTGCTGACGCCGGCGCGGGTCGTAGCGGAGCAACGGCCAGTGGCCGGACTTCACGGCCAGATCCTGCTGGCGATGGTTGTTCGACAGATCGACACCATGCGCAATACACGGGCTGTAGGCGATGATGATCGAGACGCCGGGATAGCTTTCGGCATCGAGGAAGGCCTTCAGCGTATGGACATCCTTGGCGCCGTAGGCAACCTGGGCGACGTAGACGTTTTCGTAGTCGATGGCGATGCGCGCCAGATCCTTCTTGCGGTTGGGCTGGCCGCCGGCGGCGAACTTGGCGACGGCGCCGCGTGGCGTCGCCTTGGAGTTCTGGCCGCCGGTGTTGGAATAGACCTCGGTATCGAGGACGAGAATATTGACGTCCTCTCCCGACGACAGCACATGGTCGAGGCCACCGAAGCCGATGTCGTAGGCCCAGCCATCGCCGCCGATGATCCACACGCTGCGCCGGATCAGGTATTCAGCGACGGCAGCGAGATGGTCGGCGGCGGGTGTGCCAATGGCCGACAGTTTTGCCTGCAGTTGAGACACCCGTTGACGCTGGTCATGAATGCCGGCTTCACTTGTCTGGTCTGCATTGAGCAGCGCCTGAACCTGGGCATCGCCGATTTCCAGGGCCATGGCCCGTAACTGCACGCGTGCCGTCTCGGCCAGCTGGTTGGTGGCCAGGCGCATGCCGAGACCGAACTCGGCGTTGTCCTCGAACAGCGAATTGCTCCAGGCCGGGCCGCGGCCGTTGGCATCGGTGGTGTACGGCGTGGTCGGCAGGTTGCCGCCGTAGATCGACGAACAGCCCGTGGCGTTGGCGACCAGCATGCGGTCGCCGAAGAGCTGCGTGGCCAGCCGGATGTACGGCGTTTCGCCGCAACCGACGCAGGCGCCGGAAAACTCGAACATCGGCTGCAACAACATCGAGCCGGGAATGGTGTTGCGCTTGGCAACCGTGCGGTCGTAATCGGGCAGCTTGAGGAAGAAATCCCAGTTTTCAGCTTCCGGTGCGCGCAGCGGGGCCTGTTCGGCCATGTTGAGGGCCTTGCGCGAAACGTTGGACTTGTCGCGAATCGGGCAGACCTCGACGCACAGTGTGCAGCCCGTGCAATCCTCGGGCGCCACCTGGTAGCTCATCTTCCAGCCGGCCGGGTAATCCTTGCTGCGGATGGCCATGGTCTTGAACGTCGCTGGCGCGCTATCGGCAAGTTCGGCCGGGTAAGCCTTGGCGCGGATGGCCGAATGCGGGCAGACAAAAACGCACTTGCCGCACTGCGTGCACAGATCGGTTTCGAGGACCGGGATTTGCAGCGCAAGATTGCGCTTTTCGTACTTGGCGGTGCCGGTCGGGAAGGTACCATCGACGGGGAAGACCGACACCGGCAGGCTGTCGCCCTTGCCGGCGATCATCGGCAGCGTCAACTTGCGAACGAATTCGGAAGCTTGTTGAACGGTGCGTTCGGGAATGCAAATTTCAGAAGCAGCGAACTCGGCCGGCACTGGCACTTCATGCAGGCAGACCAGGGTCTTGTCGATAGCCTTGTAATTCAGCTCGGCGATGCGCCGGCCCTTGCGGCCGTAGGTCTTTTCAACAGCATGCTTGATCGCGGCGATGGCCTCGTCCTGCGGCAGGATGCCGGAAATGGCGAAGAAGCAGGTCTGCATGACCGTGTTGATGCGCCGGCCCATGTCGGCTTCGAGAGCGACCTGATAGGCGTCGATGACATGAAAGCGAATGCGCTTGGCGATCATCTGCTGCTGCATGGCAACTGGCAGCGTCGCCCAAACCTTGTCGGCCGGGAGCGGCGAGTTGAGCAGAAAGACGGCGCCCGGCGCGGCGTGGGCCAGCAGGTCGTGGGTTTCCAGGAACAGCGGCTGGTGGCAGGCGATGAACTTGGCGTCGCCCTCACCGGTCAGGTAGGTGGCGCGGATCGGCTGCGAGCCGAAGCGCAGGTGCGAGACGGTCATCGCTCCCGACTTTTTCGAGTCGTATACGAAATAGCCTTGCGCGTGCAGATCGGTTTCGTCGCCGATGATCTTGATCGAATTCTTGTTGGCCGAAACGGTGCCGTCCGAACCCAGGCCATAGAACACGGCGCCGAAGGTCTGGCGCACGGCATCGGTGCGGAAAGCCGGATCGGTGGGCAACGACAGATGCGTTACGTCATCGTTGATGCCGATGGTGAAGTGGCGCTTGCCCATTCCCACGGTCAACCGGAAAAACACGGCAAAAACCATAGCCGGCGTGAATTCCTTGGAAGCCAGCCCGTAACGCCCGCCGAGCACTTTCGGCAAGGTGGCAAAGCGCGGTGACTCGCTACCGACATTTTCGGCCAGCGCAACCAGCACATCCTTGAACAGCGGCTCACCATCGGAGCCCGGCTCCTTGCAGCGGTCGAGTACGGCAATAGCCTTGGTCGTCACCGGCAAGGCAGCGAGCAGCGCCGCCGGCGCCCACGGGCGGTAAAGGCGAACCTTGAGCAGGCCGACCTTCTCGCCCTGACGGTTGAGGTGTTCGACCGTCTCCTGCGCTGTTTCCGCTCCCGAGCCCATCATGATGATGACGCGCTCAGCGTCGGGAGCGCCGACGTAGTCGAACAACTTGTATTGCCGCCCGGTCAGCTCCGCGTAGCGGTCCATGGCCTGCTGGACGACGCCCGGAAAAGCATCGAACCACGGGTTCTGCGCTTCGCGGGCCTGGAAGAAGACGTCGGGATTCTGCGAACTGCCGCGCAGCACCGGGTGTTCCGGCGACAGCGAGCGGTGACGCAAGGCGGCGATCAGCTCCTGCGGCATCATTTTGCGCAGGACGTCGTCGTCGACACCGGTAATCTTCGCCACCTCGTGCGAGGTGCGGAAACCGTCGAAGAAATGCAGCACCGGCAGGCGGCCGGCCAGCGTCGCGGCCGAGGCGATGGCCGCCATGTCCTGCGCTTCCTGCACCGAATTGGACGAAAGCAGCGCGAAGCCGGTGCCGCGCGTCGCCATCACATCGGAGTGGTCGCCGAAAATCGACAGCGCGTGCGTCGCGATGGCACGGGCGGCGACGTGGAAGACCGTCGGCGTCAGTTCGCCGGCGATCTTGTACATATTGGGGATCATCAGCAGCAGGCCCTGCGACGCCGTGAAGGTCGTCGCCAGCGAACCGGCCTGCAGGGCGCCGTGGACAGTGCCGGCGGCGCCACCTTCGGACTGCAGTTCGACGACGCGCGGCACGCAGTCCCAGACATTGGTTTTGCCTTGGGCGGCCCATTCGTCGGACAGTTCGCCCATGCCGGACGAGGGGGTGATCGGGTAAATCGCGATCACTTCGGAAACGCGGTAGGCCACGTTGGCGACGGCTTCATTGCCGTCGATGGTCAGCATCTTGTTCATGTTCAGTCCAGCCCCGAAATGTGTGCCGCCCAGGGAGAGTACTCTCCTCTCCTCTTAATGTTGCGGCGCAACAACCCCATTCTACGCCCGTGTGGCGGGGAGTTATGCCATCGGAGACGAAAAAAATGCCTACCAAAACGCCACATGATTGGGCCACCTAAAGCTTTATAATGTCCGGTTTTCAAGTATCTGGACGCCCGACCATGGAAGCCGAACACATCAACAGCATCTCCTACAAGCTCGACGATCTGGCGCAGCGCGCCGCCGAGCTGCGGAGGTATCTTTGACTACGATCAGAAACGCGAGCGCCTGACCCTCCTCACCCAGGAGATGGAAGACCCGAAGATCTGGGACGACGCCAAGCGCGCCCAGGAACTCGGGCGCGAGAAGAAATCGCTGGAAAACATCGTGCTGGTGCTCGAAGAAGTCCAGTCCGGCCTCGACGACGGCCGCGAACTGTTCGACATGGGCAAGGAAGATGGCGACGAAGAGACGCTGCTTTCAGTCGAGGCCGATAACGCCGCAATCGAAGCCAAGGTCGCCGCCCTCGAATTCCGCCGCATGTTCAACAATCCGATGGACCCCAGCCCCTGCTTCCTGGAAATCCAGGCCGGCGCCGGCGGTACCGAAGCCCAGGACTGGGCCTCGATGCTGTTGCGCATGTATTTGAAATATGGCGAGAAAAAAGGGTTCGCCGTGGAAGTCATGGAAGAATCCGAAGGTGAAGTCGCCGGCATCAAGGGCGCCACCGTCAAGTTCACCGGCGACTACGCCTACGGCACGCTGCGCACCGAAACCGGCATCCACCGCTTGGTCCGCAAATCACCGTTCGACTCGGCCGCCCGCCGCCACACCTCGTTCACCAGCATCTTCGTCTTCCCCGAAGTCGATGATTCGATCGAGATCAACATCAATCCGTCCGACGTCCGCACCGACACCTACCGCGCTTCCGGCGCCGGCGGTCAGCACATCAACAAGACCGACTCCGCCGTGCGTCTGACCCACGTCCCGACCGGCATCGTTGTCCAGTGCCAGAACGACCGTTCGCAGCACCGCAACCGCGACGAAGCCTGGCAAATGCTGCGCGCCCGCATCTACGAGTTCGAACTGCGCAAGCAACAGGCCGAACAGCAGAAACTCGAAGATGCCAAGTCGGACATCGGCTGGGGCCACCAAATCCGCTCCTACGTGCTCGACCAGAGCCGTATCAAGGATCTGCGCACCAACCACGAAACCGGCAACACGCAAGGTGTCCTCGATGGCGATCTCGATCCGTTCATCGAAGCCAGCCTGAAACAGGGCGTTTAAGCAGGCGGTGAGTCAGCCATGACTCGCCTCCTTGCCTGGCTGGCCGGCACGCTGCTACTGCTCGGGCTGGCCATCGGTGGGCTGTTGCTGGCCGCGCTCGACGGCAAACCGCTGGTCGAGCGTAGCGAAACCATCTCGCAGGCCGCCGTCAATCAGGCGCGCTGGCTGTTTCACACCAACGATCCGCGCCGCCTGCAGTCGGGCGAAGCACGGCGGACGGCGATCCCCGCGGCACTTATCGATGAAGGCATCAATTATCTGGCCGGCCGCAGCCTGCGTGGCCGCGGCGCCCTGGCGCTCGGCGAGGAAACGGCCGAAGTCCGCCTCAGCGCACGCGTGCCGCTGCTGCCGGGCGAGCGTTACCTCAATTTGCGCGCCACGTTCCGCGAGGGAAAGGGCGAACCGAAAATCGTCGCGGCATCCATGGGCAGTTTGCCGATTCCACCGCAATTCCTTGAATTCATGCTCGCCACTGCCGTTCAGGGCGCCGGCTACGGGCCGGAATGGACGCTGGCCCGCCAGGCCATCCGCGAATTGATCTTCGACCCGCAGCGTCAGCGCATTGTCGTCGCCTACGTCTGGGAACCGGCCCTGCTCGACCGCGCCCGGTCCATCGCCTTCAAGCCGGACGATCTGGCTCGCATCCGCTCCGCTCACGAATCGCTGGCCGCCCTGTTCGACCACCACGCACCCGGGCGTCCCGTTCCGTTGGCCAGCGTCATGCGTACCGTGCTCGACATCAACGGCGCCGATCAGCACGAAAACCGCCGCGCGGCCCTGCTCGTGCTTGGCGTTTACCTGGCCGAGAAAAACATCGCCTCGCTCATTCCCGAAGCCCGCCAGTGGCCACAGCTTCGCCCCGTGACGCTGATGCTGGCCGGCCGCGGCGATACCGCCCAGCACTTCGTGGTTTCGGCCACCCTCGCCGCCTGGGCTGGCGAACCGGTGGCCGACGCCATCGGCGTCTACAAGGAAATGGCCGATGCCCGCCATGGCAGCGGCTTCTCCTTCGCCGACCTGGCTGCCGACCGGGCCGGCACCCGTTTCGGCGAATTGCTCAACCGCAACGACTCGCGCCTCAACACGCAACTCGAAAAGGAATTGACCGACGGCGACCT
Organism: Ferribacterium limneticum; assembly: GCF_020510565.1. Lineage (NCBI taxonomy): Bacteria > Pseudomonadati > Pseudomonadota > Betaproteobacteria > Rhodocyclales > Azonexaceae > Ferribacterium > Ferribacterium limneticum. The sequence goes on from NZ_CP075189.1 coordinate 3,146,817, forward strand.
CGTCCCCGTCATCAGCGACCTGCCGGAATCGATCAGCGCCGCCGACTTCCGGCGCCAGTTCGGCAACACGAGCAGCCCGGCCTATCGGCAACTGACGGCGGAAATCGAACGCCGCCTCGATGCCCTGCCGCTCTATAAACCGGAGTGACGATGTCGGACAACCTGTTTGCCGCAATCCCACGGTCAACCGGAAAAAATGAGCAATTTTCAAATCTGCTCAACCGCCCCGGCCTGCGCATCGAACGCATTGTGTCGACCGGCCAGTGCAGCCCGGAGGGCTTCTGGTACGACCAGCCCGAGGGTGAATGGGTGGTCGTCCTGCAAGGTCAGGCGACCCTGCGCTTCGAAGACTCGCCGGAACCTGTCCGGCTCAACCCCGGCGATTTCATCGACATCGCCCCGCATCGCCGGCATCGGGTGGAGTGGACAGACCCGGAGCAGCCAACGGTCTGGCTGGCCGTTCATTACGCGGCCGAGAAATAAGTATCCGGCAAACAAATCCCGTCGTGGCTGTTCGCCAGGTCACGGACAAGGCTTCCGCGTGGAGATCAAGGCGAAATCGAGCATCGCCGAGATGATGCAGCCCGGCCCGAGCGCCCGCTCCGGGTGTTCCGGGGGCGCTGGCTGGCTCCTGTTTCAGCCCTGCAGCAGGGCGTCGAGCATGGCAATCATCTGGTCGATCTCGGCCTCGGTCACATTCAGCGCCGGCATGAAGCGCAGCAGATTGGGGCGCGGCGAGTTGAGGAGCAGGCCTGTCGGTCCGCCCTCAAGCGCCCGGCGAACGATGTCGGGGCCGCGCTCGTCAGCCAGCACCAAGGCGCGCAACAGGCCGGAACCGCGTTCGCCCGACAAGCCATGCTTGGCGGAAAGTTCGAGCAGCCGCTTCGACAGATATTGACCACGCGCCTCGACCCCGGCCAGGAAACCCGGTGTCAGCAGGCGCTTCAACACCGCCGCGCCAACCGCCGTCATGAGCGGATTGCCGTTGTAGGTGCCGCCCTGATCGCCCGGTTCGAAGCAGCAGATTTCCTCGCGCGCCAGCAGCGCCGCCAGCGGCACGCCGCCGCCGATGCCCTTGGCCAGCGTCATGATGTCCGGCGTGATGCCGGCGTGTTCGTAGGCGAACAGCTTGCCGGTGCGGCCCATGCCGGTCTGCACTTCATCGACGATGAGCAGGATGCCGCGCGCCGTGGTCAGCTCACGCAGCGCCTTGAGGAATTCGATGTCTGCCGGGATCACCCCGCCCTCGCCCTGCACCGGTTCGAGCATGACGGCTACCGTTTTTGGCCCGATTTTCTCGTTGACCGTAGCAATGTCGTTGTAAGTCGCTTTCGGGAAGCCCGGCACCTGCGGCGCGTAAATCGTGTCCCAACCAGCCTTGCCGGAAGCCGACATGGTGGCCAGCGTGCGGCCGTGGAAGGAATGGCCGAAGGTGATGATCTCGTAGGCACCATCCTTGTGCAGGCGGCCCCACTTGCGCGCCAGCTTGATCGCCCCCTCGTTGGCCTCGGCGCCGGTGTTGGCGAAGAAGACGCGGTCGAACACCGAGTTGGCGGTGAGCAGACCGGCCAGTTCGATCATCGGCCCGTTGTAGAAAGCCGGGCTCGGGTTGATCAGCTTGCCGGCCTGGGCGGCCAGTGCCGCAGCGATTTCCGGCGGGCAATGACCAAGCGTATTCACCGCCCAGCCCTGGATGAAGTCGAGGTAGGCCTTGCCCTGATGATCGTACAGCCATGACCCTTCGCCGCGCTCGAAAACGAGGTCGGGACGGTTGGTGATGCTCATCAGGGAATCGGTATTGGCGGCGTGGTATTGCATGGTCGGATTTCCGTGGAAGGGAACTGGAATGCTAAGCCCGCGATATTACCGAATTACGCGAGGCTGCAGCGAGCTCGCCAATCGGCCAGGAGTCGCCGCCAAGGCAAATGGACGGAGTGAAATCAAAGCACTTGCAAAAGTTCGTTTGAAGTAACTTAACCAGACGTTCACATATGTTGCCAGCACAAAAGATCGCGCGAGTGCCTGCTATTTCTTGATCGGCTGATTGCGTCCGGAAAGCTCGTCGCTCATGCGCATCGCGGCATCGCTGATCATGCCAGTCGGACTCCGGCTGCAGTATTGATTCAGTTTCAGTTCCAACGTGCTGCTGGAAAAACTCGAAACCTGCTGGTTCGGCAAAGCGTAGTTGTGTCCCGTCAAAAAGCCGCGCACCCAGACGACGTAGGCGGCGCGCTGGTCGGGGTCATCCTTCGATTTGCTCCATGCAGCGCAGGACATGTCGTCGAAACCGAGCAGGTTCAAGGAAGCAGCAGAGGCGCTGGCGATCATCAGGCCGGCGCTGGCAGCCAGGATCAAGCGGGTCAATTTTGGTCGGTTCATACAGCGAGTATATGTCCGACGGTGCGTACAGCGATACCGATACAAGCACCGAGGGCAGCCGGTTTCCAGACAGCAGCAATGCGCGGCCCGGCGGAAATCAGCACGGCCACACCGGGCAGGTCGAAGGGGGAAATCAGGAAGCCGGCGCTGGCGTTGAGCAGTTCGACGCTGATCTGGCCGGCTTTGCGCATTTCGTCCATGACACCCATCATCGCTGTGCCACCGGCGATGTACTTGGTTAGTGTCGGCAAGATCAGCGCGCTGTCGATGGAAGCGGCGGTGAGAACAGGTGCCAGCAGGCGGGTCAGCGCATCGATGGCGCCGCTGGTACGCAGCGCGGTAACGACGACCAGCGACAGCACGAGCATCGGAATGGCGCCGACGGAGAGCTTGAAAGCTTCAGCCCCGGCCCGGTTGATGACATCGAGCACCCCCTTGGCGCTCTCGGCAACCGGATGATGCAGGGTTTCATCAAGCCGGCTTTCGCTGTTCGATAACGTCCGGCCGAACAGGTAATAGGTCGCCGCTGCAGCGGTCAGGCCACCGATCAGCGAATAGGTCAGGGTCAGCGCCAGATCGAGGCCCATGGTCATCATCGGCAGCGCCGCGTTGGCCTGCGACATGGCGAAAACCATGGCCAGCGTGGCGGCGATGTGGCGGTCGGAGGCGCCACGCTGTTCCATCATGGTCAGCGTCGCCATCGGTGCGGCGAAGCTCACAAAGTTGATCTGCAAGGCGGCGAAGACGCCCAGCCCGGTCAGGCCGACCGGTTTGAGCAACGGGGCGAGACGGGCGACGACCCAGTCCAGCACACCGCGCGCTTCGAGCAGGCGCATGAGCGAGAGCATGACGACCATGACGGGGAGCAGGACGAAGAAGGCCAGTTCGACGGCGGAACGGCCGGCTTTGAGGATGATTTCGATGAGGATTTCCATAAGGGGGATTATTGCATTGGCGTGAGGGTTGGGTTGTATTGGCGATTTCTCTTGGCCCTCTGAATTGGCTTGGGGTTCCGCCTTGTTGGCGGGCGTACTTTCTTCTTGCTTCGCCAAGAAGAAAGTAGCCAAAGAAGAAGGCGACCCTGGGTCGGTGCCGGCTGCGCCGGTTCCCTGCGCTACTCGGGACTGGCGGGGGCTGCGGAACTCGGGCTTCGCCCTCAGACAGTCCTCGCCCTTTATCCGCCAGCCCCTGCGTTGCTCGGCACCTCTCAAGGGGCCCGGTAAAACGATCCGTGCTTGAGCTTGGGTGCCTGAATAGCAGATTCCATTTTTGGCTGTTTTTTCCGGTTGACCGTAGGAATGCAATTCTTGGGGCAAAACGGTTGAGCATGGACGCCTTTGGGGCCCCCGTGGAAGGCGCTGAGCAACGCAGGAAGGCCGGGGGCAGTCGGCGAGGACTGTCTGAGGGCGAAGCCCGAGTTCCGCAGCCGCCCGGCCTTCCGAGTAGCGCAAGGGACCGGGCAAAGCCCGGCGCCGCCCTCGGGGTCGCCTTTTCTTTGGCTACTTTCTTTTGGCGAAGCAAAAGAAAGTACGCCCGCCAGCAAGGCGGAACCCCATGCCAATAATCGGGAAATCGCCAGCCATCCGCTACAAAACAAGAGCAGCGAACCTTGTCCCAAGGACCATAAATCGGCGAAAATCACCGGTTCTAGGCTTTTGCCTGAAGCACCCCCCATTTCCCCAAGGATTCTTCATGTCCAACCCCGAACAGCAAGCCCCGGTCCAGCAGGACGAAAACCAGCTCATCGCCGAGCGCCGCGCCAAACTGGCCGAGTGGCGAAAGACCGGGAAAGCCTTCCCGAACGACTTCCAGCGCGAGAACACCGCCGCGAAAGTCCTCGAAGGCTATGGCGCCAAGACGGCGGAAGAACTCGAAGGTCTGCCGGTCGAGGTCAAGGTCGCCGGCCGCATGATGCTCAAGCGGGTCATGGGCAAGGCTTCCTTCGCCACCATTCAGGATCTGTCGGGCCGCATCCAGCTTTACATCACCCGTGACCGCGTCGGCGAAGAAGTCTATGCCGACTTCAAGACCTGGGACCTAGGCGACATTATTGGCGTCAGCGGCATCCTGATGAAGACCAAGACCGGCGAGCTGTCCATCCAGGCCGCCGAAATCCGCCTGCTGACCAAGTCGCTGCGCCCGCTGCCGGACAAGTTCCACGGCCTGGCCGATCAGGAAATGAAGTATCGCCAGCGTTACGTCGACCTGATCATGAACGAGGAAACGCGCGCCACCTTCCGCGCCCGCTCCGACATCGTCGCCGCCATCCGCAACTACATGACCGGCCACGGCTTCATGGAAGTCGAAACGCCGATGATGCACCCGATCCCCGGCGGCGCCTCGGCCAAGCCGTTTGTCACGCACCACAACGCGCTCGACATGCAGCAGTTCCTGCGCATCGCCCCGGAGCTCTACCTCAAGCGCCTCGTTGTCGGTGGTTTCGAGAAGGTCTTCGAAATCAACCGCAACTTCCGCAACGAAGGTTTGAGCCCGCGCCACAACCCCGAATTCACGATGATGGAGTTCTACGAGGCGTATGCGAATTACCACACGCTCATGGACTTCACCGAAGGCCTGCTCCGCCACGCCGCGCGCGAGGCGCTGGGCAAGGAAGTCTTCATCTATCAGGGCCGCGAGCTCGACCTGTCCAAGCCTTTCCATCGCCTGACCATCAACCAGGCCATCCAGCGCCAGCAGCCGTCTTTCACCGACGAGCAACTGGCCGATGTCGAATTTCTCAAGACCAAGATCAAGGCCTTTGGCGAGCCGCTCAAGCCGGGCGGCCTGGGCAGCCTGCAACTGCAACTGTTCGAAGCCTGCGCCGAAGCCCAGTGCTGGGAGCCGACCTTCATCATCGATTATCCGGTTGAAGTTTCTCCGCTGGCTCGTGCTTCCAATTCCAATCCGGAAATCACCGAGCGCTTTGAGCTGTTCATTGTTGGGCGGGAAATTGCCAATGGTTTCTCCGAGTTGAACGATGCCGAAGATCAGGCGGCGCGCTTCCAGGAACAGATGAAGGCGAAGGATGCCGGGGATGAAGAGGCGATGTATTACGACGCTGATTTCATTCGGGCGCTGGAATACGGGCTGCCGCCGACTGGCGGGTGTGGGATCGGGATTGATCGGCTGATCATGCTGCTGACCGATGCAGCAGCGATTCGCGACGTGATCCTGTTCCCCTCCATGCGCCCCGAATGATGATCGGCTGCGCTTGGCGATACGGCGTTGCAACCGATCTTGCATAGTCTAGCTATGCGGCGGTCGGCTGCGCCTTGTCTCGCCGGCGCTCGCTCGATCATCGAGTTTTCCTGGTAATTTCTGATGCAAATTCGTCAGCTTCAAGTTGCTTGCGACCAAGTACAGGATCGTCTGCTTCTACGCATTTCCACGCAGGACGACGAGGAATACCGTATCTGGCTGACCCGGCGTTTCCTGCGCGAAGTGTGGCCGCACCTGTCCCGGCTGGCCGGGAAGCAGGCGGTGGCGACGCAGATTGTTGGCGAGACTCCGGCCGACGAGGCGGTCAACTTTGATCAGGCTTTTTCCGACGAAAACGCCACCTACCCGCTCGGTTCGACGCCACTGCTCAGTAGCGAACTCAAGGTCGACACCCTGAGCGATGGCACCTTTAACCTGATCTTCCGCGAAGGCCGGGAGCGCAGTTTTCAGCTCGCCATGAACATCGAGTTGCTGCAAACCTTGTGCGCCATGCTGCGCGCCGGTGCCGAGCATGCGCAATGGAATTTGGCCCTCGACGACGCCCCGGTGCCAGCGAGCGTCACGCCAGCCATAGACATCTCGCGCCTGCATTAGTGGACAAGCTGCAGCCCGCCAAAATCGAATTCGTCGCCTACGGCACGCCCTACTCCGCTGCCTTCGACGACGTTTACCACTCCGCCCTCGGCGGCCCGACGCAGGCCCGGCATGTCTTTCTCGCCGGCAATGAACTGCCGCAACGCTGGCAAGGGCGCGATCGCTTCGTCATCCTCGAAACAGGCTTCGGCACCGGGCTGAACTTCCTCGCCGCCTGGCAGGCCTGGCGGGACGACCCGCAGCGCTGCCGGCGACTGCATTTCATTTCTTGCGAAAAATTCCCGTTGACCGTGGCAGACCTCGCCACCTGCCAGCAAGCCTGGCCGGAATTCGGCAAACTGGCGGCGGAAGTGCAAAAACACTGGCCGCCGCTGGTGCCCGGCATGCACCGGCTGCATCTCGACGGCGGGCAGGTCATTTTGACGCTGCTTTTCGGCGACGCCGCGACGCAACTGCGCAACATCGACGCCTCGGTCGATACCTTTTTCCTCGACGGTTTTTCGCCGCAAAAGAATCCGGAATTGTGGTCGCCGCAATTCTGCAAGGGCCTGGCCAGACTGACCGCGCCGGGCGCCACCATCGCCACGTGGACGGTCGCCGGCCACGTCCGCCAGGCATTGAAAGACGCCGAGTTCGACGTCGAAAAACGCCCCGGCCCGGTCGGCAAGCGGCAAATGCTGGTCGGCCGCTTCCGTTCGCGCCGGCCGGATCGTCACGTCGCGCCGACGGATCGCCGGGCCATCGTCATCGGCGCCGGCATTGCCGGCAGCGCCACGGCCTACGCGCTGGCCGCCGCCGGCTGGCAGGTCACCGTACTTGAGCAGGCTGATGCCCCGGCTACCGGCGCCTCGAGCAACCTGGCCGGCATGCTGCGCCCGCTGCCCAGCGCCGACGACAACCGCCTCTCCCGCCTCACCCGCGCCGGATTTCTCGCCACCCGCGCCCTGCTCGCCAGCCTGCCCGACGCCCGCTGGTCGCCCTGCGGCGTGCTGCATCTGGCGCGCGAACCGGAGCACGAAGCGCAGCAAAAACGTGCCGTCGAACAACTCAGCTTGCCGCCTGACCTTCTCCGTTTCGTCGACAGGGAAGAAGCCAGCCAACTGCTCGGCCAACCCGTAAATATCGGTGGCTGGTGGTTCCCGAATGGCGGCTGGGTGCAACCGCCCTCGGTTTGCCAAGCCGCACTGGCCGCTTTTCCCGAAAAAATAACGACCCGCTTCAATGCCACGGTCAACCGGATTTTTCGGCCAAAAACGGAATGGCAGGCGCTCGATGCGGCCGGCAATATTCTGGCCGAAGCTCCCGTGCTGATCATGGCCAGCGGCGCCGCCGCCCCGCGCTTCGAGCAATTCGCCTGGCTACCGCAACGTTCCGGACGCGGCCAGGTCAGTCATTTGCCAGCGGCGGCCGGCACGCCGCTCAAGGCCGTTCTTTTCCAGGTCGGCTACGCCATCCCCGAAGTCGACGGCACGCAATTGATTGGCGCCTCGCTGTCCTACGAAGACGACGACACCAATGAGCGCGAAAGCGACCACCGCGACAACCTTGCCCGCCTCCGCCTGACCCTGCCCGACTTCGCCACCCACATCGACCCGGCCGCGCTGCATGGCCGCGTCGGCTTCCGCCCGATGTCGCCGGACCGCCTGCCCATCGTCGGCGCCGTACCGGACATCCTGGCCGCGACGCCCAACACGCGCCTCCACAACATTCCGCGCCAGCCCGGCCTGTGGTGCGTCCAGGGTTTCGGCGCGCGCGGCATCGTGTGGTCGGCGCTGATGGCCGACCTGCTGCTCAGCCAGATCGAAGGCGAGCCGCTGCCCCTCGAACGCGACCTCGTCGATGCCCTCGACCCCGGCCGCTTCATGATCAAGGCAGCGCGTCATTCAGCCGAGACCTTTCCCGGCGACGAAGAAGCCAGCGAACCGGCAGCATGACGTTTGGGCATATCAATAGAAGACATCGATATTGGCGCCCGGCGCCCGGCGCGCTAAGCTAGGCAGCCTGTTTCCCGACATCCCTTTTTCCACAACAACATCAAGAGAGACGCTCGCATGAAGATCGAAACCATCGCCGTCCACGGCGGCTACAGCCCGGACCCGACCACCAAGGCCGTCGCCGTCCCCATCTACCAGACGACCTCGTACGCCTTCGACAGCACCCAGCATGGCGCCGACCTGTTCGACCTCAAGGTTGCCGGCAACATCTACACGCGCATCATGAACCCGACGCAGGACGTGCTCGAAAAGCGCGTCGCCGAAATGGAAGGCGGCATTGCCGCGCTGGCCTTGGCCTCCGGCATGGCGGCCATCACCGCCGCGATCCAGACCATCGCCGAGGCCGGCGACAACATCGTCACCTCGAGCACGCTGTACGGCGGCACCTACAACCTGTTCGCCCACACCCTGCCGCAATACGGCATCGACGTCCGCTTCGCCGACTACCGCGATCCGGCGGCATTTGAAAAGCTCATCGACGCCAAGACCAAGGCCGTCTTCTGCGAATCCGTCGGCAACCCGCTCGGCAATGTCGTCGATTTCGAAAAGCTCGCCGAAATCGCCCACAAGCATGGCGTGCCAGTCATCGTCGACAACACCGTCCCCTCGCCCTACCTGTGCCGCCCCTTCGAGCACGGCGCCGACATCGTTGTGCACGCCCTGACCAAGTACCTCGGCGGCCACGGCAACAGCCTCGGCGGCATCATCGTCGACAGCGGCAAATTCCCGTGGGCCGAGCACAAAGCCAAGTTCAAGCGCCTCAACGAGCCGGACGTCTCCTACCACGGCGTCGTCTACACCGAAGCCCTCGGCCCCGCCGCCTACATCGGCCGCGCCCGCGTCGTGCCGCTGCGCAACATGGGCGCCGCCATCAGCCCGTTCAACGCCTTCCTGATCCTGCAAGGCATCGAAACACTGGCCCTGCGCATGGACCGCATCTGCGAAAACTCGCTCAAGATCGCCAATTTCCTCAAGAGCCACCCGAAATGCAGTTGGGTCAATTACGCCGGTCTGCCCGACCACAAGGACCACGCGCTGGTCCAGAAATACATGGGCGGCCGCGCCTCCGGCATCCTCAACTTCGGCGTCAAGGGCGGCAGCGTGGCTGGCGGCAAGTTCCAGGATGCGCTGCAACTCGTCACCCGCCTCGTCAACATCGGCGACTGCAAGACCCTCGCCTGCCACCCGGCATCGACCACGCACCGCCAACTGTCGCCGGAAGAACTGGCCAAGGCCGGCGTTTCCGAAGACATGATCCGCCTGTCGGTCGGCATCGAGCACATCGACGACCTGATCGCCGATCTGGATCAGGCGCTCAACGCCGCCTGATCAAAAGGCACGCAACAAAAACCCGGCCTAGTGCCGGGTTTTTGTTTTGAAGCAGCGGGTCAAGCGTCAGCTACAGCGATTTGTTTTATACGGAATCAAGACAGCATTCTCCGAAACTTCGGATGGACGTGATGGATCGAAATGTTGCCCCCCATGAATTTCGTGACTTTGATCAGATCATTGGACTCGAAAATATCCAAAATATGCTCTATTAGTCGTGGTTTCTCCCCCGTCTTCGCCGCCAAAGTTTCGTTGTCGCATACATCCTCATTTACTACCAGTCCCGCGCACTGTTCTTTTAGCTGATCATATTTTTCGACTTCGGATAAGCAGTACTGTTCGAGGCCGTATCGCGTTACGCGAATATGGCAACCATACCGATCCGGGCCTCCGCCGAAATAGCGGGACAACTCGAAGTATCCGTCGGAGCCTAGTATCTCAATTGATTCAGACACCTGATCTTTCGTAAGACCAAGCGCGTCAAGATCAGTGAAAATATTCTCGGGCTCAACGATATGAGAATTTGTTTCCAAGTCGTACTCCGCCACTCGCTTCAACACAAATGTATCTACGCTTGAAAGGTTATCAATGCGTTGGAATGCCCGTTGAACAAACTCGGGGGGGTTACCGAGAAGCGGTTTCTCTCGGACTTCAAATATCGCCGCCAATATGCGTTTTAGCGGCACATCGAAGTAATTTGTATCTTCGATACGCTCCCATAACGTCGACTTCAGCGCTTCCGGCACATCGCAACTATCGATGACGACCGGGATGATTTTCGTGCCTTTAGATATACGGGATACCATGCTCGCGTTTAGCTCTTCCGATACCCATGGCTTCGCAACGCTGTTGTTCGAAAGAACTATGATTACCGCGTTGGCATCCTTGAGACCCTCTTCGAATATCTTATCTACGAGGCTGTCACCCGGCAGCATCTCCCAGCGGTCCAACCATGCGTCAACGCCATTCGCCCGTAGCTGAGTTGCAAACGCCGTCACGAAGCGCGACTTGTCTTCGCTGGCGTGGCTGATGAATACCTTTGGAGTCATTGAAGGGCCTTTTGCTTATTGCTTTGATATAGGAAAACGGTATTTCGCCACAGTTCCAACGCGTGTCGTATAACTCAGCGGCACCGTTTGTATCAGATGCAACGAAAACCCAGCACATCAGCATACACCTAGAATGTAGCAATGTTCGCTAGAGAACGATGTCCTGGAAGTCCCTTGGCAGGTAGCCGGTAATTGCAAAGCAATCATGTTAGACGTAGCAACAAAAACACTAGACGACTGGTCTATTTGTTGGCAAACTACTTCCCATGAACACTCGTCACGACAATACGCGTCAGCACATTCTCGACACCGGTCTCGGCATTTTTGCAGGGAAAGGCTTTGCCAGCGTGGGTTTGAACGAATTGCTGAAGGCCGCCGGCGTGCCGAAGGGGTCGTTTTATCACTATTTCGAATCCAAGGAAGACTACGGCAAGGCCCTGCTCGAAGACTACTTCGGGCGCTATCTAGCCGATATCGACAGTCTGTTTGCGCTCGAAGCAACATCGGGTCACGAACGTCTGATGCGCTACTGGCAGCGCTGGGTGGACAAGCAGTGCACTGAATGCGCCGAGCAGAAATGCCTGGTCGTCAAGCTTGCCGCCGAGGTCTCCGACCTGTCGGATGCCATGCGCCTGACCTTGCGCGACGGAACCGACCGCATTGTGGACCGCATCGCCGGCGCCATTGAAGGCGGCGTCGCCGATGGCTCGCTGCCGGCGCTCGAAGCCCGGCCGACCGCGCAATTGCTCTACCAACTCTGGCTGGGCGCCAGCCTGCTCGGCAAGCTGCACCGCAACAGCCAGGCCCTCGAAAACGCTATGCGCTTTACCAGACAGTTGCTGACACCTTGAATCATTGAACATCCGACCACAGGCCGCATGCTGTTGCGGCCAATTTTTAACCCGAAACACTAGACGACCAGTCTAATTTTCATCAGTTACCCATCAGGAGATTCAACATGACTTCCCTGTTCGACCCGATCCAAATCGGCGATATCGCCCTCTCCAACCGCATCGTCATGGCACCGCTGACGCGCAACCGCGCCATCGCCGGCAATGTTGCCGGACCGCTGACCGTCGAGTATTACCGCCAGCGCGCCACGGCCGGCCTGATCATCGCCGAGGCCAGCCAGATCAGCCCGATGGCCCAGGGCTACCTTGCCACCCCGGGCATCCACAGCCCGGAACAGATCGCCGGCTGGCGCCAGGTGACCGATGCTGTGCATGCCGCCGGCGGCAAGATCGTGCTGCAGTTGTGGCACGTCGGGCGCATTTCGCACACCTCGCTGCTGCCGGATGGCGCGGCGCCGGTGTCGTCGACCGACAAGGTCGCGAACGCCTCGACCTTTACCAGCGACGGCTTCGTCCCGGTGTCCACGCCGCGCGCCCTGCGCGACGATGAAATCCCCGGCCTGATCGAGGATTACCGTCGCGCCGCGCGCAACGCCATCGATGCGGGCTTTGATGGCGTCGAGCTGCATGCCGCCAACACCTACCTGATCGAGCAGTTCCTGCGCGATAGCGTCAATGACCGCAGCGGCCCTTACGGCGGCAGCATCGCCAACCGCGCCCGCCTGCTGCTTGAAGTCGTCGAAGCGATTACCAAGGAAATCGGTGCCGGCCGCACCGGCATTCGCCTGAGCCCGATGACGACCTTCACGGCGCCGCTCGACAGCGATCCGCAGGCGCTTTACGGCTATGTCGTCGAACAGCTGGCGCCGTTCGGCCTGGCCTATCTTCACGTCATCGAAGGCGAAACCGGCGGCACGCGCACACCCGAGGCCAAGGCTTTCGACTACGAAGCGCTGCATCGCGCTTTCCCCGGTGCCTGGATGCTCAACAACGGCTACTCGCGTGACTTGGCCATCGAGAATGTCGCGGCCGGCAAGGCCGACCTGGTTGCCTTTGGCCGCTCGTTCATCAGCACGCCGGACCTCGTCCGTCGCCTGAAGGATGACCTGCCGCTCAACGAACTGCAGGCCGACAAGCTGTATGGCGGCGGGGCCGAGGGTTACACCGACTACCCGGCGCTGGCTGCCTGATTTCTTTATAACCATGACCCCGACCGGCCAATCGCCGGCCGGGGCCGATTTCCGGAAACACCATGTCCGAATACCGTCGTTGGCTGCCCGCGCTGGCCCTGATCGTCCTCTCGCTGACCTGGGGCTACACCTGGGTGCTCGCCAAGCAGGGCCTGGCCTACGCGCCGCCCTTCGCCTTTGCCGCCGAGCGCTGCGTCGGCGCCGCGCTGGCGCTGGTCATCGCGCTGCGCCTGAGCGGCCGCAAGCTGAAGCTGGTCGCCCCGCGCCAGACCATCGCCATCGGCCTGGCGCAAGTCTCGGGCTTCATGATTTTCCAGACCTGGGCGCTGGTTGAGGGTGGCCCGGGCAAGACGGCGGTATTGATTTTCACCATGCCGATCTGGACGTTGCTGCTCGCCTGGCCCATCCTCGGCGAGCGCGTGCGCGGCAAGCAGTGGCTGGCGGCGGCGAGCACGCTGGGCGGATTGCTGCTGATCATCGAACCGTGGGACATGCACGCCAGCCTGTTCAGCAAGTTCCTCGGCCTCATGGCGGCACTGTGCTGGGCGACCGGCACCATTCTGATCAAGCGCCTGCGTGGCAAAACGCCGGTCGACCTGCTGACCCTGACCACCTGGCAGATGATCGTCGGCGCCGTGCCGCTCATCCTGCTCGCCTTCATCGTGCCCGAACACCCAACTGAATGGACCGTCAGTTACGTTGGCATCCTGATCTTCATGTCGGTCGCCAGCACTGCGATGTGCTGGTGGCTGTGGATCTACATTCTCGACCGCGTGCCGGCCTGGGAGGCCAGCCTGTCGGTACTTGGTACGCCGGTGGTGGCCATTCTTTCGTCGCGCCTTACATTTGGCGAGGCTTTCAAGGGCAGCGAAATCGCCGGCATTTTGCTGATCGGCAGCGGCCTGGCCCTGCTTTCCCTGCTCGGCTGGGCAGCGAGCCGGCGCGATCCGGCAAAACAGATTGAGGAGGCAGCATGAACACCCTGCACGAAACCAAACTTTCGATGCTCGACCTCGTCGCCATCCGCGAGGGCGGCACGACGGCCGAGGCGCTGGCCATCGCCCGCGATACGGCCCGCCATGTCGAGCAGCTCGGCTTCACCCGCTACTGGCTGGCCGAACATCACAACATGCCGGGCATCGCCAGTTCGGCGACGGCCGTGCTGGTCGGCTACATTGCCGGGGCGACCAGCCGCATCCGCGTCGGTTCGGGCGGCATCATGCTGCCCAACCATGCGCCGCTGGTCGTCGCCGAGGCCTTCGGCACGCTGGCCGAAATTTATCCCGGCCGGATCGATCTTGGCCTCGGTCGTGCCCCGGGCACCGACCAGATGACCATGCGCGCGCTGCGCCGCGACCGCATCGAAACGGAAGCCGAGTTCCCGCGGGCAGTCAGCGAACTGCAGCAGTTGCTCGGCCCCCGTTTGCCGGGCCAGATGGTCGTCGCAGTGCCCGGCAACGGCACTGAAGTGCCGATCTGGCTGCTTGGCTCGAGCCTCTTTTCCGCCCGCCTGGCGGCCGAACGCGGCCTGCCCTATTCCTTCGCCTCGCATTTCGCGCCGGCCATGCTGTTGCCGGCCATCGACATCTATCGGCGCAATTTCCGCCCCTCGGCCAAACTCGACAAGCCCTACGTGATGATCGGCGTGCCGGTGATTGCCGCGACAACTGACGACGAAGCGGAGTTCCTGGCCAGCAGCACCTACCAGCGCGTCCTCGGCATCCTGCGCGGCGATCGGCGCTGCCTGCCACCGCCGGTTGCAGAGTACCTGAGCAGCCTGCATCCACAGGAACGTTCTGGCATCGCCGATTTTCTCGGTGCTGCCGTCGTCGGCGGACCGGACACGGTGCGCGCTGGCCTGCTGGCGCTGAAAGAAGCGACCAGGGCCGACGAAATGATCCTGGTCAGCGACATTTTCGACCCGGCCCTGCGCCTGCGTTCACTTGAAATCACCGCCAGTTTTTTCGCACAATAAGCCGCTGTTCAGCGCCAAGCCAAGGAGACGAGCAATGCCGCACATTTTCGAATTCAGTTACCACAACCCGACGCAAATCCACTTCGGCCCGAACAGCTTTGCCAAGCTGGCCGAGCTGATTCCACGCGATGCCAAAGTACTGCTGCTTTACGGCGGTGGTTCGATCAAGCAGAACGGCGTCCATGCGCAGGTTCTTGCGGCCCTGGCCGGGCACACCGTGGTCGAATTTGGCGGCGTCGAGCCGAACCCGACGCTCGAAACGCTGACTGCTACGGTCAACCGGATAAAAGAGCAAAAAATAGAATTCATTCTCGGCGTTGGCGGCGGCTCGGTCGCCGACGGCGCCAAGTACGTCGCCTGCGCAGCGCTCTACGACGGGGACGGCTGGGACATCGTCAGCGGCAAACATGTCCCGACCAAAGCCCTGCCGGTCGGCGTCGTACTGACCCTGCCGGCCACCGGCTCGGAATCGAATGCCGGCGCCGTCGTGACCCGCAAGGCCACGCATGAAAAGCGCGTTTTCTTCGTGCCGCCGGCCCGGCCGCGCTTCGCCATTCTCAACCCGGATGTGATGGCCAGCCTGCCCGATCGACAACTGGAAAACGGCCTCGTCGATGCCTTCGTTCATGTCTGCGAGCAATACCTGACCTACCCGGTCGGCGCCCTCGTCCAGGACGGCTATGCCGAAGCCGTGATGAAGGCGCTGAAGACACTGGCCGACAACTTCGCGCAGCGCCACGAAACGACCTGGCGGCAAAACATGATGTGGTCGGCCAATCAGGCACTGTGCGGCATCATCGGCCTGGGCGTTCCGGTGGACTGGGCGACGCACCGCATGGCCGTCGAGCTGACCGCCCTGTACGGCATCGACCACGGCCGTACCCTGGCGATCATCCAGCCCTGGCTGTTGCGCGAAACGATCGAAGCCAAGCGGGCCAAACTCGAGCAGATGGGCCGCAACGTCTTCGGGCTGAGCCAGCCGAGCGCCGGGGAAACCATCGCCGCGATCGAAGCCTTCTACCGCAGCCTGAACATGCCGGTCCATCTGTCCGACACCGATGTCAGCGACCCCGACGCTGCAGCCCGCGTCATGCAGGCCCTGCGCGACCACGGCAATGCCGCCCTGGGCGGCCATGCCGAACTCGACGAGGCGAAAACCGAACGCATCATCCGCGCCGCCTGCACGAAACAGGAGCAGACAAACAATTGATCTGAAACGCGTTTGGCGCCGGGATGGGCATGCCATGGTGCTACCCTGATCGGTAAATTGGAATATGATCAGCCGACCAATCTGGACGGAAGGAGTATCACCATGCTGACCCCGACTCAGAAGCAAACGGCGCAATCCATCGTCAACCTGTTCGAAACCGGCGTCGTGCTCGGCGACTACGGCAGCGTCACCGTCATTCCCGGCGACACCGGCCACCTCACCTTCGGGCGCTCGCAAACGACGCTGGCATCGGGCAATCTGCTCAACCTGCTGCAGCGCTACTGCACCAATGACGGCGCCCGTTTCGGGCCACGGCTGTCGCCCTGGCTGCCGCGTTTCGAGGCCATCGACCTCAGCCTCGACGACGAGCTACGCCTGCACAATCTGCTCCGCGCCACGGCCGACGATCCGGTCATGCGCGAAACCCAGGATCAGTTTTTTGATGAGGTTTACTGGCAGACGGCCGCCCGCATCGCCGCCAACCTCGGTATCACCTCTGCCCTCGGCACTGCAGTGGTCTACGACAGCACCGTGCACGGCTCGTGGAAAGCCATGCGCGACCGCACCATGGCGCAGGCCGGCAGCCTCGCGGCGCTCGGTGAAAAGAAGTGGATCGCGGCCTACGTCGCGACCCGGCGCGCCTGGCTGACCAACCATCCGCGCAGCGATTTGCGCAAGACGGCTTACCGGATGGATGCTTTCCAGCGCCTGATCGAGCAAGGCTACTGGGGGCTGGAACTGCCGCTCGTCATCCGCGGCGCCGAGATTTCGTTGAGCACCCTGCGCGCCACCCCGCCCGGTTGCTATGACGGCCCGCAACCCGGCACCCGCAGCATCGCGCTGCAAAGCCCACTGGCCCGCGGCCTTGATGTCCGTCTGGTGCAACTCGGGCTTTCCGAGCAAGGTGTCCCGATCAAGGCCGACGGCATTTTTGGCCAGACCAGCGCCAATCTGCTCAAGCAGTTTCAGGCAAAGACAGGCTTACCGGCCACCGGCGTCGCCGACGGCACTCTGATTGCTCACCTGATTGCCTGATAACCCGACTCAGGCTTCGGGTTGCCCTTCCTCTGGCGGCAAGTGCGGCTGCGGCCGGCTCGTGACGTAGAGCACGACGGCACAGGCGCCGAGGAAGCCCACCGAGGCCAGGGCGCTCGGCACCCAGGTGTCGGCCAGGCCGCGCTCCAGCCACAGCCAGATGAACACGCCGAAGGCCGGCACGGCCAGCAGGGCGCAAAATATCGAGGTGGCGAGCGCCACTTTTTGCCCGATATGTCGTTTCAGATCGCTCATTCAACTTCCTCTACCATCAGCCAGATTGAGCGATTGTCACGCGCGTCGCTTGTTGAAAGAGTGAGCGCGCCGCCCTGATTGCCGCTGGCCTGGCGACCGCTGCCGCCGAGTTCTATCCATTCGCCGAGCCGCCCGGAAACCGTCGTCGACAGGCGCTGGTTGTTGATGCTGCCATAGCCGCCCTGACTGGCCGCCTGCTGGCTGATGTCGAGCGTCACCCGGTTGCCGTTCACGCGCGGCACGGCGTAAAAACCTCGGCCGACATCCTGATAAACCACGTTTTCATTGATCACTGTGCCGCCGGGGCCAACGACAACCTGGCGCATCGGGAGAGGCAGCGAACGGCCGACCTGGATGAAAGCCTGGCCGCCTTCGACGGTCTGCACCATCTGCGCCGCACTTTCGCCACGCACACTCTTGGTATCCCACACAGTCGCTCCGACCGTGCTACGCCGGGTGCTACCGAGCACGACCTGGCCGCTCGCCTCGGCACCGCGCGTGCTGTCTTCGGCCTGACGGTTTTGCGAAACGCGAATGATGAGGCGCCGGGCCGGTTTGTCGATGACCGCCAGCGCCCGTTTGATATCGGCCCGATTGCGCGGCGAGGCCTTGAGGAAAAGCTGGTTGTTCATGCCGGTCAGCGTGCCGCCAGGCTCGACCAGCGGCAACAGAACCGGCAGCACCTCATCGACGTTCTTGCTCCTGAGCTCGATGACTTCCATCTGCTGGGCCCACAGCGAGGTACTGAACAGGCAGGCCAGCAGGCAAAGAATGCGCAGCATCATGGACGTTCTCCCAGCGGCATTAAGGGTCAATCGAGGCAGATGGCGACCCGGTAGCATTCGGCCACATCTTCGGCAACCAGGCCGACGACGCCCGGATCGGCGCGTCCCAGATCGGCGCGCTCTTGAAGGATGGCCAATATCTGGGCCGGTGTCATTGATTTGCGATAAGGACGGTCCTGCGCCAGCGCCTGAAAGATATCGGCGACATTGATGATGCGCGCCTCGATGGGCAGCGCGGCGCCACCGATGTGGAACGGATAACCGTGGCCATCCGGCGTTTCGTGATGCAGCGAAGCCCAACGGGCGATTTCGGCAATGGCATGGAGCCGCTTGAGGACCTGCAGCGTCCCGTAGCTGTGGCTCTTCATGATGTCGAACTCATGCGCCGTCAAGGCACTTTCACCTTCGATGATCTCGTCGGGAATCTGCAGCTTGCCGATATCGTGCAGCAAACCGGCCACTTCGATTTTTTCGCAAGTGATGACATTGAGCCCCAGTCTTTCGGCCAAGTAACGCGACAGCCGTGCAACGCCTTGCGAATGCTGCTCCGTGTAGGGCGATTTGGCGTCGATGATGCGCGAAAAAATGGTCGCACACTGCTTGAACTCGGACCAGCCGATCATCTTCAGATCGCCATGCGACTCCATCTCGACCTGATATTGCTGCACCCATTCCGGCTGCATGGCCAGCCAGAAAGCCTCTTCCTGCGAGATCAGCCCGAAGGCATCGAGCAGTTCGGGCGAAAACAGACGCCCGCGCGCCGAAGCCAGACGGGTGCGAATTTCGTCGGCGTGCGACAGCACGCTCTGGTCGGCATGGTAGGGCGCAGCCAGGACATCGATGCGGTCGGCCAAATAGATCAGGTTGGCGAAACGCGCCGTATCACCCGGTAGGCTCTGCGTTACCAGCCATTCCCAGGCACTGTGGTGATAACGGATGATCGGGGCCAGATGGGCCAGCGGCGGAAAATTGGCGAGCAATTCGTCGCCGCGAATGCAATGCTCTTCGGCGCCGCTCCATTCGAGATCGACGACCAGGCGATGGTGCACCCGCGTCGACGACACGCCGCAATCGTGCAGTAGGCCGGCATCGTAAAGAATCAGCTGGTCGGCCTCGCTCCACCCCATGCGGATGGCCATTTCGCGCGCCAGCATGCCAACCCGGCGGCCGTGCATGACATCGTCGACACCGACCAGATCGACGGTGTTGGCGATGGTCATCACCAACTGTCGAAGATCGATGGCCAGATCGGCGGGAAGCAAGGTTTCGGTCATCTGATCAGGCCACAGCGTGGGGCAAGGCCAGGTACTCCCTGGAATTCATTTCGGTCAGCCGGCTCACCGTGCGAGCAAACTCACTGGCCTGCGTGCCCTCGGTGTAGAGCCCGTCAGCCGCGCAGTCGGCAGTGATGATGAGTTTGACCTTGTGATCGTAGAAAACGTCGACCAGCCACGTGAAGCGACGCGCCTCCGAGGCTTGGTGCATGGTCATTTTCGGCACATGAGAGAGGAGCACGGTGTGGTATCCACGGGCGATTTCGAGATAGTCGTTCTGCGAACGCGGGCCGCCACACAGGGTGCGAAAATCGAACCATATGACACCATGGCCGCGCCGCACGGTATCGATGTCGCGGCCCAGCACCTCGATATGGCCGCCCTTCTTGCCATCCTCGCCGGCAACCATTTTGAAGTAGTCGAGCATCTTTTTTTCAGCCGTGGCGTCGGCCGGGTAATGATAGATCTCGACCTGTTCCAGCGCCCGCAAACGGTAGTCGGTTCCGGCATCGACCTCGAAGACATCGAGATGCTTGTTGAGCAGCGCGATGGTCGGCAGAAAGCTTTCGCGGTGCAGGCCGTTCGGATACAGCATGTCCGGCGGATAGTTGGAAGTCATCACGATGATGACCCCCTGGGCAAACAGGCCATCCATCAGACGGCCAAGAATCATGGCGTCGGCGATGTCGGAAACGTGGAACTCATCAAAACACAGGAGACGCACTTCCTTGGCGATCTGCTCGGCCAGCCTCAACATCGGGTCCGGTTCGCCCTTGTATTTTTCGAGGTCATGATGGATCTGCTGCATGAAGGCATGGAAGTGAATGCGACGCTTGCGCCGATAAGGCACCGAGTCGTAAAAGCAATCCATCAGGAAGCTCTTGCCGCGCCCAACCCCGCCCCAGAAATAGACGCCTTTCGGCGGCTTGGGCGGCGACAGCAGGCGCTTGAAGGTGCTGCCACGGTCAACCTTAAAAAATAGCAAATTTGTATAAAGGTTCTGCAAGGCCATTGCCGCCGTCATCTGGGCAGCATCGGCCATATAGCCACGGGCATCAAGCAGGTTTTTATAGGCGTCGAGCATGCCCTGCGCGGCGACATTGAGTTTTTTATGGGGCATTTTGGTGAATCAGTATTGGGGGTAAAAACGTATTCTGCCAAAGAAAAAGGCGGGTGCGTTGCCGCAACCCGCCTTTCTGGCAAAGAAGAGTCAGCTTAAAAGTGCAGCGGACGCTTGTCGCAAGCCAGGGCCGCTTCGTGCACCGCTTCCGACAAGGTCGGGTGAGCGTGGCAGATGCGCGCCAGATCTTCGGAAGCGCCACCGAATTCCATCGCCACAACGGCTTCGGAAATCAGCTCAGAGGCATTGACGCCAATGATATGGACGCCAAGGATGCGGTCGGTCTGCGCGCAGGCCAGCATCTTGACGAAGCCGGATGGCTCGCCCATGCCGAGCGCACGGCCGTTGGCCATGAACGGGATTTTGCCAACCTTGTAGGCGACGCCATCAGCCTTGAGCTGCTGCTCGCTCTTGCCGACCCAGGCGATTTCCGGTGCGGTGTAGATGACGCCCGGAATGGTGTCGAAGTTGCAGTGGCCAGCCTGACCGGCCATCAATTCGGCAACCATGACGCCCTCTTCCATGGCCTTGTGCGCCAGCATCGGGCCGCGCACGACGTCACCAACGGCCCAGATGCCCGGGAGGTTGGTCTTGCAATGGCCATCGACTTCAACCATGCCGCGATCAGTCAGCTTGAGGCCAACCGCTTCCGCATTCAGGCCGTCGGTGTTCGGGATGCGACCGATCGACACGATCAGGCGGTCGGCGTCGAGCTTCTCTGCCTTGCCGTCCTTCGTTTCGTAGGCAATCGAGACGCCCTTCTTGGTCGTCTTGATATCGCCAATCTTGACGCCGGTCTGGATGTTCAGACCCTGCTTGGTGAACAGCTTGAGCGCTTCCTTGGCGATGTCCTGATCGGCAAAAGCCAGAAAGTCGGGCATTGCTTCGAGGATGGTGACTTCGGAACCGACGCGACGCCAGACCGAACCCATTTCCAGACCGATGACGCCGGCACCGATGATGGCCAGCTTCTTGGGCACGGATTCCTGATTCAGGGCGCCTTCGTTGTCCATGACGATCTTGTTGTCGACCGGCACGTTCGGCAGGTGACGCGGCTTGGAACCGGTCGCGATGATGACCTGCTTGGCCAGCACCTCATCGGTGCCAACTTTGACCTTGTACAGATCGCCTTCCTTGCCGACAAAGGAACCATGACCGTTGAGCATGGTGACCTTGTTCTTCTTGAACAAGCCCTTGATACCGGAGGTCAGCTGGGTAACGATGGTGTCCTTGCGGCCCTTCATGACCGGCACGTCGATGGTGGCTTTGCCAACCTTGATACCCTGGCCCTCAAAACTGTGACCGGCTTCCTCGAAGAGGTGCGAGGTGTGCAGCAGTGCCTTGGAAGGGATGCAGCCGACGTTCAGACAGGTGCCGCCGAGGCGCGGTTCGCCCTTGGGGTCGGCATACGGATTGGATTCGCAGCAGGCGGCGGAGAAGCCGAGCTGGGCCGCGCGAATGGCCGCGACATAGCCGCCGGGGCCACCGCCGATAACGAGCACGTCAAATTGCTTGGACATGTGTAAACCTTTCAGATTTCAGATGTGCAAAAGCGCCAGCGCCCTTTGCGGGACACTGGCGCCGGCCAACGTCGATTAGACGCCGAGCAGCAGGCGGGACGGATCTTCCAGCGCTTCCTTCATGGTCACCAGACCGAGGACGGCTTCGCGGCCGTCGATGATGCGGTGATCGTAGGACATGGCCAGATAGTTCATCGGACGCACAACGACTTGACCGTTTTCAACCATGGCGCGGTCCTTGGTGGCATGGATGCCGAGGATCGCAGACTGCGGCGGGTTGATGATCGGGGTGGACATCATCGAACCGAAGATGCCACCGTTAGAGATCGAGAAGGTGCCACCGGTCAGGTCTTCGATGGTCAGCTTGCCGTCCTTGGCCTTGGCACCGAATTCGGCAATCTTCTTCTCGATTTCGGCGATGCTCATCTGGTCCGCATTGCGGATGATCGGCACAACCAGGCCACGTGGCGAACCAACAGCGATACCGATGTCGATGAAGCCGTGGTAGACGATGTCATTGCCATCGACCGAAGCGTTGAGGATCGGGAACTTCTGCAGGGCAGCACAGGCAGCCTTGACGAAGAAGCCCATGAAGCCGAGGCGAACGCCATGGGTCTTTTCGAACTTCTCGCCGTACTGCTTGCGCAGCGCCATCATCGGGCCCATGTTCACTTCGTTGAACGTGGTCAGGATGGCGTTGGTTTGCTGCGATTGCAGCAGGCGCTCGGCGATGCGGGCACGCAGACGGGACATCGGCACGCGCTGCTCGGTACGATCGCCGAGGGCAACAGCAACCGGCGGCGTCGGCATGGCAGCCTTGGCAGCAGCCGGAGCAGCGACCGGACCAGACTTCGGCGCAGCAGCAACGGCATCTTCCTTGGTGACGCGACCGCCACGACCAGAGCCGGCGACGTCAGCGGCAGCAACGCCCTTTTCGTCGAGGATCTTGCGGGCCGACGGGCTGGCCGTACCAGCCGGCGCGGCAGCAGCGGCAACCGGAGCAGCAGCGGCAGCAGCCTTCGGGGCTTCAGCAGCCGGGGCAGCAGCGCCAGCCTTGGCTTCGGTATCGATGCGGGCGATCAACTCACCTGAGACAACGGTTTCGCCGTCAGCCTTGATGATTTCGACCAGAACGCCAGCAGCCGGCGACGGAACTTCGAGAACGACCTTGTCGGTTTCGATGTCGATCAGGATTTCGTCGCGAGCAACGGCCTCGCCGATTTTCTTTTTCCAGGAAGCGAGCGTGCCTTCGGCGACGGACTCGGAAAGCTGGGGAACTTGAACTTCGATAATGCTCATAGTGACTCCACTCTGCTGTAGTTATCAGTACTCGATCTTGCCCAGTGCGGACTCGATCAGTGCCTTTTGTTGCTCGTTGTGCTTGGCCAGATAGCCAACTGCCGGGGAAGAGGAAGCCGGACGAGACACCAGCAACATCTTCTGTTTGACGCCCAACTGGGTATCCAGATGGTGACGCGAGGCAATCCAGTACCAGGCGCCCTGATTGCGCGGCTCTTCCTGGGTCCAGACAATTTCGGTCGCCTTCGGATACTTGGCCAGTTCTTTCTCGAGCGAATCCTTCGGGAAAGGATAGAGCTGTTCGACACGAACGATGGCGATGTCGGTGATTTTCTTCTCACGACGGGCTGCTACCAGATCGTAATAAACCTTGCCGCAGCACAGGATGACGCGCTTGACCTTCTTGGCATCAATCTCGTCGACTTCGCCGATGACACGCTTGAACTCGCCGGTAGCCAGTTCTTCCATGCTGGAAGCAGCATCCTTGTGACGAAGCAGCGACTTCGGCGTCATGACGATAAGCGGCTTACGCTGCATGCGGACACCCTGACGACGCAGCATGTGGAATACCTGTGCAGCCGTGGTCGGCACACAGACTTCCATGTTCATTTCGGCACAAAGCTGCATGTAGCGCTCGAGGCGGGCTGAAGAGTGTTCCGGACCCTGACCTTCATAACCGTGCGGCAGCAGCATGACCAGACCACAGGCACGACCCCACTTGGCCTCACCGGAAGCAATGAACTGGTCAATGACCACCTGGGCGCCGTTGGCAAAGTCGCCGAACTGACCTTCCCAGATCACCATTTCGTACGGATTGGCCGAGGCGTAGCCGTAGTCGAAAGCCAGAACAGCTTCTTCGGACAGCACGGAGTCGTAGCACTGGAAGCCAGCCTGCTTTTCCTGCAGATTCTTCAGTGGGTAGTAGGTGCCCTCATCCCAGTTTGACCGATTCTGGTCATGGAAGGCAGCATGGCGGTGGAAGAAGGTACCTCGACCAACGTCCTCACCGGAGATACGCACGCCGTAGCCAGAAACCAGCAAGGATGCGTAAGCAAGATTCTCGGCCATGCCCCAGTCGACCGGCAGCTTGCCCTCGCCCATGGCGGCGCGATCTTCGGCAATCTTCTTGACGCGGGAATGCAGCGTATAGCCTTCCGGGAAAGTCGTCAGGCGCTTCGACAGACGCTGGAGTTCCTTCATCGGCACCGTGGTGTCGCAGGTTTCCATGTAGCTCTTGGTCAGGAAAGGCGTCCAGTCGATGGTGTTCGGATGCTTGTAGCCAGCCAGCACCGGGTTGTACAGCAACTCACCCTTGTCAAGGTGTTCGCGGTACTGGGCAATCATCTGATCCGGGCCATCAGCCGGCAAGACGCCTTCGGCAATCAGCTTGTCGCCGTAAACCTTGCGGGTACCCGGGTGCTTGCTGATGATCTTGTACATCAGCGGCTGTGTGACCATCGGCTCATCCTGCTCGTTGTGACCAAGCTTGCGGAAGCAGATGATGTCGACGACGACGTCCTTCTTGAACTGCTGACGGAACTCGATGGCCAACTGGGTGACCAGCGCAACAGCTTCCGGATCGTCACCGTTGACGTGGAAAATGGGCGCATCGGCCATCTTGAAGATATCGGTGCAGTAGTGGCCGGAGCGGTAGTCGCGGGGGTCGCTGGTGGTGAAGCCGATCTGGTTGTTGACGACGATGTGCAGCGTGCCGCCCGTGCCGTAGCCGCGGGTCTGGGCGAAGTTGAGCATTTCCTGGTTGACGCCCTGGCCGGCCACGGCGGAGTCGCCATGAACAACCACCGGCAGCACCTTGGATTTGCCTTCTTCACCCCGACGAACCTGGCGTGCATAAACCGAGCCTTCGACGACCGGGTTGACGATTTCGAGGTGCGACGGATTGAAAGCGAGGGTCAGGTGGCAGGGGCCTCCCGGGGTCGACACATCGGAGGAGAAGCCCATGTGGTACTTGACGTCGCCAGCCGACAGATCGCTCTTCTTCTTGCCTTCGAATTCAGCGAAGAGCATCGACGGGGCCTTGCCCAGGGTATTGACCAATACGTTCAGACGGCCACGGTGGGCCATGCCGATGACGACTTCGTCGATTCCCAGTTTGCCGCCAACACGGATAGCTTCGTCCATGGAAACGATCAACGACTCGCCGCCTTCCAATGAGAAGCGCTTCTGACCAACGTACTTGGTATGCAGGTAACGTTCCAGCGTCTCGGCTGCAGTCAAGCGCTCGAGAAGACGTTTTTTCTGGTCGGCGCTGTAGGTCGGACGCGAGCGGATGCCCTCGAGACGCTCCTGCAGCCAGCGCTTTTCGTTGTAGTCGGACATGTACATGTACTCGACGCCAACGGTGCCGCAATAAGTCTGCTTGAGGGTTTCAAGAATATCGCCAAGCTTGGCTGATTCCGGGAGCCCCTTAAGGGAACCGACGTTGAACGATTGATTCAGGTCGGCATCAGTGAAGCCGTAAAAAGATGGCTCCAGCTCATCAATATTCGGACGGGCCAAACGCTTGAGCGGATCTAGATCAGCCCAGCGGGTACCCATCGAACGATAGGCGGTGACCAACTGGCCAACGGCCGATTGCTTCTTGTTGTCGCCACCAGCAACAGGCGCAGGACGGAAGCCGCCATCCTTGGCCAATTCCGCAAAGGCGGAAATAACCGGAGCATGGGCAACGTCGCGGGCAACGAAGCCCGGCATCTGCGCCAGGCGGTCAAAATATTCGCGCCACTCTTCGGGCACGGCAGTCGGGTTGTTCAGGTAGTTTTCATACAGCTCTTCGACAAACGGCGCATTGCCGCCAAAATACATCGTGCTGTCGAATAAATTGTTCATCGTAGTCATAGGCATCCCCTCAAGGGTATTTTTTTCCACTGTAGCCACAGATAGCTTGATCACAAGTTTCCGCAGGTAAAAAAAGGGCGGCCACACGGCCGCCCAGTTTCTTTCTTAGCCGCGTTGGGCGAGCGGCACGACGTCGCGCTTCGCTGCACCCATGTACAACTGACGCGGACGACCGATCTTGTATTCCGGATCGGTGATCATTTCTTCCCACTGCGTCATCCAGCCGACCGTACGGGCCAGGGCGAAGATGCAGGTGAACATTTCTGTCGGAATGCCGATGGCCTTCTGGACGATACCAGAGTAGAAGTCGACGTTCGGGTAGAGCTTCTTCTCGACGAAGTACGGGTCTTCCAGAGCGATCTTTTCCAGTTCCATCGCCAGCTTGAACAGGCGATCGTTCTGCAGGCCGAGTTCGGAAAGAACATCGAAGCACACCTTGCGCATGAGCTTGGCACGCGGGTCGAAGTTCTTGTAAACGCGGTGACCGAAACCCATGAGCTTGAAGGAGTCGTTCTTGTCCTTGGCGCGATTGATGTATTCACCAACCTTGGAAACGTCACCAATCTGCTCAAGCATCTGCAGACAGGCTTCGTTGGCGCCGCCGTGCGCCGGGCCCCACAGACAGGCAATACCAGCTGCAATACAGGCAAAAGGATTGGCACCGGACGAACCAGCCAGACGAACCGTCGAGGTCGACGCATTTTGTTCGTGGTCAGCGTGCAGTGTGAAGATAGTGTCGAGTGCATTGACCAGAACCGGATTCGGCTTGTATTTCTCGCACGGGTTGCCGAACATCATGCGCA
Source organism: Ferribacterium limneticum (assembly GCF_020510565.1). Taxonomy (NCBI): domain Bacteria; kingdom Pseudomonadati; phylum Pseudomonadota; class Betaproteobacteria; order Rhodocyclales; family Azonexaceae; genus Ferribacterium; species Ferribacterium limneticum. The sequence continues at coordinate 3,173,557 of NZ_CP075189.1, forward strand.
TGAAGTTGGCGGTGTAATCCAGATCGTTGTCCGGATACATGAACGGCGCACCGGTGTTGTACTTGTAAGCCATGGCGACGATGGTCGGCATCTTGGCGACAAGGCGGTTGAAGCTGACATTCCGATGCTCGGCATCCGAGAAGTCCATGGCATCGTGATAGAAGGCCGACAGTGCGCCAACAACGCCAGTCATGACAGCCATCGGGTGAGCATCGCGACGGAAGCCGGAATAGAACTTGGTCAACTGCTCGTGCACCATCGTGTGATTCTTGATGGTGCTTTCGAAAGCGGTTTTCTGTTTGGCATTCGGCAGTTCGCCGTTTTTCAACAGATAGGTGACTTCGAGGAAGTTGCAATTCTCAGCCAACTGCTCGATCGGATAGCCGCGATAGAGCAATTCGCCTTTGTCACCGTCAATGAAGGTAACCGTTGACTTGCAGCTAGCGGTAGAAAGGAAGCCGGAGTCATAAGTAAACAAGCCGGTCTTGGCACCCAAGGTGCGGATATCGACACAATCGTTGCCGTGCGTCGGGGTCATGATCTGGAAGTCGACGGGAGCCTGTCCATCGATTGTCAAAATTGCCTTGCGTTCAGTCGTCATGGAGTCATCCCTTTACAGGTGTTGGTTGTAACTGCAATGCCAAAAAAGCGGTCAACATTCCAAAGATAGATTGTAAACCTTACTCAACTCTTACGAATTAGCGTCACCATGTGCGCCAAGCGAGGATCATCGATCTCTGCCTTGCCAGTCAGCAAGTCCCAGAGATCGTAATCCTCCATGTCAGCAAGCACCACAAACGCCTGTTGCTGATCATCGTTAAGCTTTTCAAACTCGCCACTATCCAGAAAACGTGTCAGGGTGATGTCAAGTTCGAGAAGCGCACGACGAATACAACGCCAGCGCAGACGTTCGTAGTCCGCTCTTTCCATCAGACGGCGCGACGAACCATCATGTCCTTGATCTTGCCAATGGCCTTAGTCGGGTTCAGACCCTTCGGGCACACGTCAACACAGTTCATGATGGAATGGCAACGGAACAGGCGATACGGATCCTCGAGGTTGTCGAGACGCTCGTTGGTTGCCTGATCGCGCGTATCGGCGATGAAACGGTAAGCCGCCAGCAGACCGGCCGGGCCGACGAACTTGTCCGGATTCCACCAGAACGACGGGCAGGACGTGGAACAGCAGGCACACAGAATGCACTCATACAGACCATTCAGCTCTTCGCGATCTTCTGGCGACTGCAGACGTTCGCGTTCCGGCGGCGGATCGTTGTTGATCAGGTAAGGCTTGATCGAGTGATACTGCTTGAAGAACTGGGTCATATCGACGATCAGGTCGCGAATGACTGGCAGGCCCGGCAACGGACGCAGCACGATCGGCTGCTTCAAGCTGTCGATATCGGTCAGGCAAGCCAAGCCGTTCTTTCCATTGATGTTCATGGCATCCGAGCCACACACACCCTCACGGCACGAGCGACGATAGGAAATCGCGTCATCCTTGGCTTTCAGTTTGGTCAACGCGTCCAGCAGTTTGCGGTCAGTCGGCTCCAGTTCCACCGAGATGTCCTGCATGTAAGGCGCGTCATCCTTGTCCGGATCGTAGCGATAGATACTGAATTGAACCATGCGTTTGCTCATTCTCAACTCCAATTAGTACGAGCGCGTCTTGAGCTCAACGGGCTCGACGGACAGGGGTTGCATGTTGACTGGCTTGTAGCAGATCGAGTTATCCACCGGCGAGAACAGTGTGTGCTTGAGCCACACGGCATCGTTACGGCCATTCGGGAACTCGGCGCTATCCGGAGCATCGTCGCGCACATGGGCTCCACGGGACTCCTTGCGAGCCTCGGCGGAAATCATCGTGGCCTTGGCGACTTCGATGAGATTTTCCATTTCGAGAGCTTCGGTCCGGGCCGTATTCCAGGCCATCGACTTGTCCTTGATCTCCAGGTTACGAGCTGCCTTTTCGACTTCGAGAATCTTGCTGACACCTTCCTTCAGCAGATCGCTGAAACGGAACACGCCGGCGTGATCCTGCATGGTGCGCTGCATGGCCAGACGGGTTTCGTGCACATTGGCACCACCCTTCCGATTATCCAGTGCACTGATACGAGCCAGAGTCCTGTCGGCGACATCCTTCGGAAGATCGCGGTGGGCACGGCCAGCCTTGAGGTCTTCAACAGCGGAGTCACCAGCCGACTTGCCGAAGACCAGCAGATCGAGCAACGAGTTGGTACCGAGACGATTGGCACCGTGCACCGAGGCGCAGGCGCACTCGCCGCCGGCGTAGAAGCCGGGAACAACGGAATTCATGTCGTCACCCTTCGGCATCACGACACGACCGGAGTAATGGGTCGGAATACCACCCATCTGATAGTGACAGGTCGGAACAACCGGCAACGGCTCCTTCAGGCAATCAACGCCAGCGAACTGTAAACCGATTTCGTGGATGCCTGGCAGGCGCTTCATGATGGTGGCGGGGTCGAGGTGGGTGATGTCGAGCAGGACGTAGTCCTTGTTGACACCACAACCGCGCCCTTCCTTGATTTCGGTTGTCATGGCACGGGAAACCACGTCACGCGAGGCCAGATCCTTGGCGTTCGGCGCGTAGCGCTCCATAAAGCGTTCCTTGCTGGAATTACGCAGGATGCCGCCTTCACCGCGCACACCTTCGGTAATCAGCACACCCGCACCAGCTACGCCGGTCGGGTGGAACTGCCAGAATTCCATGTCTTCGAGCGGAATACCAGCGCGGGCAGCCATACCGAGACCGTCTCCGGTATTGATGAAGGCATTGGTCGAAGAGTAGTAGATGCGGCCAGCACCACCAGTCGCGAAAATGGTGGCGCGAGCATGGAAGATCACAACCTGGCCGGTTTCCATTTCCATGGCCGTAACGCCGAGGACATGACCTTCTTCGTCACGGATCAGGTCCAGCGCCATCCACTCGACGAAGAACTGCGTATTGGCCTTGACATTGCGCTGATACATCGCATGCAGCATGGCGTGACCGGTACGATCAGCGGCAGCGCAGGAGCGACGAACCGGCTTTTCGCCAAAGTTCGACATGTGACCACCGAACGGGCGCTGATAGATCTTGCCGTCGTCGGTACGGTCAAACGGCATGCCGTAGTGCTCGAGCTCGACGACCACTTCGTTGGCCTTCTTGCACATGAATTCGATCGCGTCCTGGTCGCCGAGCCAGTCGGAACCCTTGACGGTATCGTACATGTGCCACGTCCAGTGATCTTCCTCGGAGTTGCCGAGCGAGGCAGCAACACCGCCCTGTGCCGCAACAGTGTGCGAACGGGTCGGAAAGACCTTGGAAAGAACAGCCGTTTTCAGGCCGGCTTCGGACAATTGGATCGCGGAACGCAGACCGGCACCACCAGCACCGACGATCACCGCATCAAACTTGAGAACAGGAATACTCACGCTTACAGCCTCCAGAGAATCGCAGCAGCCCACGCGGTGTAACCCACCAGCGCAGCAGCGGTCAGAACGTGCAGGGACAGGCGCAAACCGGTCGGCTTCACGTAGTCCATCCAGATGTCACGCACGCCAATCCAGGCGTGGTAGAACAGACTGACGAAGAAAAGGAAGGTCAGGAACTTGATGACGCCATTAGCGAATACGCCCTGCCAGGCCTCGAAGGTCGACGGACGCACAACCAAAAGCACTGCGGCGATCAACACCGAGTAGACCGCCATGATGACAGCCGTTGCGCGCTGGATGATCCAGTCCTTCAAGCCGTAGTGGGCTCCGACAACATTGCGGTTGATCACAGCAACACCCCCCAGAGAATCAGGGTCAGCGGAATGCTGACAGCAAGGACGACACCCGCCGATTTGCGAGCAGCCTCTTTCTCGATACCGACATGCAGATCGAGCAACAAGAAGCGGATGCCAGCACAGAAGTGATGAACAAATGACCAAAGAAGACCAGCCAGAATCACCTTGACAGGCAACATTCCAGCAATCGACTTGAAGGTAGCAAAACTTTCAGGGGAGCCCAAACTGGCGCCGAAGAGCCAGAGCAACACCGGGATACAAAGAAACAAGCCCGCACCGCTGACACGATGAAGAATTGAAACCTTGCCCGGCAGCGGCAACTTTATTGTAGTCAAGTCCAAGTTTTTTGGACGTTTCTTGATGGTCATTTCTGCCATGAACGTCATCCCTCGCGTGAAGATGCGGTTATCCGCTTTTACGTGGTTTGAAAAGAACTGTAATTATACATTCAAAACTATGTGGAACGTGCCTTGCGAGGCGCTTTCCGACCTAATTCCAAAGTACTGCTTTCTCTCTCACCCCAGATCATTCCGGTAGTAGTGCTGCCGCGTGTAATAAAGCCCACGCCGCCACTCCACCGGTTTATTGCCATAGGTGTAGGCCGTTCTCTCAACGAGCAGAAGAGGCTCCCCAAAAGGAACACCAATCATGCCCGCACTTTGAGCATCCGCCCCAACTGCGCGCAAGCGTTCTTCAGCGTGGATCATGCGCACGCCAAAATCGCTTTCGAACAGGCTATACAGGGAACGCTCACCGCCGCGCAAGCCCTCAAGTGTCAAGCCGTTGAACAGGTCAGCAACCAGATAAATCTGATCAAAAACCACCGGCTCGCCACTGAAACGCAGCAGACGCTTGACGTGAACCACTTTGTCGCCCGCCTGCAAACCGAGGACTGCAGCCACCTCTGGTGTCGCATCGATGGTTTCGCAAAAGAACGGATCGCTGACTGCATGTGCCGCCTTGCCATCATCTGGCACCAGCCTCAGGAAACGATAAAAGGAACGCGGGTCGCTATGCGTTGCGACAAACGTACCTTTACCCTGACGCCGAACCAACATATTTTCGGCGGCCATTTCGTCAATAGCCTTGCGCACCGTCCCCTGACTAACGTTGAATCGCGTTGCCAACTCCCCTTCACTCGGTATTGCATCGCCCGGACCCCACTCACCCTCCTCCAGGCTACGAATCAAGAAATCCTTGATCTGGCGATAGAGGGGACTGAAAGTTGGAGAACTTAGGCGGGGAGCAGGACGAGAGGCGTCACGAGTCATGGTCCAAATTTCAGCACATTTCGGGCTTACCGTCCACGAAAAGTTGTCTTATATAAGACAGATGATGAATTGACAGCCAGACGCTGAACTTTTACCATCTTGAGTTCTCGTGCCTGCTGACGCAAGGAAGCAAAAAAAGCAGGTATTCGGGCAAATACGAACAATTTCAACCACGCTGTTTCAAACAGGAGCGATACATGTCCAAAGCCCCCATGCGCGTTGCCATTACCGGCGCCGCCGGCCAGATCGGTTATAGCCTGCTGTTCCGCATCGCCTCCGGCGAAATGCTCGGCAAAGACCAGCCGGTCATCCTTCAGTTGCTCGACTTGCCGCAAGCTCAGCAAGCCGTCAAGGGCGTCATGATGGAGCTGGAAGACTGCGCCTTCCCGCTGCTCGCCGGCATGGTTGCCACCGATGACCCGAATGTCGCCTTCAAGGATGCCGACGTCTGCCTGCTGGTTGGCGCCCGTCCGCGCACCAAGGGTATGGAACGCGCTGACCTGCTGACCGCCAATGGCGCCATCTTCACCGTTCAGGGCAAGGCCATCGCCGAGAACGCCAACGAGAACGTCAAGGTTCTGGTCGTCGGCAACCCCTGCAACACCAACGCCTTCATCGCCGCTGCTGCTGCCAAGAAGGTCGGCCGCACCAACCCGAACAACTACCACGGCATGCTGCGTCTGGACCACAACCGCGCCCTGTCGCAACTGGCCAACAAGATCGGCCGTCCGGTTGCTTCCCTGAAGAAGCTGGTCGTTTGGGGCAACCACTCCCCGACGATGTACGCCGACTACCGCAACACCACCTCCAATGGTGACAGCGTCAAGGCCCTGATCAACGATCACGCCTGGAACAACGACGTCTTCCTGCCGACCGTCGGCAAGCGCGGCGCTGCCATCATCGAAGCCCGCGGCCTGTCTTCGGCTGCTTCCGCTGCCAACGCCGCCATCGACCACATCCGTGACTGGGTGCTCGGTTCCGACGAATGGGTTACCCTGGGCGTGCCGTCTGACGGCTCCTACGGCATCCCGGCTGGTATCGTTTTCGGCTTCCCGTGCGAGTGCAAGGGTGGTTCGTTCAAGATCATCCAGGGTCTGGAAATCGACGAGTACAGCCGTGAGAAGATCAACTTCACGCTCAAGGAACTGACCGACGAAGCCGAAGCCGTCAAGGACATGCTGTAATCCAGCATTAGTCCCCAGCTTCATTTAAAGGCCGCGGTAAAATACCGCGGCCTTTTTAGTTTACGGATTCGAAAACCATGCGCCATCCGAAAGCAGTTCTTTTTTCCGGCGAGAAGCCCTTCCCCATCCTGCCCGCTGTCGATCATTACGCCGGCTCCGAAAAGCTGATGAAGAAGGCGCTGCAGCAGCAGATTGAACTCGGCCCGATCTTCGACATCACTTGCGATTGCGAAGACGGCGCCCATGCCGGCGCCGAGCGTGAGCATGCAGAAATGGCAGCGGGCGTGATCATGAGCGACGACAACCATTTCAATCGTGTCGGCGCGCGCGTGCATGACGTCACCCATCCGCACTGGCGGCAGGACATGGAAATCCTGGTCGGCATTGCGGGTAGCAGACTCCCGTTCATCACCCTGCCCAAACCTTGCAGCGCCGGCGACGTCCAGGTGCAGATCGAAGCCTTGCGCGAAATTGAGCAGAATTTTGGCGTTGACCGCAGGATTCCGGTCCATGTACTGATCGAAACTCATGGTGCCTTGCGCGAAGTCTGGGAAATCGCCGCCCTGCCCGGCGTCGAGAGTCTCGATTTCGGCCTGATGGATTTCGTCTCCGGCCACCACGGCGCCATCCCTGGTAGTGCAATGAAAAGTCCCGGCCAGTTCGATCACCCGCTGGTCGCCCGTGCCAAGTGCGAGATCAGCGCCGCTGGGCTGGCCTGCGGTGTCGTGCCATCACACAATGTGACTACAGAGCTGAAAGACATCGAATACATCCGCAACGATGCCCGGCGCGCCCGACAGGAATTCGGCTATCTACGCATGTGGAGCATCCACCCGAACCAGATCGTGCCCATCGTCGAAGCCATGCGCCCCGATTTCTCCGAAGTCCAGGCTGCCGCCGAGATCCTGATCGCCGCCCAGGACAAGGATTGGGGCCCGATCCAGCATGATGGCAAGCTGCACGACCGGGCTTCTTATCGCTACTACTGGGAGTTGCTCGACCGCGCCCACGTGACGGGAATGGACATTCCGACGGCAGCGAGGATTCGCTTTTTTGCCTGAATTTCCGGTTGACCGTAGCACTGAGGCGGAGCCGCTGCTGCCCATCCTCTATCGTGACGAGCAGATCGTCGTCATCGACAAACCACCCGGTCTGCTCGTTCACCGCTCGGAAATCGACCGTCACGAAACGCGTTTTGTGATTCAAATCCTGCGCAACCAGATCGACCAGTACGTCTGGCCCGCCCACCGTCTTGACCGGGGCACCTCGGGCGTCTTGCTCTTCGGCCTGAGCAAGGAAATTGCCAGCCAGCTCGGCCGACAATTCGAAGCGGGAACGGTGGAGAAGCGCTATCTGGCCGTCGTCCGAGGTTACCCACCAGAATCGGGCAGCATAGACCACGCCCTATCCCGCCAACGCGACGCATACGAATTCCAGGGTGAACGGAGCAGCACCGAGGCGCAATCAGCACTAACGCACTTCCGGAAACTGGCTGAAATTGAACTGCCAATTGAGGTTGATCGCTATCCGAGCAGCCGCTACGCCCTGCTCGCACTCGAACCGGTCACCGGCCGCCGTCACCAGATCAGGCGCCACCTGAAACACATCGCCCACCCGATCATTGGCGATGCGACCTATGGCAAGGGACGACACAATCGTTACTTTGCCGAGCATCTCGGCTGCCATCGCCTGTTGCTGGCTTGTGTCGGCATGAGCTTCAACCATCCGCTCGATGGCCGGCGCCTGGAAATAAAAGCGCCAGTGTCCGGCGAATTCGCCGCCACACTGGCGCTTTTTGGCTGGCCCTTGAAGGCTAACTAGGCGATATTTTCCTCGAGATGCTCCCTGAATTTCAGGTCGCGCTCAAGCTGGACCATGTCCTGACCCAAGGCATCGCGAGCGGAAACCATGCCCAGCGGCGCGCCATTCTGATCGACCACCGGCACATGGCGGAAACCGCCATCAACCATGAATTGCAAGGCATAGCCCAGAGGCTTGTCGGCACGAATCGTTTGCGGATTGGCGACCATGACCTGCGACAAAATAGTTTTATCCGGATCCAGATTGCCGGCCAGAACCTTGTTGAGTGCATCCCGCTCGGTAAAAATACCGACGATCCGATTGTTCTCAACGACCAGCATGGCACCAACCCGCTTCTGGGCCATCAGACTGCATGCTGAGCGGACCGTACTTTCCTTGGCAGCCGAAACGACAGTTTGGCCGGCGATGATGTTGCTGATGATACGACTTGGCATGTTTGTCTCCTTCGTTGTTGTAAAAACCTGTGAGTGCTCCCATTTCGCCGGGAAGCACAGCACATGCGAAGATTACCCCAGCTTGATGACAATCACCGCAATGGCTATAAAGATGATGACCATGCCGATCAGCTCAACGTTCAATCAAATCTCCAGTTTTTTTGCTCACGGGGTCAGTTCGTAAACCACGCGAACCCGTGCATCGGCCTTGGCCAGATCGACAAAACCAATCCCGCCCGGATGAGAGACCACCCATTTCAGCACCTCTTCGGTCGAACCCACCTTGGCCGGTGGCTGCATGCGCCCGGAAAACACCTGCCTTGACCAGTAGGCGTTGATTTCCGACAAGTCCTTGCCGACCAGCAAACCATAAAAACGGAGCCTGTCCGGATGCGTATCGGAGAGATCCACCGGTTGCGCCTCGATACCGTTGAAGTACTGCCGATTGCGCCCGAAGAATATGTTGATGACCTCGTTGCGCGTCATCGCTGCCACGCCACAGCGGGCATTGACGACGACAACCAGTTCGGCGCGCACCTCCGCTGCCGGCTGAACCAGCAGCCAGAAAATCGAGCCGAGAAGGATCAGGCGACGAAATGGCATGGCTTCAGAAGACAAAATCCAGCGTCAGCGAGAAGACATCCATTTCGCCATCCCAGCCCGCCCGGTTGTCCTGGCGATAAGGGAAAAGCGAAGATGCGTCGCCACGGATGCCATCCCATTGCGCCTTGACGGCAACATTGCGAACGACATCCCAGCGCATGCCGGCAAAGGTGGTTTGCTGGTCGGAACGCGAATCCTGCATGACATAAGCAGCAACTGCGCTGGGCGCATTGCCACGCGACTTGGAGAGCACCCAGGAATAACCGAGATACGGCGTAACTTCGCCAACCCGGTAGCCGACCAGCGCATAGCCACCATCGGAGGACTGCAGAGCGCTGCTCCCCTGTTCGATGTGGTTCAGCATCAATTGCGCCTGCCAGGGGCCGCGATCGTAGACCAGACCCAACGAGTAATAATGGGTTCGCGTATCGTGCGTTGCCAGGAAGGCCGCATCGAGGGGATTCAGGGTGAGGCCAAATTGCTTTTTCAAGACCTGGGCAATGGGCAAATCGCGCTTGAAATGGATGTTGGCGTAGCTTCCCCGTACCTGCCACGGGCCGTACTGGTATTCGAGATAGCCGCCGACCATCGGGGAACCGGAGATATCCCACTGCTCATCGGCCAAGGGAATCTTGCCATTCGAATGGCCGTAAAAAGCCTTGGCCCGCAGGACGCTTTCCCCTAGCGGGACGGTGATCGCCGCATCGGCGCCATGGATGCTGTAGAAAGGCAAATACCAGAAATAATCGCCGGGGGGACGAACCGTCAGGAAGGAATAACCGACCCAGCGCGAATCAGCCATCATGAAGAATTCAGTGCCCAGCCGGCCGGCCCGCAGGCTCAGGTTGGGTGTCGGGTTGTACTTGATGAAGGCCCACGAAATATCGGGGGTAAAAGTCTTGTCGTAGCGATAACGACTGGTTGCCTGAACCACTGCCTCGAACTGCGGACTGACACGCCAGGCCGCTTGCAGGCCGAGCACACTGTCGATCAGAGGGCTCCACTCCTTGCTGATACCCCTGGGCTGCGAAATATCGCGAACGAATTCGACGTTGTCGGTAGTCGTTCGGGCCAGGCCAAAGGTTCCGAATCCATTCAGGCTGAAGGCCGAATCGGCATCGGCCATGACCGGCGGTGTGACGGCGAGGAATGCCGAACCGGCAAGAACCAGAAGCGACCTGTTGAGCGGACACACCCGCGCAGCCCGGCGAAGTAGATTGGCAATCATCATGTCGTGATTTTCGTCAGCACTCGAAGCGGACTGACCACGCGGGAAGTGTCATTCCCGCGCGGCCCGGTTGGCGGTTATTCCGGCAAGGCGATCTTCTGTTCAGTGCTGAACTGATAGTCCTTGAAGATGTGTTCAGCGGTCAGCAGCTGATAGCTGCCATCGGCTGCCTTGCGCGTCGTGTCCTTGAGCCGGTAGGTCAGTTGACCGCAGGTCCAGATGTCGAAGTTGCGCATGTGGGTACACAGGCAGGTCTTGTCCATCACCGCAATCTTGCGGGCTTCGGGATGCAAAGCCACTTCGCGATTGTAGGACGTGACGTAGGCGCACTTGCCGTTGGCGTCGAGCAGGTAGCCGTAGGCTTCGCAGTTCGGGCGGATGCCGTCGCCGATGCCCGGGCTGCTCTTGATCATGCGCATCGGGTAGCCGGTCGGCGAAATCTGGTTGACCTCGATGTCGTCTTCGCTGGCCTTGAAGTATTCCTGCTTGACCTTGTCCGGCAGGCCGCATTCTTCGGAAACGGTGAAGCGGGTCGCCACCTGGACAGCAGCGGCACCGGCCTCGAGAAAGGCCGTCGCATCGGAACCGGTAAAAATACCGCCGGCTGGAATGACCGGAATATCGAGGTGCTCGTTCTTCAGGAACTGCATCACTTCGGCGACGATGGTCGCCAGATCGTACTTCGCCCAGTCCATGCCGAAGCCGAGGTGACCGCCGGCCAGCGGGCCTTCGACGACGATGTAGTCGGGCAGGCGACCGGTGCGCAAGCTCTTTTTCAGGAACAACTGCAGGGCGCGCACCGAGGAAACGATGATGCCGAGTTGGACATCACGGAAACGCGGGTGCTCTTCGATCAGCGCGAAGGAGCCAAGGTGCAAGCCAGCCGCCAGCGTAATGCCTTCGATACCGGCATCCATCGCTGCTTCCATGCGGACCTTGAGCGTCTCTTTCGGCGCATTCATGGTCAGCTTTTCCATGCAGTTGATGAAGATCATGCCGCTGCCGGTCTTGCGCGACATGGCTGCTTCAACGTGCAGGCGGGTGGCTTCAACCAGCTTGCCGAGATCGAACTTGACCGATGACTTGTCTTCGTTCTCGACGTTGTACTTGTAAAGCGCGAGCTTGTCCTTGACGAACTTGGTCTTGTAGCGACGATCCGACACGGTCTTGATCATCGCGTCGGAGATGTGGCCGACGCCACCCAGACGGGCGACCTCGACGGCCAGATCGGCGCTCGAAATATCAACTCCCATGCCGCCGATCATGATTGGTACTAGCTCGTGCTTGCCAAGCCGCAAGCGGAAATCGTCCACACGCTTCATCATTGTCCTTATGAATACCGGCCGGTCCCCTCGCTCGCGGCCAAGTGGCGGATTTTACGCCAATGTTAAGACCGATGCGTGACGAGCCGGGGATAAATCAAGTTTCGCCAGGCCGACTGTGGCTAAACTTGCTACTTCGATCGACTCTCTGCCGATAGGTTCACATGCGTTTCTCAACTCACCCGTTCTGGCTGGTCGGATTTCGACCTTTCTTCACGCTGGCCTGCCTGGCCGGGATGATCCTGCCGGTCGCCTGGGCACTGATCTTCAGTGGCGCCATTGAAGCGCCGGTGGCCAGCTTCAGCTCCGTCCAGTGGCACGCCCATGAAATGTTCTTCGGCTTCGGCTGGGCGGTGCTCGGCGGCTTCCTGCTCACCTCGACCAAGAACTGGGTCAATATCCGCGGCTACCACGGCCCGGCGCTCGCACTGCTAGCCGCCGCCTGGATCATCGAGCGGATCGGCATGACCTTTGGCGGAAGCTGGCCGAAAGCCCTGTTCCTGCTGAGCAACAATCTCTTTCTCGGCAGCATCGTTGCCATGCTGCTGTGGACGCTGATCCGCCATCGCGAGACGGACAGCTACCGCGACAACGCCTTTTTCCTCGTCATGTTGCCCGGCTTTCTGCTGGCCAAATACCTCATGCTCGAAGGTGGCGAATTTCCCGCCGGCTACAGCATGGCCATGGCCCTCTTCCGCCTGGCCTTTCTGGTCATGCTCGAACGGACGCTGACCGGTTTCATGAAGGCGGCCTTCCAGGCGCAGATCCTGCGCCATCCGGCGCTGGACATGGCGATCAAGCTGCTCGGCCTTGTGCTGGTGCTGGAATTTGCCCTGCCCCGGCCGCTAACCGCCGCCATCTCGCTAACCCTCGCCGCCCTGCTCGCCATCCGCTTTTTCTACTGGAAGCCACAACTGGCGTTCAAGCGGCTCGACATCGGCGTCATGTACATCGGCTACCTGTGCATCGTCGCCCAACTGTTGATCGAAGCGCTCGGCCACGTCATGAGCTTTGTCTGGGTCGGCTCGGTGTCCGTCCATCTGTTCACCTTCGGCACCATGGGCCTGGTCATTCCGGGCATGATCATCCGCATTTCCAAGGGCCACACCGGGCGCAAGGTCGTCTTCGACCGCGCTGACAAGCTCGTGCTGGTCATCATGCTCTTTGCCCTGGTTGCCCGCATCGTCGTCCCGCAATTTGCCCCGGCCAGCTATCTCGGCTGGATACACCTGTCGGCGACTTGCTGGTTCGTCGCCTTCAGCATCCTCGCCTGGCGCTACATTCCGATTCTGCTCCAGCCGCGCATCGACGGTCGCGAGCACTAAAGCACGGCTTCGAACAACTCCAGTTGCGGCGGGCCGAGGTAGAAATCGCGCGGCGACTGGCCGGCCTGCATGTGCGCCTTGCGGAAGGCGTCCGACTGCGTCCAGTCAGCAAAGGATTGCTCCGAGTCCCAGACGGTGTGCGAGGCGAACAGCGTGCGCTCTTCGTTGGTATCGCCGCGCAACAGGTTGAAGGAGACGAAACCGGGCACCTCGCTGAGGTAGCTGTTGCGGTTGCGCCAGTGGGCGACGAAATCGTCCTCCTTGCCGAGGGCGATGCGAAAACGGTTCATGGCGAGAAACATGGAAGCTCCCTGGAAAGTGCTCAACAAAATCTGCGCATGCTTGTTGCTTATTCAGAGATACCGCAATCCTGACAGCAACCACCATGAACGCATTCGATAACGACGACAAACTCGATTTCGGCCAACTGCCGCCGGCCGTAGACCACCTGCTGCAACAAGGCGTTGCCGCCCATTTCACCCATCCGGAACTGGCCGAAAATGCTTTTCTGACCGCCCTCGCCATGGCCCCGGATGCGCTGCCGGCGCATCGCTGTCTGGTGAAACACTACAACCGCTGTCGGCAATTCGACAAGGCGTTGAGCGCCGCTCAAGGCTGGCTCGCAGCCGCCGCCGATCAGGCCGGCCTGCCGGACAACTGGCTGCTCTGGCAATCCGCCCCCGGCAGCGCGCTCGCCGCGCTCAAGGCCCTGGCCTTCATCCATCTGCGCAACGGCCAGCCGGCCAAGGCCGAAGCGGCTATCAAGCGCGTTCTGGCACTGGACCCCGAAGACGGCGTCGGCGGCTCGGTCATTGCAGCCTTGATCGACGAAACCCTGCTCGCTGTTTGATTTTCGCCATTTTTTCCGGTTGACCGTAGCAATCCCACGGTCAACCGGAAATTTCGGCCAAAATCGAGATGATCAGGCCGCCACCTCCGCCTGATCCATGGCCCGGAACATCGAGCAGCGGCGGAAGACGTCCTCCGTCGGCGGCAAGGCTTTCTGGCTGCAGTATTTCGCCACCAGCTTGGCCAGCCCCTTGATGTCACGGCCAGATGCTTTCGGGAAAATATCAGGCAAACGGTCGTGCAGGTCAGCCGGCAGATTCAGTCCGAACTGCGCCGCCATGACGCCCCAGATCTTCTTGCGGTCGACGCGGTCCGGCGGATAAAAACGGATCAGCGCAATGCAGCGCGAGACGATGGCCTCGTCGATGTCGTCGACGCGGTTGGTCGTCAGGAAAAGTAACCCGTTGAAATACTCCAGCACGCGCAAAAACACGCCGACGACGGCGTTCATCGTGATGTTGTCGTCGCGCTTCTTGATGTAAACATCGGCCTCGTCGATGAGCATGACCGCCCCCCAGCGCTGGGCGCGGGTCAGCACTTCCTTGAGCGCCACTTCCATGGCCGCGACGTTGAGCCCGAGTTGTCCCGAATGGACGCGGTAAAGCGGCCGCCGAATGATCTCGGAATACACCTCGGCCGTCAGCGTCTTGCCCACGCCGGGTGGCCCGGCGCACAACACGGTCGTCCCACCCGACTTGCCTGACACGATGTCGTCCATGAGCACGTCCATCTCGGCGGTCAGGATGTCGATCAGATCGGTCTGTTCGGGCGGCAGGACGAGCTTGGTCTTGAGTTCCGGCTGGTAGGCATAGGGTTCCATGTCATCGACGTGCACCCAGACGTAATGGTGCAGGTCGAGGTGGAACATCAGCATGTAAAAGTGCACCGGCAGTTCGGTGAACAGGCCCTTGGCGATGCCGGCCTGGGTTTCCTCGATCTCCGCCTCCTCCTTGCCGGACAGCCGCGAATTGCGCTGCACGCGGCGGACGAACTTAGCCATGATGTCGCCCGTCGCATCGAGCGCCAGCACGCGTTCGCCGAGAATGCTCTCGTCGTTGACCAGCCGCGCCGGGCTGCCCGTGGACGACAAAATAATCATGTCCTTGCGTGAGTAATCGGTATCGCGGTGGGTCGCCGTCGGGTTCTCGGCAAAGTAGCCGACGCCGGTCCCGGAAAACTGCCCGCCGTACTGCCCGCGCCAGTCGAAATAACGTTCGACGCCTTCGTCGTAGCTGGCCAGCAAGGCCGGCGTTTCCTTGACGAAACCTTTGGTGGCAAAGACTTCCGGGATGGTCCGGCCGGCGATATCGGGACCGGAAATGCGCAGCGTAGCCGTCGCCAGCCGCGCCTTGGCGTTGGCCTTGAGCTCGACGAAGATCTTGCCAGTTTCCTCCTCGGAAGGCGGCGTGAAGTCGAGCCGCGTCACCACGTAGGCCAGCGGCTTGCCGGTAATGCCGGCCGAAAACAGCCAGCCGCGCGAGGCATTCTCGGCCAGATAACGGGCGATGGCCGGCACCGCCATCTCCAGCTCCTCGGCCTCGAAGCGACGGCCGCCTTCGTGCAAGGCCTGGCGCAAGGTCGCGATCTGCGCCGCCCGCGCCCGCAATTCGCTATCGCCCGCCGCGTAGAGGCTTTGCAGCAGATCGAGCTCGCCGTCCTCAAGCTGGTTGAACGAGACCTCGACGCGATTGCCGAAGCGCAATTGCTCGCGCACAAATTCCAGTCGCGGAAAAGACTGCATCATCGGTTCGATGTGCCGCCGGTCGATTTGCAGCTTCATGGGCTGCCTCCCTTTGTTGAGCGATAGCACTGCCCTAGCGAGTTTTGTGCCGCCACGGTCAACCGGAAAAAACGGCCAAAAATCAAAGTCATGCCGAATCGGCCGTTGTCGTGTTGGCGACACTTTCGTGGGACAATCCCGTCCCCGCTGTAGGAAGGACCACCATGCATCCCCGCAACAAGAACGCCGCTGGCTATGATTTCGCCGCGCTGGCCGCCACCTCGGCGGCGCTCGCCAAGCACATCAAGACCACCGTTGCCGGCACGCCGAGCATCGATTTCGCCAACCCGACCGCGGTCAAGATGCTCAACCGGGCGATCCTCATGCATCACTACGGCGTCAAGGGCTGGGACATCCCGGCCGGCTACCTGTGCCCGCCGATCCCCGGCCGCGCCGACTACATCCACAGCGTCGCCGACCTGCTCGCCACCTGCAACAAGAAGAACATCCCGAGCGGCCCCGGTGTGCGTGTGCTCGACATCGGCACCGGCGCCAACCTGGTCTATCCGCTGATTGGCCACGCCGAATACGGCTGGTCCTTCCTCGGCGTCGATATCGACGAGGCCGCGCTGGCCAATGCCGCCGCCATCATCGCCAAAAACCCCGAACTCGATGGCGAGATCGAACTGCGCCACCAGACCGTCTGGGAGAACATTTTCACGGGCCTGCTGCGCTCCGGCGAAGTCTTCGACCTGTCGATCTGCAACCCGCCCTTCCACAACTCGCCGGATGACGTGCACGCCGTCAGCCAGCGCAAGTGGAACAACCTCAACAAGCCGGGCGCCAAGCGCGGTGCGGTCGAGCCACGCCTCAACTTCGGCGGCGGCGGTGCCGAACTGTGGTGCAACGGTGGCGAACGCGCCTTCGTCAAACTGATGATCGAGCAAAGCTGCAACATCCCGAAGCGCGTCATGTGGTTCACCAGCCTGCTCTCGCAAGGCGACAACCTGCCGCACATCGAATTAGCGCTCAAGAAGGCCAAGGTCGTCGAATCTCGCATCATCCCGATGGCCCAGGGACAGAAGCAAAGCCGCCTGATCGCCTGGAGCTTCTTTGGCAACGGCGAACGCGAGAAATGGCGCAAGGAACACTGGTCATCCGCCCCCGCCTTCGGCACCACGGCACCCGACGCCCAACCGGCCTTCCCGGTCAGCGACAGCGCGGACTAGGCTTCACCCTCGCCGCGCGCCGTGGCCAGGTAGTCGCGCCAGAGATGGCCGTAACGGTCGTCGAAAGTTGCCTCGATCAGCTCGGCCGCCTGGATGCGATCAACCCGGAAAGTTCGAAAGCCCTGGCGCAACTCGCACCAGGCGCCAAGCGTCCAGCAATGCCCCCAGAAAACCAGGCCGAGCGGCCATAACGTGCGTTGCGAAATTTCGCCGTCGGCCCGCCGGTAACTCACCGTCACCTTGCGGCCGCTTTCCATGCCGGACCGCAACAAGGCCATCGGCTCGCGCAAGGGCGCCGGCTGCAGGCAATCGAGCGCCAGAAAACGCCGGCTTGAGGCATTGACGCGAGCTTCCAGCGCCCGCGGCAAAACCGCCTCGATACGTGCCATCGCCTGTTCCGCCGCCTTGCCCAGGGCAGAATCCCCCCAGGCCCGAACCAGCTTGGCGCCGACGACCAGCGCCTCCAGTTCATCGCCGGTAAACATCAGCGGCGGCACCTGGTAACCACGGCGCAGGCGATAACCGACGCCCGCCTCGCCATCAATCGGCGCGCCGGATTTCACTAGATCGGCGATATCGCGGTAGATGGTCCGTTCGGAAACCTCCAGCGTTTCGGCCAAGGTGGCGGCGGTAACGACGCGCCCATTGCGAAGGAGCAGGATGATCTGGAACAGTCGGTCGGCCGGGCGCATGTCATGACGGGGAAAACGGGAATTTCAGCATAGCACGCCGTTTCGCAGGCCATGACAAGCCTCCTGACACCATGCTGTCAGGAGCCCCCGAGCAGAATGCAGCGCATCAACGGCATCCCGCCGCTGAACATTTCCGGAGAAAAAATCATGGACAATCCGTTGCGCTGGTTCGAAATCGCCACCACCAACCTCGATCGGGCCGTCGCCTTTTACCAGAACATCCTCGCCATCGAACTGCGCCGCGATACCTGCGGTGGTATCGCCATGGCCATCTTCCCCTACGCCGAGCCCTACCCGAGCGGCGCCCTAGTCGCCATGCCGCAGCTGCAGCCGCGCGACAACGGCACGCTGATCTACCTCGACGGCGGCGCCGACCTCAATGTCGTGCTGGCGCGTATTCCGCCCGCCGGCGGCCAGGTCGTCATGGGCAAGACCGATCTCGGCAATAACATCGGCCACATCGCCCTGTTCATTGACTGCGAAGGCAACCGGGTCGGCCTCTACTCGAAGGACTGAGGCCAGCTCCGGCAGTCTGGCGACAATAGGATTGCCAACCGGCTAGCCCGTATAATTGCGGGCTTCCGTTTCCCTGGCTTATCCATGTCCGACCGCCTTGCCGTCCTGCCCCAATACCTGATCCCGAAACAGGCCTTGACCGCCCTCGCCGGCAAGCTGGCCTCAAAAGAAGCCGGCAGCCTGACGACCAGAGTCATCCGCTGGTTCGTCGGCCGTTACAACGTCAATATGGCCGAGGCGGCCAATCCGGACATCGCCAGCTACAAGAGCTTCAACGAATTCTTCACGCGGCCGCTCAAGGAAGGCGCCCGCCCACAGGCCGACGCAGCTTTCATCAGCCCGGTCGATGGCGCGATCAGCCAGTTCGGCCCCATCGCCCGCGACCAGATTTTCCAGGCCAAGGGCCACAGCTACTCGACCACCGCACTGGTCGGCGGCGACCGCGAACTGGCCAAACAATTCGAGAACGGCAGCTTCGCCACGCTCTACCTGAGCCCGCGCGACTACCACCGCATCCACATGCCATGCGCCGGCAAGCTGACGCGCATGATCTACGTGCCCGGCGAGCTGTTTTCGGTCAATCCGACCACAGCGCGCGGCGTACCCGGCCTGTTCGCACGCAACGAACGCGTCGTCTGCGTTTTTGAATCCGCATTCGGCCCATTCGTACTGACCCTGGTCGGCGCCACCATCGTCGGCAGCATGGCCACCGTCTGGCACGGCATGGTCAATCCGCCACGCCCGGGCGTCGTGCGCGAATGGCGCTACGACGAGCAGAACATCGTGCTCAAAAAAGGCGAGGAAATGGGCCGCTTCCTGCTCGGCTCGACGGTCGTCATGCTCTTCCCGAAGGACACGCTGGCCTTCAACCCGGACTGGGTGCCGACCGGCGCCATCCAGATGGGCGAGGCGATGGGCGCCAAGCCCGTCTAAATTACTGGAAAGCCCCCGGTGCCAGCATGCTGTTCGGGCGCATCGGGCGGCTGCCGACCGGGAACCGAAATTCCGCGCTCGGCATCAATTCAACACCTCTTGCCAGCCCCGGTGGCCTGACTGCACCACGTAGCGGCGACATATTGGTCAGGCGCAGCGGTACACCACTCGTTTCAATCAGATCGCCACGCGCCACCAGACGGTTGCCATCGAACCGCCCCTGCGCCGGCTTGTAAAGATCGCCCGGCCCGACCATCAGGTTGTTGAGCAGCCAGACCTCGACATCCGCCCCGATCTTTTCGCCAAAAACGTTCAGAAATTTACCGGCATGGCTGTCGTTGATCAGCGTGTTGTGCGCCATGTATAGCGCGTTGTCCGGCCAGCGCCGGCCTTCGGCGCCGTAGGCAACGATGCTCGGGTTGTCCGTCCCGGCACTCTGGCCGATGGCGTTGCCGATGACGTAGGCGAGGCCGCCGTTCGGGAACTCGAGTTCGTAGGAGGCTCGCCCACCGGCTCCATCGACCAGCATGTTGTACAGGATGTGATTCTCACGGGCCCGCGATTTGACCAGATGGCCGAGATAGCCGTTTGAGAAGCGACTGCCACGCAGCACGAACTTGCCGATCCCGCCGACGTAGAGCAGATGGTGCAGGTCACCCGGATGGCGCGGCGCATCGCCGAATTCGCTATCGACGACTTCCAGGCTCTGCTCTGGCGAATTCGCCGTCAAGATCCCCATTTCGTTGTCGAAGAAGGCGCAGGACTGGACCGTCAAATTTCCCTTTTCGAAGCGGATGCCGGCGCCGTTGAGGCTGGCCACCCGGGCGCCGCGAAACTCGATGTTCTCGATCCGCACCTTGCCGCCGCGCACAACCCAGATCGCCTTGCCCTCGGCGCTCTTGCCATCGGCCAGCATGACCGGCCGGGCGCCAACGCCACGGATGATGATTTCATTTTTGGCCCAAATTACCGGTTGACCGTGGTAATCGCCCGGACGAATCTCGATGACCTCGCCATCCTGCGCCAACCGGGCCGCCTCGGTGATCGTGGTGATTTTCTCGCCCGGCCCGACGACCATCGTCGCCGGCTTGGCGGCGATGGCAGCCAGCGTCGGATCAGCGGCAACCGTTTTCAACTGACCGTCGGGCGAACGGCGAATTTCGCCGAGATAATCCGGCGCCGGCGGCAACTTGTCGGGAATTTGGGCAAATGCCCAACCACCTTGCATGGCAAGCAGCAGCACCATGGCAAGAGGTCGCACGCGGTAACGGAAAAATTCTTGGATCATGGTTTTCTCCGGGCGTTTGGGGAGCGCCGCAAAACCGGATAGTCGACGAGAAGTTCGACAAGAACCGGGGCTCACCATGAGACGGCAGGCGAGATGCATTTGTCAACCCGGCCCGACGTGGCAAACTGCGCGTCTTGAGCAAAACACAAAGTCACCACCGCCATGCAAATCTGGGTCGATGCCGACGCCTGCCCCGGCGTCATCAAGGAAATCATCTTCCGCGCCGCCGAGCGTCGGCAGATCCAGACCATCCTGGTCGCCAACCAGATGCTGCGCACGCCGCCATCGAAGTTCATCCGCGCCATCCAGGTGCCGAGCGGCTTCGATGTGGCCGATGCGCACATCGTCGATCAACTCACAGCCGGCGATCTCGTCGTCACCGCCGACATCCCGCTCGCCTCGCTGGTCATAGCGCGTGGTGCCCACGCGCTCAACCCGCGGGGCGAGATGTACACCACGGCGACCATTCAGGAACGCCTGACCATGCGAAATTTCATGGAAGAACTGCGCGGCGCCGGCGTCGAAACCGGCGGCCCCAGCGCCTTCAGTCAGGCTGACCGGCAGGCCTTCGCCAACCAGCTCGATCGCTTTCTGGCCAGAATTCCGACGGTCTGAAGCCCTGCCGACAGCGCCGGCAGTTGGCTAATTGATGCGAAAACCCATCACGTTGCTCATCAGATGCAACTGGGGTTGGCTGTCCAGCCAGTCCCGCGCCGCCGAAACTGTCGGGCAGACTTCCGTCTGATAGGAAATGAGGCCAGCCACGGCCGGCGTATTCCTGATGCGCGTCGCCAAGGCCTCTTCGGTCGTCACGAAGACAATCCGGCAATTCGGATTCGAGGCAAAGGCACCATATTGAAGCACGGCGACCTCGGTCAGCACATCCTCCGAAAGTTCGTGTTTCGTCACGGCCAAAAAATCATTGATGACATAGCGGGCATCGTCAAAGCGAAAGTCGCCCTGAACATTTTCGACAGCTTCAATGAACTCCCGGGCGGAAACAGTCCCCGAAAATTTCTTGATCACACCGTCAGGTTCCCAGACAAGCTCGTAAGCCATACACCACCTTGGCAAAGGGTTAATCGAAAAATGCTTCGATACTATTCATTAAAGATAGTACATCCACCGCCCCTGCTTCAACATCTAGTGCAAGCCATAGGTCTACCAAGGGGGTACGCGGTTGGACAGGCCTCGAAAAGAAAAAATCCCCAACCAGTTTCCCGGCGGGGGATTTTTTTGATTGCTACGGTCGACCGGAAATTCCGGCCAAAACCGAAATTACATCTCGACGGTAGCCGCCTGTTCGACAAACTCCGGAATCTGGTCGAAGTTCATGTAGCGATAGACTTCACCGGCCTTGGCGTTCACCAGCTTGATCTGCTCCATGTATTCCGGAACGGTCACGATACGGCCGGCCAGGGCACACATGGCGGCCAGTTCGGCGGAACCGAGGTACACCTGGGTGTCGATACCGAGGCGGTTCGGGAAGTTGCGGGTGGAGGTGGAGATCGCGGTGGAGCCCTTGCGGATCTGTGCCTGGTTGCCCATACACAGCGAGCAGCCCGGCATTTCCATGCGGGCGCCGGACTTGCCCAGGGGCATCAAGCCGGTGGCGGAGACAAAGGCCCACAAGGAAGTAGCGCAATCAGTCCCAAAATGGCCCACCGGACCAAGGCTGATCTATGACAGACCGTGAGGCCGCGAAAAAGGTTTTCTCGCCACCGGCGCACATGCCGGTGACTTTCCCCGTGTAACGCCACATATCAACAAGGAGGCGCAAGTCGTTAGTTTGCGGCCCGCGCAGCACGCTCAAATGCTCTTCACGCTCCTCGATTCGAGCCGGACAGACCTCCACCACGCGAGCGAGCACGGGTGTTAGCGCGCTAATGGTCAATGTGGTACTTGGGTCATGTCCTTGAGTTCCATGATGCGCCTCGAATAGCTTGGCCGGCAGATCGATCGCATTGGCCTCGACATACCCGGCACAGTCCTGGATTGCCGGGAAATACACCCAGCGTCGGATGCCGGCCTGCCGCAATGGCGTGCCGAACCAGAATGGCCCGAGATTGAAGGACGGGCCGTCGTATGTCTCTCCATAATCCAGTGCCAACGGGCGGTAGTTGACAGGAAACCCGGACCCTCTGCTGATTCGCGCCGGCACGATCCATAGCTCCTGCGAGCCGCCGGCATCTCCCAAGGCAGACAGGGATTCTGGCGCCATGCGCTCGGGGTAGGCCGCCAATCCCCTCGGCGTAGCCCGATTGTGATCCGGATTGGCTTCGCAATCGATGGGCGGAAGAACCTTGACCTCAACCCGCAGCAAGCTTCCGGCCGGCAATGGTGCCGCACGTTGGGCATAGGCCACCTCGTCAGCGACGATCTGGGCAGGCGCCCAGATGACACCTGAGCGCTCACCTCTGCGATCCCACGAATCCTTGATCGATCTGGCATCGACGACCAGCGGGTCCGCCACCTGCCACGTTACCCGCCGCTCGGCTACCACACGTTCGCAACCCGCGAGGCTACAAGCGAACAAGGCGAGTCCTGCGATCAGGGTGCTGCCGGGGCCTATGCGAAAGTTCATTGCCCACTCCTCGAGGTCAGGACCAGTACGCGATTGCGCGCCGGTTCCGCGGAGCCGACCTCGAGACGAACATCGCGCACTAGACGGAAGGAGGAACAGGTGCGCCAAAGTGCCTGCTGAAATTCGCGGTCGTCACAACCGCTATCCGGGCACCATCCTCCGTTGAAGAGCACATCGCCCGGCGCAAACGGCCAGGATTCTTTCGGTGGCAAGGTGCGCCCGACAAGCCGGATTCCGACAAAGCGACCATCCACCTCGTGGCGCACGCCGACAATGGCCAGCTTGTCTTCGAGCAGCCGCGCGCACAATCCTGGCGCCGACGTCATCGGGCGCTCGGTGCCGGGATGCGCCCATGATGGCCAAACCTGCCGCGTTGGCACCGTTGGCTCACCACGGCAATCACCATTCGGAGGCGATCCGCATGCCCCCTTGCCGCGCGCCAGGGGCTCTTCAGTGATCGGCGGTGGCAGCGCAGCAACTTGTTCCGCCACCGTCGGCCAGGGCAACATTTGTCCCCGCTTGCCCAGGCGATCAAAACGCCAAAGCGCATCGGCATCGACGCGTCCGCCTATGGCGAGAACCACGAGATCGCCGCCGGGTTCGATAAAGCGGATATGCCCCCTGCGCCCGCCCTCGATTCCGTTGCCACAGGTACGGGTGCTCGCGTCACATGCGGGAACGCCCCTGCGCGGCGGAGAAACCTCTTGCGGCGGGGATCGGGTGATATCGAAGACAACAGGAACCTTGAGCACGTAATCCCAGATGGCCAGCAGTCGCCCGTCGCGGCTCACCTCCGGGTAGCCCGCCAGACGTGCGTGGATGTGATTCGCATCCTGCCTGCTCAACCACAGACCTTTCGGCCGAGGAAAAGTCCGAATCTCGTCGGAATAGACCGTCCACTTGTGCGCCAGAGAGCCGGCGACAAGATCGAACTGCAGGAACTCGGACTGGTTCCATGCCAGCAGGTAGCGGCCGTCCGCGCTGACCCCCAGGGGGTAGAACTGGCCCAGGGAACCATCCGGGTAATCGTAGCGCCGGGGCGCTGTCCAGGCAGCAAGATCCATGCTGCGCAGGCGCAGCATGTAGCCGCCAAAAACGAGGGTCCGCCCATCCGGCGCCAGCACCATGCTCCGGAATTCGCCGTTCGATGGCCAACGTATCTCGGGTTCATCCACCAATGCCTTGTCAGGCAAGGGCACCGGCCGCAGCACGCCCGGCACATCGTCCCAAACCCATATTTCACGCTGGTCGGTCGTAAATACGGCGAAACGTTCCGATCCCAGTGCCTGTGGCACTGCCTGGATATTCGCCGAAACGATTTGATTAAAGACCTTTCGGTCGGCGTCCATTTGCCAAACCGCGAACTCGACCGTCGAAGCGCCTGGCGGACGGATCAATACCGCAATCCGGCGCCCATCGCTCCCCAGAAAACCAATCGCCCTGGCACCTGCATGCCGCCAAACGAGCCGATCAAGGGATAGATCCCAGACCTGGACGCCGCCATTCGGCTGACTGATCGCCATCAGCCGGGCATTGGTAGAAACAATGGTTTCCGTTGCCGGCAACAATCGGCCGGACTGCGCCCGCTCGGCTGATGCAGCAGGAAACGCCTTGACGATATTACCCTTGGCGGCATCGATAACGAAAATGCCCTTAGGATCACCCCGCGCCGCCAGCCAGCCAGCCGATGGCGGCCACTCCGCACTAGCCGATCCAATGTCAACTCCGATAACCAGTGCCAATCCGAACCGCAAGATTGCGCGCCAAGACATCGATCCGGGAGACCAACGGTACAGGGTGAAAAAATTCATCGGCCAATTATTGCACATGACAAACGCTTGTCGAACTTCGCACAAACCGATGAACGCTAGCTACCTTAAAGCATGGTCAGCTAACTTCACACATGAATTGGCTTCGAGAATTGGGGAGTTGTCTCACGCATGCCGACCTCCGATCATGCAAAAAGCCTCCGCCAGTTTCCCGACGGGGGCTTTTTCATCTTGCTACGGTCGACCGGAAATTCCGGCCAAAACCGAAATTACATCTCTACAGTCGCCGCCTGTTCCACAAACTCCGGAATCTGGTCGAAGTTCATGTAGCGATAGACTTCACCGGCCTTGGCATTCACCAGTTTGATCTGCTCCATGTATTCCGGCACCGTCACGATGCGGCCGGCCAGGGCGCACATGGCGGCCAGTTCGGCGGAACCGAGATAAACCTGAGTATCGATACCGAGGCGGTTCGGGAAGTTGCGGGTGGAGGTGGAGATCGCGGTGGAGCCCTTGCGGATCTGTGCCTGGTTGCCCATGCACAGCGAGCAGCCCGGCATTTCCATGCGCGCGCCGGACTTGCCGAGGACACCGTAGTAGCCTTCTTCGGTCAGGATCAGCGCATCCATCTTGGTCGGCGGAGCGATCCACAGACGGGTCGGGATGTCGGACTTGCCTTCGAGGACCTTGCCGGCGGCACGGAAGTGGCCGATGTTGGTCATGCAGGAGCCGATGAAAACTTCGTCGATCTTGGCGCCGGCGACTTCGGACAGAATCTTGACGTCGTCCGGATCGTTCGGGCAGGCCAGGATCGGCTCGGTGACTTCGGCCAGGTCGATTTCGATGACCGCGGCGTACTGGGCGTTGGCATCAGCCTTGAGCAGCGTGCCGTTGGCGATCCAGTCTTCCATGGCGTTGATGCGGCGCTTCAGGGTGCGGGCATCGGCGTAGCCTTCGGCGATCATCCACTTCATCAGGGTGATGTTGGAACGCATGTACTCGACCATCGGTTCCTTGTTCAGGGCGACGGCACAGGCGGCAGCGGAACGCTCGGCGGCAGCATCGGACAGCTCGAAAGCCTGTTCGACCTTGAGGTTCGGCAGGCCTTCGATTTCCAGGATGCGGCCAGAGAAGACGTTGATCTTGCCCTTCTTCTCGACAGTCAGCAGACCAGCCTTGATGGCGTACAGCGGGATGGCATTGACCAGGTCACGCAGGGTGATGCCCGGTTGCATTTCGCCCTTGAAGCGGACCAGCACGGATTCCGGCATGTCGAGCGGCATGACGCCGGTGGCGGCGGCAAAGGCGACCAGACCGGAACCGGCCGGGAAGGAGATGCCGATCGGGAAACGGGTGTGCGAGTCACCACCGGTACCGACGGTATCCGGCAGCAGCAGGCGGTTCAGCCAGGAGTGGATGACGCCGTCGCCCGGACGCAGCGCAACGCCGCCACGGGTCGAGATGAAGGACGGCAGTTCGCGGTGCATGCGCACGTCGACCAGCTTCGGATAGGCCGCGGTGTGGCAGAAGGACTGCATGACGAGGTCGGCGGAGAAGCCGAGGCAGGCCAGGTCTTTCAGTTCGTCGCGCGTCATCGGGCCGGTGGTGTCTTGCGAACCAACGGTGGTCATCTTCGGCTCGCAGTAGGTGCCCGGCAGGATGCCGGTCACGCCACAGGCCTTGCCAACCATCTTCTGGGCCAGCGAGTAACCCTTGCCGTCGTCGGCCGGGTTTTGCGGCAGGCGGAACAGCGTGGATTGCGGCAGGCCGAGGAATTCGCGCGCCTTGGTGGTCAGGCCACGACCGATGATCAGGGGGATACGGCCGCCAGCGCGGACTTCGTCCATGATGACCAGGGTCTTCAGTTGCGATTCGGCAATCACGGCACCGTTCTTGGTGGCGGTGACCTTGCCGGTGGCCTGATCGACCTTCAGTTCGATCTCGTCGCCCATGTCCATTGCGCTGCAATCGATTTCGATCGGCAGGGCGCCGGCATCTTCCATGGTGTTGAAGAAGATCGGGGCAATCTTGGAACCCAGGCAGAAACCGCCGAAACGCTTGTTCGGCACGAACGGGATGTCTTCGCCGGTGAACCACAGCACCGAGTTGGTGGCGGACTTGCGCGAGGAACCGGTACCGACCACGTCACCGACGTAGGCGATCAGGTTGCCCTTGGCAGCCAGCTTTTCCAGTTGCTTCAACGGACCGCGCGAACCCGGCTCGTCGGCTTCAATACCCGGACGCGGGTTCTTGAGCATGGCCAGGGCGTGCAGCGGGATGTCAGGACGCGACCAGGCATCCGGCGCCGGCGACAGGTCGTCGGTATTGGTTTCGCCGGTAACCTTGAAGACGGTCAGCTTCTGCGAAGCCGGAACTTCCGGACGCGAGGTGAACCACTCGGCGTCAGCCCACGACTGCATCACAGCCTTGGCGTTGGCGTTACCAGCCTTGGCCAGCTCGGCGACATCGTGGAAGAAGTCGAAAACCAGCAGGGTCTTCTTCAGGCCTTCGGCGGCAACGGTGCCGCAGGTGGCGCAGCCGAGCAGGTCGATGAGCGGCTTGACGTTGTAACCGCCGAGCATGGTGCCGAGCAGTTCGGTAGCTTTTTCCTTGGAAATCAGGGCGCAGGCTTCTTCACCCTTGGCAACCTTGGCCAGGAACTCGGCCTTGACCTTGGCAGCATCATCAACACCGGCCGGAACGCGGTAGGTGATCAGCTCGACCAGGGCGGCTTCTTCGCCCTTCGGCGGATTTTTCAGCAGGGCGACCAGTTCGGTGGTCTGTTGCTTCGACAGCGGCAGCGGGGGGATACCGAGGGCTGCACGTTCTGCGACGTGGGCGCGATAGGCTTCAAGCACGGCGACTTCCTTTCGTAAAGGGTTGCTCTGGAAAACGAATATTCTACGACAACGGCGGTCGCCCGATAGTTCGAAAACCGGGCCATCAACCGTGACTTGCGGGTCTTATATATTTTATATGTTATATCACCTGCAAGGCTAGACCCGGATGGCGCAAAACGCTGGCCAAGGACAAATTGCCCAATTTTTAGGCATCACCCCTAAAAGCCTTGTCGCTCAACGCATTGCAGCATCTGTCCCGAGCTTATCCACAGCCTTGTCCGACTCGAATGGGGATAAAGAGTGCTTATGGTGGGCGTTTTCCCCATGCCCGATTTGCTGCGGCGCATCATTGACCGGGCAGCGGTCGTTTCATTTTCGGGCATTTTTTCCGGTTGACCGTGGCAACCGCCCCGCCGGTGCGCGACCGCGGTCGCGCGCCATCGCTTTGCCCGTACAATTTGTGCCATCACCCAACCGGCCATCGACATGAAATTCCAAGGCACCGATACCTACGTCGCGACACGCGACCTGACGCTGGCGGTCAACGCCGCCATCGCCCTGCAACGCCCGCTGCTCATCAAGGGCGAGCCGGGCACCGGCAAGACGCTGCTCGCCGAGGAAGTCGCCCGCACGCTGAACATGCCGCTGTTCCAGTGGCACATCAAATCGACGACCAAGGCGCAGCAGGGCCTCTACGAATACGACGCCGTTTCCCGCCTGCGTGACTCTCAACTCGGCGACCCGCGCGTCGAGGACATCTCGCACTACATCGTGCACGGCGTGCTGTGGCAGGCCTTCGAGTGCGACGAGCCGTCGGTCGTCCTGATCGACGAGATCGACAAGGCCGACATCGAATTCCCCAACGACCTGCTGCGCGAACTCGACCGCATGGAATTCCATTGCTACGAGCTGCACCGCACGATCAAGGCCAAGCACCGGCCGCTGATCATCATCACCTCCAACAACGAAAAGGAGCTGCCCGACGCCTTCCTGCGCCGCTGCTTCTTCCACTACATCAAGTTCCCGGACAAGGAGACCATGCAGCGCATCGTCGCCGTCCATTTCCCGGTCCTCAAGCACGAACTGCTCAAGGAGGCGCTGGAAGTCTTCTTCGACCTGCGCGACGTCCCCGGCCTCAAGAAAAAACCATCGACCAGCGAACTGATCGACTGGCTCAAGCTGCTGCTGGCCGAAGACATCCCGCCCGAAGCCCTGCGCGCCAAGGAAGCGAAGGACGCCATCCCGCCGCTGCACGGCGCCCTGCTCAAGAACGAACAAGACGTCCATCTCTTCGAACGCCTGGCTTTCATGGCGCGCCGCAAGCAGCCGTAAATGCTCGTCGATTTTTTCCTGCATCTGAAATCCCGCCAGCTGCCGGTTTCCACCAACGAACTGCTGGCCCTGCTCGAAGCGCTCGAGGCCCGGCTGGTCAGCGGCAGCCTGGACGATTTTTACCTCATTTCACGCGCCATTCTGGTCAAGGACGAAGCGCTTTACGACCGTTTCGACCGCGCCTTCGGCGAGTATTTTCGCGGTATCGAAGCCCTGCCCGGCTTCGCACCGGAAGTACCGGAAGAATGGCTGGAACTGGCGGCCCGCAAGCACCTTTCCGAAGCCGACCGCCTCAAGCTGCAGAAACTCAGCTACGAGAAAATATTCGAGCAGCTAAAAGAACGCCTGGCCGAGCAGAAGGAACGCCACCCCGGCGGTAGCAAGTGGATCGGCACCGCCGGCACCTCGCCCTACGGCCACGGCGGCTACAACCCTGAAGGCGTGCGCATCGGCGGCGAATCGGTCGGCAATCGCACGGCAATCAAAGTCTGGGACCAGCGCGAATTCCGCAACCTCGACGACTCGGTCGATCTTGGCATCCGCAACATCAAGGTCGCCCTGCGCCGCCTGCGTCGCTTTGCCCGCAAGGGGGCAGCCACCGAACTCGACCTCGACGGGACCATCGCCGGCACCGCCCGCAACGGCGGCTGGCTCGACCTGCACCTCCGGCCCGAGCGTCACAACGCCGTCAAGGTCCTGCTCTTCCTCGACATCGGCGGCTCGATGGATGACCACATCCAGGCCTGCGAAGAACTGTTCTCCGCCGCCCGTGCCGAGTTCAAGCATCTCGAATATTTCTACTTCCACAACTGCGTTTACGAAGGCGTGTGGAAGGACAATCGCCGCCGCCATGGCGAAAAGCTGTCGACCTGGGACGTCATCCACACCTACGGACCCGACTACAAACTCGTCTTCGTCGGCGACGCCAGCATGAGCCCCTACGAAATCGCCCGCCCCGGCGGCAGCGTCGAACACTGGAACGAAGAAGCCGGCGCCGTCTGGCTCGAACGCCTGCTCGCCACCTGGCCCCACGCCGCCTGGCTCAACCCTCTGGCGGAGGCGCATTGGACCTACACGCCGTCGATCCAGATGATCGAGCAATTGCTCGGCAAACGCATGTTTCCGCTCACCATCGACGGCCTGGAGCGGGCGATGCGGAGCTTGTCGAAATAGTCGCTTGAACACCACCTCGTTTTGTGTGAAAAAAACCCACAAAATGAGCTAATCGACGTAACATCTCCGTGCCTAATTTTTGGTGCCAGCCCATGTTTCGCCAATTTTCCACAGCACTCCTGATTTTCGGCTTCGTCCTGGGCGCGACGGGATGTGCCCCTGCGATCATTTCTGCAGCGGGCGTCGGTGCCGGCGCGATTTTCTCCCATCACACCAACGGCCAGGCCTCGCGAACCTTCACCGCGCCCCTCCCCCGCGTCCGCGTTGCCGTGCTTGCCGCCTTGAAGAAGATGTCGATCAAGCCCGGCACTACCGAGAAGACCGAACTGGGCCAACGCATCACGGCCAAAGCGGGGGATCGCAGCATTGAAATCGAACTTGAAATCGTCACCCCGAGCACGACGCTCATGCGCACCGTGGCCCGCAACCAGAGTGGCCTGACGGTCGACGCCGCAACTGCGGCGGAAATTACCAAACAGACTGAAGCAGCCGTCGGCCGCGGTTGAACCTCGTTGCCGCCGGCCATCGGCGGCGTATTTCACTTTTGGGCATTTTTTCCGGTTGACCGTAGCAAGGACCAGCCAGCGGTTGCGGGACTACGCGCGCGGCAGCGGCGGAAGCCCGCAGCGTTGCCGGGCCTTGTTGCAGGCCGCATGTTCGGTATCGAACTCCCGGCAAGGCGACGGGCGTACATCGTAAATCGTGCATTGCACCGCCACGCCAACCTCGCCGGCCAGCGCCACGCAGCGCGGCGGGCTGGCGTCGGTGCCGCACAGGCGGACGATGGCCGGCGTTACCGGCACAGTCATTTCCACCGGCACGCCCTGCCCCCAGGCAAAGGCACCGCCGGCCAGCTCAGCCGGGTGGAAATCGACGCGCAGGCTGGCACAGCAGGCGCCGCAGGTCTGGCAAACGCTCATGGCAGGCTGGCCCGGCAGCGCCAAAGCTCGTGGCCGGAGGCGAGATATTTCTTTTCGAAGGGCGTTATCGGGTCGGCCGTCTGCCACGGTTCGGCGATGACCGGCTGGCCGCTGAGCAGGCTCAGCGCCTGGGCCATTTCCTCGATGTAAATACGCCAGTTGCTGCGGCATTCGACTTCGCCGCCCAGTTCGCGCCACACCGGAAACACCGCGTGGCCTTGCCAGCGCCGGGCCAGATGGCCGATCTTCGGCCACGGGTTCGGGTAGAGGTTGTAATGGCGGGCGAGACGAACGCCGTTATCGGCCAACAGGCGCCAGAAATCGACCAGATCGGCGCGGATCAGCAAGGCATTGGCCGGCATCGGCAAGGGTTTGCCACGGCTGATTCGGTCGACCGACTGATCGACGCCAAATACGAAATGGTCGGGGAAGGTTTCGGCGATGCGCTGCGTGCTCCAGCCAACGCCGCAACCGGCGTCGAGAATCAGCGGCGCCTGCGGATTCCACGCCTCGCGGGCCGCCATCGCCAGGGCAAAGGCCTCGCGGTTGTAATCGGCAACCGGCTTCCTGAACGGGTGCGCCATATGGCGGCGGACGAGCGCTTCGAGGTCGCGGTGCGGTCCTTCCTGGGCGCTGGAGATGAAACGGGAGTTACCAGACACGGGTTCGCCCATCATGCCGCCAGCCGTTCCGGCGTCAGCAGGCCCTCAGCGACCAGCGCCGCATCGATATCAGCCGCACCCTTGATCGGCCGCAGCCGGTCATAAAGCGCTTCGGCCTCCGGGTAATGGCGCCGCATCATCGCCAGCCATTGCTTGAGCCGGCCGCCAGCATGCACCGCCACCACTTTCTTGCGCACGCCCAGCCAATAGTCGCCAACGGCCGGCCGGATTTCCACCCAGCCACCGGTTTCCTCGCCACGCACGCGCCGCGCCAGCAGCGGGTCAGCCACCGCGCCGCGACCAACCATGATGTCGGCACAACCGGTCGCTGCCTGGCAGTTGCGGAAATCTTCGACGGTCCACACCTCGCCGTTGGCGATCAGCGGAATATCGATGGCGGCGCGCACCCGGTCGATCCACTCCCAGCGGGCCGGCGGGCGATAACCATCAGCCTTGGTCCGGCCATGCACGATCAGTTCGTCGATGCCGGCGGCGACCAGCGCCTGAGCGTTGTCGACGGCCCGGCTGGTGTTGTCGATACCAAGGCGCATCTTGGCGGTAAACGGAATGTGCGCCGGCACCACGGCGCGCACGGCGCTGGTGATTTCGTGCAGCAACTCCGGCTCGCCGAGCAGGGCAGCCCCGCCGCGATGGCGATTCACCGTCGGTGCCGGGCAACCAAAATTGAGGTCAATGCCAGCCGGGTTGAGCGTCACCAGCCGCGCCGCATTCGCGGCCATCAAAAACGGATCGGAACCGAGCAACTGGACGCGCATCGGCGTCCCGGCCGCCGTCTTGCTGCCATTCATCAGTTCTGGACAAATCCGCTCGTAGGTCTTGGCCGGCAGCACATTGGCCGAGACCCGGACAAATTCGCAGATGCCCCAGTCGTAGCCGCCAATGGCCGTCAGCACGCCGCGCAACAAATCGTCAGCGAGTCCTTCCATGGGGGCAAGAAGAATGCGGGACATGCGGCGAAATCCGGGTCGAAAAAGGAAGGGGCGAATTATAAGCTGCCGACGCTGGCGAGTTGGCGAGACCGGGAAGACGCGAAGATCAGGGAAGCTGGGAACGATTTGAATTGGCAGACATCGGCCAGAAGCGGCTCCTTAAGAAAGCGCTGCATAGCGGACGTTGGCTCTGTCCGTATGATGCTTGATTGAAAAAAACCAGCATCGGCTAAAGCCGGTGACAGCATTTGCCAAAACCAGCGCGATTCTGACGGCACCTCCATCTACGCCAAATCACCCGCAGAAAATCAGGTAAATTACTCGCGCAGGCTAAAGCCCCCCCCAGGAAACGCGGCAAGAGTACATCCGGGCCAGAACTCACCCCCTTCAAAGGATATGCCATGATCAAAATCCGCCGATACTTTCAGTACCAGATGGGGGGACTTGTTCTTCTGATAGGCCTGGCCTTTACTCTTGGTGGTTATGTCTTGATGAGCAAGGTCGCGGAGGATGAGGCAGAAGCAGCGTTAAGGTTGATAACCAATGAGTCCGGCGCCGCCATGAATCATTTGTTGCTCCCGGCTACCACATTGCTGAAACTCCTTTCCAACGTACCCGACTTGAAAACGGGCCAGGAAAAGGACTGGATGGACCGCCTTTCCGCACAAACTTCGATATTGCTCGATCAACCGATGCTCAACAGTGTCTATGTTGGTGGCCCTCAAGGACAGCTTCTATTGCTGCGGGCACTCAGGGATGAGTGGGACCACACCAAATTCAAGGCGAGCCCGGAGGCGCGCTGGCTGGTACAAGTGCAAAGGGTTGACAAGAGCCGGGGCGAAGCCCAGGACTGGATCTATCTGGATGACAAGCTCCGTATTCTGGAGCGCAAGCAGGTGCCGGGCACTGAAAACTATGACCCGCGTAACAGACCCTGGTATCAGGCAAGTCGTCAAAACAGCGGGGTATTGCGTACCGAAACCTACAAGTTTTATACCTCTGGGAAAATCGGTATCACTCTCGCCAACGACATGCACGATGGCTGGGTGATTGCGATGGACATCAGTCTCGAATCCCTGCAAGAGGAACTGGCCAGAATGGCAACCTCCTATGCAGGCTATATTGGCCTGTTTGAACAAACCGGAGCAATCATTTCCGCCAACCTTAACGAAAGCAGTGCCAACGACTTCTTCAAGGGCTTGGTCGAAAAAGGGGGCATTGCTGACGGTAAAGACCTGAAGTGGATGGTCGATCCGGATGGTCAGTCTTGGTGGATGGGCACGGCAAATGTCAAGCTGCAGAAATATGAAGACATATTCCTCCATGTTGCCGTTCCACGTGACCGCCTCTTGGCGAAGGCCCAAAAGCTGCGCAATTTTTTGCTGGCCCTCACCTTGCTGATAACGCTTCTTACCCTGCTAATTGCGCAACGCAATTCGGACCGGATCTCTTTCGTATTCCAGACTCTCGCAGACCGAGCCAATGCACTGGTCAATTTTGATTTCCGGCAGTTTGATCAATCCAAAACCCGTATTGCCGAAATTGCCCAACTGGAAACCGGGCTTGAGCGCGCTCGGGCGAGCACCGCGAATTTTTTGCGCTTACTGGAAAAAGTTTCGCGCGAAGCGGACCTCGACAAATTGCTGCCGATGGTCGTTGAAGAAACAAGCGAGGCTGCCCAGGGCGAGTTTGCCTGGCTCTACATCCAGGACGGCACGAACTGGACTTTACGTGCACAGCGCGGTGATCGAAACGGGAACGATTGGTTATCGAAGTACCTGAGACAACTCGAGGAAAAAGGCGATGCCCACTTTCGTCTGGATGAGCCCATTAATGGACGCTACGCACTGATGCTGCCCTTATCCGGCCGGCGAGGGCAACTGCTGGGACTTCTCATCATTGAACGCCAGGAAGCATTCAGCGAACATCACCGCAGTTTTGTCGAAGCGCTTTCCGGTTTTGCTGCCTTGACGCTGGAATCACGAGAATTGGTTGTTCAGCAAAAGCAGCTCTTTGAATCTTTCATCAAGCTGCTGGCAGAAGCGGTGGATGCCAAAAGCCCGCATACGGGCGGCCACTGCCACCGCGTTCCCATCCTGACGGAATGGTTGGTTGAACTGGCCGCCAACAGCGATGCACCCTGCGTTGCCGATTTCGAAATCGACGACGAGATGCGCGAAGCAGTTCACATCGCGGCCTGGTTGCATGACTGTGGCAAGGTTGTCACTCCCGAGTATGTTGTCGATAAGGCTACCAAACTGGAGACGCTGTACGACCGGATTCACGAAGTCCGGACGCGTTTCGAGGTTTGCAAACGGGAGGCGGAACTGACTCACTGGAAAGCGGCATACCCGCAAGGACTGCCCGCCATCGAAGCCGAGCAACTCGCCGTCGAATTAAATGCCCTGGATGAGGATTTTGCGTTTGTCGCCGAGTGCAATCTGGGCAGTGAAAAGATGTCAGACGATGCTCTTGCACGCATCAGGCAGATCGCGACAAGAACCTGGACACGGACCATCGACGACCGCCTCGGCCTGTCGCACGATGAAATGCGCCGCCGTTGCGGCAGGAGCAGCGAATCATTGCCAACCCGGGAATATCTGCTCAGCGACCAACCCGAGCATCAAATCGCGCGTCCGCAAGGACAATCATTTGCCGATGACAACCCGTGGGGGTTCCGGATGCAGGTGCCGGAACTGCTCTACGACCATGGCGAAGTGAAGAATCTAGCCATCCAACGAGGCACATTGACCGACGAAGAACGTTACAAGATCAACGAGCACATCGTACTGACCATCAAAATGCTGGAAGCCATGCCCTTCCCTCGGCACTTGAAGGCCGTGCCGGAAATAGCCGGCGGTCACCACGAGCGGACCGATAGCAAGGGTTATCCCAGAGCCATCCCGGCCGCTTCCATGAGCATCCCGGCGCGCATGATGGCCATTGCTGACGTATTTGAAGCACTGACTGCAACCGACCGCCCCTACAAACAGGGGAAAAGCATCGATGAATCACTGGACATCATGCGCCATATGGCACAAGGAGGGCACCTTGACGTCGAACTGTTTGAGTTGTTCGCCCAGTCGGAGATTCCAGCCCGCTATGCGTCGCAATTCCTGGCTACGAGGCAGGCTAGACCAGCCTAGCAAAACCGTGCGTATCCGATTGAGCCAGCCCCCGCCAACAGGGAGCTGCGGACGCCACCCTAGGGCGCATTATCAGTGAGCGACGGGCAGCCGCTTACTGATAACACGCCTCAGGAGGAATCGTGCCTAACCCTGCGGTCGCTGGACGCTGCGCGATAAAGCCGCGCAGCACCGGTTAGCTCTACGTTCCTGAAAGACCGCTTGCTAAATCTGGCTACGTCCGCAAAGGGCACGAAGCAGTCCGCCCCCCCTTACCCCGCCAGCGCTGCCGTAACGATGGCCTGCGCCTCGCAGACCAGTTCGGCGAGGTGTTCGGCGCTCTTGAAGCTTTCGGCGTAGAGCTTGTAGATGTCTTCGGTACCCGATGGGCGGGCGGCGAACCAGCCGTTGGCGGTGCTTACTTTGAGGCCGCCGATGGCGGCGCCGTTGCCGGGGGCTGTGGTCAGGCGGGCGGTGATGGCTTCGCCGGCCAGGCTGGCGGCGCTGACCTTGTCGCCGGTCAGTTGCTTGAAGGCGGCCTTTTGTTCGCAGCTGGCCGG
Organism: Ferribacterium limneticum; assembly: GCF_020510565.1. Lineage (NCBI taxonomy): Bacteria > Pseudomonadati > Pseudomonadota > Betaproteobacteria > Rhodocyclales > Azonexaceae > Ferribacterium > Ferribacterium limneticum. Next base: position 3,209,680 of record NZ_CP075189.1, read on the forward strand.
GGCGTCGATGCGGGTGTAGTACGGCGTGCCGTAACGCGCGGCGAGTTCCTGGTAATGGCGGCCCGGGTCCTGGCCGGTGACGGCGGTGATTTCGGCGGCGAGCAGGCCGAGGATGATGCCGTCCTTGTCGGTCGTCCACACCGTGCCGTCACGCTTGAGGAAGCTGGCGCCGGCGCTTTCTTCGCCGCCGAAGCAGATGCTGCCGTCGAGCAGGCCGGCCGAGAACCATTTGAAGCCGACCGGCACCTCGTAGAGCGTGCGCCCCAGGCCGGCGACGACGCGGTCGATCAGGCCGCTCGACACCAGGGTCTTGCCGACCGCCGAGGCCGCCGACCATTGCGGCCGATGGGACAGCAGGTACTGGATAGCGACGGCGAGGTAATGGTTGGGATTGACCAGGCCTAGCGAGGGCGTGACGATGCCGTGGCGGTCGACGTCGGCATCGTTGCCCCAGGCGATGTCGAAACGGTCCTTGAGGGCAACCAGGCTGGCCATGGCGTAGGGGCTGGAACAGTCCATGCGGATCTTGCCGTCGTGATCGAGGGTCATGAAGCCGAAGGCCGGATCGACCGCCGGATTGACCACCTCGATGTCGAGGCCGTATAGCTCGGCAATCGGCAGCCAGTAGGCGACGGCCGCGCCGCCCAGCGGATCGACGCCGATGCGCAGTTTGGCCCGGCGAATCGCCTCCATGTCGATGACTTCGCCGAGTTCGGCGATGTAGGGCGTCACCAGGTCGACCGCCCGGGTCGTCGGTGCGGCCAGGGCCTGTGCGTAGGGAAGCCGCTTGACGCCGCGATTGCCGTCGGCCAGCAGGGCGTTGGCGCGCTGCTCGATCCAGCCGGTGACATCGGTGTCGGCCGGGCCGCCGTGCGGCGGGTTGTACTTGATGCCGCCATCCTGCGGCGGATTGTGCGAGGGCGTGATGACGATGCCGTCGGCACGGTCGGCCGGATTGCCGGCGTTATGGACGAGGATGGCGCGCGAAATGACCGGCGTCGGCGTGTAGCCGTCATCGGCTTGGAGATGCGTCAGCACGCCGTTGGCGGCGAGAACTTCGAGGGCGGTCTGCTGGGCCGGGCCGGACAGCGCGTGGGTGTCCTTGCCGAGGAAGAGCGGGCCGCGGATGCCGGCTTGGGCGCGGTATTCGGCGACGGCCTGGGCGATGGCGAGAATGTGCGCCTCGTTGAAACTGCCATTGAAGGCCGTGCCGCGATGGCCGCTCGTGCCAAAGGCGACGCGCTGGGCCGGATCGCTGGCGTCCGGCAGATTTCGGTAAGCTGCCAGCAGGGCGGGAATGTCGGTCAGGCTGGATTTCGGGGCCGGCTGGCCGGCAAGGGGATGCGCCATGGTGATGTCCTGTGGTGGAGGATTTCAGGCCGCTTGCCGAGCATCTGCCGGCAGCGGGGACGACATGGTAACAAAGGTTTATGACCGGCAAGTATTTCGCGCTCAACAACGGGACGACCGGCGGCTGGATTCTGCACCTAACCGCCGGCAGGAACTGTGCCCTGGCGCATATAATCCCGCCCCATGCTGCGCTTAGTTCTCGATACCAATGTCGTCCTCGACCTCTTTCACTGGGGCAACACCGATGCCGTGCCGATCATGGCGGCGCTGGAGGCTGGGCGGATTCAATGCGTCGTCGACGCCCGCACGCTTGATGAGCTGCAACGCGTGCTGACCTATCCGCAACTCAAGCTGACGCCGGACATGATGGCCGAGCGCTATGCACGCTACACCGGGCTGGTCGAGGTTTTCCCCGCAGGCGAAGCGCCGAAGCTGCCGCGCTGCAAGGACAGGGACGACCAGAAGTTCCTTGAACTGGCCGCCCGCTGCGGCGCCAACCTGCTGGTCAGCAAGGACAAGGCGCTGCTCAGATTGCGCGGACGGACTAGCCTTGGTTTCCAGATCGTCAAACCAGCAGCGGCATCGGCATTGCTGGCAACGTGAGACAAAATTAGCCCCGGGTGGGCGCCGGTACAGAATCCCACGGTCAACCGGAAAAAATGGCAAAAATCAAAAAGGGAAATGCAGGGGCGGTTCGAGTTGGCGCTACTTCCCGTCAATTTCATATATCCGCGAGAGCAGCAAGTTGAATGCCGAGGTACGCGCCGGCTCGGTCGGACGAACGACGCCATACTCCTGCAAGACAGCGATCAATTTCATTGGCGCAACGCGCTTGTCACCAACGATCTCGACATGTCCGGCCTGCACTTCGACGCGCTTTAACCGATGATCGTCTTCAACCATGGCATTGCGCTGCTCGGCCAGCGAGAAAATGTCGTCGTCCTCGATGCAGCGGCCGTTCTCCTCATGGCGACAGGTATCGCGCTCATCGGTATCGATTTTCAGATAGCTGGCGACTTGATCGGTCAATGCGCCCGGCTCGCGAATGAACCGCGACGAGTACGTGATGTCTGCCCACTTCGGCCCGGTCGCCACGTAGCAACTCAAGGGCAGCAGCCCGAGCGTCAGCGGGTACAACCAGGATTTGCCACAGGTGCGGGCGGACTCTATTCCCGAAAATGGACCCGAGACGGTGACTAGGCGCAAATCGACGTGCGGCGTACGGGTCGATGCGGTCAGTGAGCCGCGGGCGATCAGCGCGCCCTGGCTGTGACCGATCACCGTCACCTGCGGCACATGCGATTGCTCGGCCAGTTGCTCGATTGCCGTCCTCAATGCAGCCGCACTGTGCGCCAGTTTGGCGCGGTCATCGTAGGTAAAGCAGGCCGATTGCTGGCCGTGGAAGGCCAGTACCTGGGCCAGGCCGCGAAACTGGCCCGACGAACCGAAACAGCCATGGACCAGCACGTTGATCGGCTGGCTCGCATCAAAATGCAAGCGCCGGTCCGGGTTGTCCGTGCACGGGCCCAGGCCGGGAATGTTGACGGTGATGCTGGGCGGCGGCTGGCGGCCGGGTTCGAGATCGAGCGCAGTGATCGCCTGGCGCGTCGCGCAGCCACCGAGAAGACTGACGGCGACCATGAAGAAAGCGATGCGAACCATGTTGGACACCTGACTGATAGGGCGGGGATGAACGATCGAACTGCGCGGTGGCAAAGCTCGATCCGGCAGCGCATTTTGCGGCTGGCAAAATGGAATAACAAGGAGCGGTGGCAGCATCGCTCTTGCTGGCGACTTGACGCAAAGGAGCAGAAACAATTTAGTTTTTGCCGGTATTAACAATAATGTTATATCTTTAGGCCTATAACAGGAATTACCCGTCGACAAGCCCGCGCAAGCGTCTGTTGGCGAAAGGAGAGTCAGCATGGTGAATCTCGTCTGGATGCAAGCCGGTGCCTGCAGCGGCGAAAGCATGGCCTTGCTCTGCGCCGACCGGCCCAGCCTGGAAAACCTGCTCCAGCAATATGACCTGAACCTGCTCTGGCATCCGTCACTGACCGCCGATACGCGCTTCGGACAAGTGCTTGAGGCGATCACCAGCGGCCGCCAAAAACTCGACATCCTGTGCATCGAAGGCAGCCTGATGACCGGGCCGGACGGCAGCGGCCAGTACGACACCTGGAAAGGCCGCGCCAAGATCGACATCATTCGCGAGCTGGCGCCGCTGGCCACCCATGTCGTGGCCATGGGCACCTGCGCCGCTTTCGGCGGCGTGCATGCTGCCGGGCCGAACCCGACCGACTGCACCGGCCTGCAATTCCTCAAAGACCAGCCGGGCGGCCTGCTCGGCGCCGACTGGCGGGCGCGCAGCGGCCAGCCCGTCATCAACGTCGCCGGCTGCCCGGCCCACCCGAACACGATGACCAAGGTGCTGGCCATGCTGGCCGAGGGCGAAGCGCTCCAGCTCGACACCCTCAACCGGCCGGCCGCCTTCTTCGCCAGCCTCGTCCATCAGGGCTGCACACGCAACGAGTACCACGAGTACGACATCGAGGACGAAGTGCTCGGCGGCCGCGGCTGCATGTTCTTCAGCCTCGGCTGCCGCGGCCCGCAAACCCTGGCGCCGTGCAATACCGAACTGTGGAACGGCCACAGCAGCAAGACGCGGGCTGGTGTGCCCTGCTTCGGCTGCACTTCCCCCGATTTCCCGGCCAACCGCGACCTGTTCGTGACGCCCAAAATCGGCGCCGTGCCGAAATTTCTGCCGCTCGGCGTCGCCCGAGCCAAGTACATGGCCTACAAAAATCTGGCCCGCGCTGCAGCACCCGAGCGGGTCGTCAAGCGCGAGATGGAACCATGACCCGCGTCACCGTCGATATCGACCTCAACCGCGTCGAGGGCGACCTCGAATTCCAGCTCGACCTTGAAGACGGCGTGGTCGTCGACGCGCGCTGCGTCGGCACGCTGTATCGCGGTTTCGAGCAGATCATGATCGGCCGGGCGCCGCGTGACGCGCTGGTCATCACGCCGCGCGTCTGCGGCATTTGCGGCACCGCCCACCTTTATGCGGCTACGCTGGCGCTGGAACAGATCGCCAACATCACGCCGCCGGCCCACGCCGTGCTCGTTCGCAACCTGTGCCTGATGGCCGAGACGCTGCAAAGCGACCTGCGCCAGAGTTTCCTGTTTTTCACGCCGGATTTCTGCAACCCGCTCTACGCTGGCCACCCGCTGGCGGCTGAACTGACCGAGGCTTTCGCCCCGCTCAAGGGCAGCGTCGTGCGCGGCTGCCTGAAGAGCACGCGCGAAATGATCGGCATCGTCGCCATCTTCGGCGGCCAGTGGCCGCACTCGACCTACATGCTGCCCGGCGGCATCACCCAGCCGGCCAATGCCCGCCGGCTGATGGATACGCGCGACATTCTGGCCAGCGTGCGCGCGTGGTTCGAGCAGGCCGTAATCGGCGGCGACCTCGACGAATGGCTGGCGCTTGATTCCGGCGAAGCGCTGTTCCGCTGGATGGCCGCCAGCCCGGCGCGGCAGCGCAGCGCCCTCGGCCTGTTCAACCGTTTCGGCCGCGACATCGGCCTGCACAAGCTCGGCGCCGGCACTGGCCACCTGCTAAGCTACGGCGTCAATCATCGGCCCGACGGCGCCGGCAGCGAATTGCCGGCCGGTTTTTTCAACGCCGACACGCAGCAGGTCGAGCCGCTCGACCACCTGCAGATCAACGAACACGTCCGCCACAGCTGGTTCCTCGATTACCCCGGCGGGCGCCACCCGTGGGCCGGCGAAACCATCCCCGATCATCAGCCGGGCAGCGACCGCTACACCTGGGCCAAGGCGCCGCGCTATGGCGACAAGGTGGTGCAGACCGGGCCGCTGGCCGAGCTGCGCATCGCCGGAGAGCCGCTCATCACCGACCTGCTGGCCAGCGAGGGTGACAACACCTGGCTGCGCCAGTTCGCCCGCCTGCGCAGGGCTGGCTGGCTGCTCAATGCTACGGTCAACACGAAAAAACAGCTAAAAATGAAATTGGACGAGCCGCATTTCATCGACCCGAAAATCGATGTCTGGCCGGATGGCGAAAGTTATGGCCTGGTCGAGGCGGCGCGCGGTGGGCTCGGCCACTGGCTGCGCATCAAGGATGGGCTCATCGACAAATACCAGATCGTCACGCCGACCGCCTGGAACGCCTCGCCGCGCGACAGCGCCGGCTGCCACGGCCACTGGGAACAGAGCATCATCGGCCTGCCGGTAGCAGACCCGGAAAATCCGGTGGAGATCGGCCACATCGTCCGCTCCCACGACCCGTGCCTGGTGTGCACCGTGCATTTCATCGGCAGCCACAAAAAAACGCATTTCAATGTCTGAAAGCATGCGCATCCTCTGCTTCGGCAACCCGCTGCATGGCGACGACGGCTTCGGCCCGGCCGTCAGCCTGGCGCTCAAGCGGGTCAAGCTGCCACCGGAGGTCAGGGTCATCGATTGCGGCACGCGCGGGCTGGATGCCCTGCACCTGTTTGAAGACTGCGGCCACGTAGTCATCGTAGACGCCATGGCCGGAGCCAATCCCGGCAAGCTGCGCCTCCTGAATGCCCGCAACGTACCAGTCGAAAACGCTGGCAGCGGCGGCCATGGCGCTGGCGTCGGCTACTTGCTGGCGGCTGTCCGCGAGATGATTGCGAAGCCACCGGTGATTGAGGTCATTGCCGTCGAGATCGGCCCGGTTAAAACCTTTTCGCCCGGCCTGTCGCTGGAAGTTGCCGCGGCCGTCGCCGAAGCCACCGATGTCATTCGCCTTTGCCAGGCACCCGCGGCATTTGGCCAGAACTGCGAATTGGCAGACGAACTGGACAGTTTGCGCCAGGCCAATCTGGCGCTGGAAAGCGAGCTGATCAAAAGCACCGAAGCGCTCGAACTGCTCATCGCCGAACAGGAAAGACAGCAGGACGAACTGCAGCTTCGCTCGCAGGAACTGGCCCAGCTGCACGGCGCGCTGGAGCGGGCCATCGGCACCATGGCCGAAATTTTCGTCATGCTCGGCCCGGACGGCCGGGTCATCCGCGCCAACAGCCTGCTCACCAAGGAACTGGGCTACGCGTCGGACGCCCTGGTCGGCCACTATTTCGAAGACTGCCTGCCCGAACCCGGCCGCCAGCAGTTGCGCCGGATGCTGCCGGCCAATCGCGGCACGCCGCTGCTGCTCAACGCCATTCGCGCCGCCGGCGGGCGCTTTGAAGCCGAACTCAATTTCCGCCGAGCCGAGACGCCGGCCGATGACAAAAACGAGACGCTGCCCTATCTCGTCCACGCCAGCCTGATCCACAGCCAGGCCGGCAAACTGGAGGGCGCCGTCGTCGTCGCAAGCAATATCGCCGTGCTCAAGGACCGCGAAAAGGCCCTGCGCGACAACGAGCGCCTGCTCCACGAAACAGCCCAAGACCTGCGCGATCACCGCGACAATCTGACGGCGATGGTCAATGAGCAAACGCACGATCTGCGTACGGCCAAGGAACAAGCCGAGCAGGCCAGCCAGGCCAAGAGCAATTTCCTGTCAAACATGTCGCACGAGGTGCGGACACCGCTCACCGCCATCCTCGGTCTTTCCGACCTGTGCCTGCGCACGCCGCTCAACGTCCAGCAGGGACAGTATCTGGCCAAGATTCGCCTGGCCGCCCACCACCTGCTCGGCATCATCAACGACATCCTCGACTTTTCGCGCATCGAGGCCGGCAAGCTGGACATCGAGCAGGTGCCTTTCGAACTGCCCGCCCTGATCGACGAAATCACCGACCTGCTCATCGAGCGCATCGAAGAAAAGGGGCTGGAACTCTGCGTCGATATCGGGCCCGAGGTGCCCGGCAGTTTCGTCGGCGATCCGCTGCGACTCAAGCAGGTCATCATCAACCTGCTCGGCAACGCCATCAAGTTTTCGGAAAAAGGCACCCTGCGCCTCGAATGCCGGCTTGAGTCCGGCGACGATGCGCTGTCCCGGCTCCGTTTTTCGGTCGGCGACGAAGGCATCGGCATTTCGCCGGCCGAGCAGGACATCCTGTTTTCCGCCTTCAGTCAGGCCGATACCTCGACAACCCGGCGCTACGGCGGTTCCGGCCTCGGCCTGGTCATATCCCGCCGCCTCGTCGAACTGATGAACGGCCGCATCTGGCTGGACAGCGAACCCGGGCGCGGCAGCACCTTCCACTTCACAGCCAGCCTTCAGAGCGTGCCGAACGCCCCGCAGCCGGCGGCCGAACTCGCCACGCGCCTGGCCGCCCACGCCGGGCGCACAGTGCTGATCGTCGACGACAACCCGCTGCTGGCCGAAACGCTGGGCAAACAGGTACTGCAACTGGGCTTGCAGGCAGAAACCTGCGCCAGCGGTCAAGCCGCGCTGAGCCAATTGAGCGAACCATCAGCCGATTACCTGGCAGTGCTGATCGATTGGCAGCTGCCTTCCGGCATGAGCGGCGTCGAAACCATCACGGCCATCCGCCAGACCATCGGCCCGCAGGCGCCGGCCCTGATCCTCCTGGCACCGCACAACAGCGCCACGCTGCCCTTCATGGAAAACCACGTGGCCGACGCCGTGCTGCACAAGCCAGCCAGCCTCCGGAGCCTTTATTCAGCGCTGGCCGTGCCGCTGCACTTGCCGGCGCTCCCGGTGTTGCCCCCGGCGAACGGCCTGCCCGACATTGCCAGCGTCCCCCACCTGCGCGGCGCCGACATCCTCGTCGTCGACGACGTAGACCTCAACCGCGATCTCATGCAGGAACTGCTCGGCATGGCCGGCCTCAAGATCCGCCTGGCCTGCGACGGCAAGCAGGCCATCGCTGCCATTCGCCAGAAACGCCCGGACCTCGTCCTGATGGATTGCCAGATGCCGATCATGGACGGCTTCACCGCCACCCGCCTGTTGCGCGCCGAGCCGGAATACGCCGACCTGCCGATCATCGCCCTGACCGCCGGCGCCCTCGAACACGACCGCCTGCAGTGCATGGAGGCCGGCATGAGCGCCCGCGTTACCAAGCCGGTCGATCTCGACAAGCTGCTGCACCTGATCAGCGATTTGCTCCAGCCCGGGATGAATGCCGCCATCCCCGTCACGCCGAGGGCGGAACCGACGCTGGAACCCGCCTGGATGCTCGACCTGCCGGGCATCGACATCGAAAACGGCCTAAAACTGATGGGCAACAAGGTCAATTTTTATCGGAGCATGCTGATCAAATTCCGCGACAGCCATGGCATCCGCTTCGAAACGAACCTGCGCACCGCCCTTGGCAAAAACCAGCAGGTCGACGCGCTACGTCTGGCCCATACGCTCAAAGGCATCGCCCGCAATCTGGGCATGGAACACCTGGGCAATCTCGCCGCGACGGTCGAGGCCGAACTGAAGGAGCCGACAAGCGACCGGCTGCCGTCCATGCTCGAGCCCTTGTTCGCCGAAACAGCCCGAATTGCGAGCTTGCTGCAGAAACTGGGGCAATAAGCGACGCAGGCCATGATTCCGGCGCTTGGCCATGTTTGCCACGGTCAACCGGAAAAAACGGCCAAAATTGAAATGGCTGGCGCGCCGGCCACCTCGCCTGCTTCCTGCCTCAGCGCTCGGCTTTCAGGCATGGCGAAAACACCGGCTCCGCAGGCAGCGCCTGGGTTTCGCTGTCATCCTTCAAACCGATGCCGGTCAATTGCCGAGCCAGGGCGGCACGAATCAGCCAGGCCAGCTTGACTGAAGCGGCGGCCGGTGTCAGCCCGGCCGGGCGGATGTTGGAAAGGCAATTGCGCTCGGCATCGAGCCGGCCGATCTTCGGCGCGAAAGTCAGGTAGGCGCCGAGGCTATCCGGCGATGAAAGGCCCGGTCGCTCGCCCAGGATGACGAGGACCAGCCGAGCCCGCAGCACAGCGCCAACTTCGTCACCGAGCGCCACCCGGCCCTGGCGGGCGATGACCGGCGGCGCGATACGCAAGCCGTCGAGCAGGGGCAGCAGGGCGCCCAGCAGCGGCAAGGCGTTCTCATGTACGGCGGTTGCCGAGAGCCCGTCGGCGATCACGATGGCCACATCGGGCACCTCGGGGAGGCACTGGGCGAGAAGCATCGCGGCGCTGGCCTCGTCGAGACTGCGGCCGAGGTCGGGGCGTTGCAGATAGGTGTGGCGGTTGATGGCCCGGCTATGGACAACGAGCGGTTCTGCCCCGCCCATCTGGCGCCAGCGGGTAACCAGCCCGTCGACATCAAGCGCCTGATGCACGGCGTCGCGGGCCAGGGCATGGGCGACATCGAAACTGAGCACGGCGGCGGTCGGCAGGCTGTTGCCGGCACGGCCCAGGGCGATGCGGGCAGCGGTCAGCGTCGCCAGCGCTTGCCAGGGGTCCGGACGGCTCATGGCAGGCGCCGCCGCAGGTCGGCCAGCAGTCGATGATCGGGACTGGCTGGCAGCAGGCGCCCGGCCCCGTCGGTCAAACCCATGCTCGCCAGCCAGGCTTCGAATTCCGGCGCCCGCTGCAAACCGAGCGCCTGACGGACGAACAGCTGGTCGTGGAAGGAGGTGCTCTGGTAATTGAGCATGATGTCGTCGGCCCCCGGCACGCCCATGATGAAATTGACCCCGGCCGTACCGAGCAGCACGAGCAGGTTGTCGATGTCGTCCTGATCGGCCTCGGCGTGGTTGGTGTAGCAGATGTCGCAGCCCATCGGCAGCCCGAGCAGCTTGCCGCAGAAATGGTCTTCCAGCCCGGCGCGGATGATCTGCTTGCCGTCGTAGAGGTATTCAGGGCCGATGAAACCGACCACGGTATTGACCAGCAACGGCTTGAAATGCCGGGCCACGGCGTAAGCGCGGGCCTCGCAGGTCTGCTGGTCGACGCCGTGGTGGGCGTTGGCCGACAGGGCGCTGCCCTGCCCGGTTTCGAAATACATGACGTTGTCGCCGACCGTTCCGCGCTTGAGCGACAAGGCCGCCTCGCGCGCCTCCTGTAGCAGGGCCAGATTGATGCCGAAGCCGGCATTGGCCGCCTCGGTGCCGGCGATGGACTGGAAGACCAGATCGACCGGCAGTCCCGCCTCGATGGCGCGGATCTGGCTGCTGACATGGGTCAGCACGCAGGATTGCGTCGGAATCTGGAAACGGCCGATCAGTTCGTCGAGCATGCGCCACAAGCTGGCCAGCGCCGGCAGGCTGTCCGAAGCCGGGTTGATGCCGATCACCGCGTCGCCGACGCCGTACATCAGGCCGTCGAGCATCGAAGCGGCAATGCCGCTGGCGTCGTCGGTCGGATGATTCGGCTGCAGGCGCACAGCTAGCCGGCCGGGCAGGCCGATGGTGTCGCGGAAGGCGGTGACGACCCGGCACTTGCGGGCCACCGCGATGAGATCCTGATTGCGCATCAGCTTGCTGACGGCAGCAGCCATCTCCGGCGTGATGCCGGGCGCCAGCGCGGCCAGTTCGGCTTCCCCCGTCGTCTCGTCGAGCAGCCATTCGCGGAATTCGCCCACCGTCAGCGACGCGACCGGCGCGAAGGCCGCGGCGTCGTGACTATCGACGATCAGCCGGGTGACTTCGTCGATTTCGTAGGGGATCAGCGCCGCGTCGAGAAAGCAGCGCAAGGGCAGATCGGCCAGCACCAGCCGGGCTGCCATCCGCTCGGCCGCACTCTGCGCGGCAATGCCGGCCAGCGCGTCGCCGGAACGGGCCGGGCTGGCCTTGGCCATTACCTCGCGCAGATCGGCGAAGCGATAACCTTGCGAACCGACGCTGGCCCGATAGTTCATGTCATTGACGCCGGCGGAACACCCAGCTCTTGTCGTCGGATGCTTCGGGCGCGAAAGCGTAGCCGTCGCTATCAAAATCCTTGAGCCCTTCCGGCTCGCTCAGCCGGTTCAACACGGCGTAGCGCGTCATCAAGCCGCGCGCACGCTTGGCGTAGAAGCTGATGATCTTGTACTTACCGTTCTTCCAGTCCTCGAACACCGGCTGGATCACCGTGCCGTTGATCTTGCGGCCGACGGCGGCCTTGAAATACTCCTCGGAAGCGAGGTTGACCGCGACCGGTCGCGGCATGTCGGCCAACTCGGCATTGATCGCCTCGAGCAGACGCTCGCCCCAGTAGGCGTAGAGATCCTTGCCGGCCTTGTTGGCGAACTTGGTGCCCATTTCCAGCCGGTAGGGCTGCATGAGGTCGAGCGGCTTGAGGATGCCGTAGAGTCCGGACAGGATGCGCACGCGCTGCTGGGCGAAGTCGAGATCCTCGGCGCCCAGCGTTTTCGCCGCCAGGCCATCGTAAACATCGCCGTCGAAGGCGAGCACTGCCTGCTTGGCGTTTTCCGGCGTGAAGGGCAGCGACCAGTCGGCGTAGCGGTTGAAATTGAGCAACGCCAGCGGATCGGAGAGGTCCATCAAATTGGCGATATCGGCCGGCGACAATTTGCGCAGCTTTTTGATCAAGGCTTCCGAGTGCTTCAGGTAAGCCGGCTGCGTGTGCGTGGCGACGTGCGGCGGGGTCTTGTAATCAAGCGATTTGGCGGGGGACAGGAAAATCAGCATGGTCGTTGGCGCGGGTTGGCAATGCCTCGATTTTACGCGAGGGCGACCCGGCCACGCGGACTGTCGCGGCGGATGTCGCTGGGCGAACAGCCGAAACGGCGGCGAAAGCGTACGGCGAACTGCGACGGCGACTGGTAGCCGACCTCGCCGGCGATGCGCGTCACCGGCTGCGCGGTCGACTGCAGCAGAGTGAGCGCCGTCGACATGCGCACGTCGAGCAGGATTTCGGACAACGAACTGTCCTCGGCAGCCAGATGGCGGCGCAGGCTGGCCTCGCTCATGGCGAAATGGCCAGCCACTTCGGGCGAACGCCAGTCATGCGCCGGATCACCAGCGAGCAGACGACGCACGCGCGGCGCCAGGCTCGCGTCGTCGAGCAACAGGCGACCAGCACCCTCCAGCCAGACCAGCATTTCCAGCGCCCGATGAGCGACCACCGCATCCGGCAGCGCCGCATCGTCGAATGATTGCGTCAATGCCGTGAAAGCATCGGCAAAGGCCGGCGCCACCTTGCCCAGCGTCACCACCGACTGCGGCCGTTCGCCGGCCGTCGGCGCCCGCCACCGTTCGAGCAGGCCGCGCTCCCAGGCCAGCCAGCGGGCGCGATAGCTCGGCGCCTCGCCGAGATAATTGGTGATGTCAAACGACTGGCCACCGGCCAACGCCACCGCCTGACCGGCCTCGACGCGGAAGGTGCCGGCCTCGCCGTGCAGAATCTTGTAGCCGGATTCGACCAGGACCAGCGTCGGCAGGTCGATCCACAGCCGCCGGAACTGCAAAGGCTGGCGCTGGACGATGCTGCCCGAGACGGCAATACCGGCGCGCTGGACTATGGTTGGCTGCATGCTTTTTTCTCCGGGAAGGCCGGCGGCATGCCGGCCTTTTCGCCCATGTTAACGCGAACCGAGCAGGGTCACGCTTGCCTTGCCGAGGCCGTTGGCCCAGGCCATGAAGCCAACCAGTGCCGGCGTCGCATTGGCCGGCAGATCAAGCTTGTCGACCTTGAGCGCATGCACGGTGAAGACGTAGCGGTGCGTCTGGCCGACCGGCGGGCAACTGCCGAGATAAGCAGACTCCCCGTTGTCGCCGGCGATGGCGCGGGCGCCGGCCGGCAGTGCGCCGCCGGGATTGCCGGCCGCCGGATCCAGATGATCGGCAGCGGCCGGCAGGTTGGCGACCACCCAATGCCACCAGCCAGACCCGGTCGGTGCATCCGGGTCGTACATGGTCACGACAAAACTGCGCGTCCCGGCCGGCGCACCCGACCAATTCAAGGCCGGCGAGACGTTGCCGCCGTTGCAGCCGAAGACATTGGCGTAATGCGCCGGCGCCAGCCGACCATCCGGTCCGGCCTCGACGACCAGGCGAAAATCATCGGCACGGGCCAGGCCGCAGGCCAACAGGGCGGTAACCAGCGTGACGCGAAATAAGGTTTTCATGAAAAGGCTCCTTGCAGTGACGGGAGCCATCAGTCTGCCCGCCCGGCCCTTTCGACGCCGCTTCGTGGCGCGCAAGGATTGTCCCGATTCGCTCACGATGATCCTAGAAACCTCAGTTGGACGTGGCTGTTGGTGCGTTTGGGCGGGATGGCCGGCGCGAAGCGACGCCGCGGCAGGCTCATGCCTGCAAGAAGGAGCGACAAAGCCGGACGCCCGACCAAATGTGCCAGCGGCCACGTAGCGCTGTCACCCAATGGATGAATCACAGCAAAGGCACAAACGTCAGATTTCATGCGGCTCTCAAAGGATGGGAAAGCGGTCAACTGCGGTTTCTAGGATGAAATCCCGACCATCGATCCTGCGACGCTACCCCGCCCCCCTGTTAAAATCCCAACTTTGAATTTTCTGGACACCCGATGAAACGCACCCGCTTTGGCTCTCGCGACCGTCTTTCCCGCGACGCGGCCGAACTGCAACGTCTGGCCACTGGCCTTTCCGAATCCGGCGGCAAGCTGGAAGACGCCTACTGGGAAGCGCAACTCGCCGAAGTCGTCGACAGCCTGCTCAAAAACGGTGACGAGGATGACATCAACACCGCGCTCGACCGCCTGTTCGAGGCCAACCCGCGCGCCCACGACGAACTGGCCGACATGATCGAGTCGCGGGCCGAAACCAACCGCGTCGAAGTCCAGGGTCAGGCATACGACATCCAGCTCTTCGCCGCGCCCGTCCTTGCCTGGTCACGCTTTTCCATCCCCGCCAGCCCGCTCCCCAAGAGCACGCTGCAGGCCCTGCACGTGCATCTCGGCGCCCATGTCTTTGGCGGCGACGCGCGTATTGCGCTGGCCGACTTCCTGTTCAGCCCGGACCAGTTGCCGCGCAGCTTCTGCGAAACCTGGCAACTGACCAAACAACTTGGCGAAGCTGCGCTGGCCGGCAACCATCTGACCGTCGACAGCGCCAGCATGGCCGAAACCAACCGTTTCCTCTCCGACGTCCGCTACATCGTCGGTACCGTCGCCGTGCCGCGCGGCAAGCCGCTGTTCCGCTGGAACGAAAAGGACGGCAACAAGGAAACGGCGCTCAAGGAATGGATCAAGCAGGGCAGCCCGAATATTGAACCGCTGCTCACCGGCTGCGCCTGGCAACCACTGCTGCCGGACTCCTATCACGCCTCCTGCCGCAACGCCGACCGCCTGTCGCGGCCGTATTCGCTCAAGGCCTCCGTCGCCTTCCTGCAAAGCATGCTCGCCCTCATGCCGGCCGACATCCGCGCCGTCGTCGGTCCCTGCTACGACCGCCGCATGGAGGAATACCGCGTCGGCCTCGGCCCGACGACCGGTGACGAGGTCTATCACGGCATCGTCTGGCCGCTGCTCGGCGCCGAAGACGAAGCAACCGATGCGGCCGGCGAAATTGAAGCCGTGCTGCGTGAAGCCGGCGTCAAGGACGTGCTCTTCCTCGACCATCACTTCCCGATGGAATTCTGCGACGACTGCGGCGCCCCGCTCTTCCCCAACCGCGAAGCCGAACTGGTGCACGCCGAAATGCCGGAACAACCGGCGGCGACGTCACAAGTCCTGCATTGATGGCCAAGCCGTCGAACGCCGACTGGCTGGCCCGTAGCCAGTCGGCCGTCTGGCACCCGTGCACGCAGATGCAGCACCACGCGCAGACCGGCACGCCCGGCCACCTGCCGCTGGTGCCCATCGCCCGTGGTCAGGGCGCCTGGCTTTACGACTTCGACGACAAGCGCTACCTCGACGGCATCAGTTCGTGGTGGACCAACCTGTTCGGCCACGCCAACCCGCGCATCAATGCGGCGCTGCGCGACCAGCTCGAAACGCTCGAACACGTCATGCTGGCCGGCTTCACGCACCAGCCGGTGGTCGAGCTTTCCGAGCGTTTATCGGCGTTGACCGGCGGCGCCCTCGGCCACGCCTTCTACGCCTCGGACGGCGCCTCGGCCACCGAAATCGCGCTCAAGATGAGCTTTCACTACTGGCGCAATATCGGTCGGCCGGAGAAGGCTGAATTCCTCTGCCTGCAAGGCAGTTACCACGGCGAAACGGTCGGCGCCCTGGCCGTCACCGATGTCGCCATTTTCAAGGATGCCTACGCGCCGCTCGTCCGCGCCGCCACCGTCATCCCATCGCCCGACTTCCGCCAGGCCGAAGCCGGCGAATCACCGGCCGACGTCGCCCGCCGCGCCGCCGCCGCATTGGAAACCCACCTCGAGAAGCATGGCGAAAACATCGCCGCCCTGATCGTCGAACCGCTCGTCCAGGGCGCTGCCGGCATGGCGATGTACGACCCCGAATACCTGCGCCTCGCCCGCCAACTGTGCGATCGCTACGAAGTACACCTGATCTGCGACGAAATCGCCGTCGGCTGCGGCCGCACCGGCACCTTCTTCGCCCACGAACAGGCTGAAATCCGGCCCGACCTGATGTGCCTGTCAAAAGGCATCTCCGGCGGCTACCTGCCGCTCTCCATCGTCCTGTCCAGCGACACCATCTACAACGCCTTCCTCGACGATTCAGTGACCCGCGCCTTCCTCCACTCCCATTCCTACACCGGCAACCCGCTGGCCTGCCGCGCCGCGCTCGCCACGCTCGATATTTTCCTGTCCGACGACGTTCTCACGGTCAACCGGAAAAAAGCGCAAAAAATGGAATCCGCCCTCGCCCCGCAGACCGACCACCCGCAAGTCAAAAACCTGCGCCAGCGCGGCATGATCGCCGCCTTCGACGTCGAAACAGCCGACCCGCACTTCTCCCGCAAGTTCTACCGTGCCGCGCTGGAACGCGAAGCGCTGATCCGCCCCATCGGCAACACGGTCTACCTGATGCCACCGTACATCGTCAGCGACGAGGAAATCGAGCATCTTGGAACTGCGATCAGCGGTGCATTGAACGACGCGCTAATCGAATAATCGACCAGCGCCAGATGGGTTTGTCTCAATCTGGCCAACAGCGGCCAGTCGATATGCGATATGGTTTAATGAAGGCAGGCGTTTCAGGAAACCCTTTCCGTGCTTTGGATCAGCGCTATCTCTTTTACAAAATATGCAGCTATTGCCTATCTCGTTCTCAGTGTTGGGGTGGGCACATACCTGTACGCCCACTCAAGAAGCTGGAAACAAGTGTTTTCTGTTCTACATCGTGAGAAAGTCGAGCGCTACAAAGGGTTGCCACGCCAGCTGACATACGCGTTAAAGGCGATACATGTTGCAAGATTTTCAGCCGCAGCTGGCGCCGCCACATTACTGCTAATAATGCTGGGCATCAATGACAGCTCAGGGCACGAAACCGATATTGCCGACAAACCGGTGGTGTTGCATTCCCCGTAACCCTCACCGCCATCCTTGCCAATTTTTGCCAAGCCCTCTACGATAAACCCATGAGCACGATGAACATTTCCCTGCCCGATGCGCTGAAGTCCTTCGTGGACGATCAGGTCAGTCAGCGCGGTTATGGCACAAGCAGCGAGTATGTGCGCGAGCTGATTCGCAAGGATCAGGATCGCCTGCAGTTGCGCGGCCTGTTGCTGGCTGGCGCGGCTTCGGCCCCGGCAGCACCGGCCGACGCGGCCTATTTTGCGGCTTTGCGGGCGCGCGTTGCTCAGCAAGCCGGGCGGTGAAGACGAAGCCGGTCATCCCGCGCGAGCAAGCCAATCGGGACATTGACGAAACACTGGCCTATTACCTGAACGAGGGATCGGAGAATGCGGCCCTCGGTTTCATCGATACGCTGGAACAGGCTTACGCGCACATTTCCCGCCACCCGGCCACGGGATCGTCTCATTACGCCCACGAACTGAATTTACCCGGCCTGCGTTTCTGGCCGCTTAAACGCTATCCCCACCTCGTTTTCTACGTCGAGCACGAAACGCATATTGACGTCTGGCGGGTTCTCAACGCCAGACGCGACATTCCCGCCTGGCTCCAGGAAAATAACGCCCCATGACCACCTCCCCACTTGAAGACCACCTGAACGCCGAACTCGCTGACATCGAAACAGCCGGCCTGACCCGTCGTCGCCGCGTCCTGGAAAGCTCCTGCGGGCGCATTGCCACGGTGAACGGCAAAAATGTGCTGAATTTCGCCGCCAACGATTACCTCGGGCTGGCCGGCAATACCGAGATTGCCCGGGCGCTGGCCGATGGCGCGCTGCAATGGGGCGCCGGCAGCGGTGCCTCGCATCTGGTCAGCGGCCACCTCGCGCCGCACGAAGCGCTGGAAAAGGAAATCGCCGCCTTCACCGGCTTTCCGCGCGCCCTGACCTTCTCCACCGGCTACCTGGCCAACCTCGCCGTGACGCCGACCCTGGCCGGGCGCGGCGACGCGGTTTTCGCCGACAAGCTCAACCACGCCTCGCTGATCGATGCCATGCAGCAGGCCAAGGCCAACGGCGCCGAGGTCCACCGCTACGCGCACAACGATGTCGCGGCGCTCGAAAAGTTGCTGGCAGCTAGCACAGCAGCCACCAAGGTCATCGTCACTGACGCCGTGTTCAGCATGGACGGCGACCTCGCCCCGCTGCCGCTCATCTTCGCGCTGGCCGAGCGCTACGACGCCTGGCTGGTAATCGACGACGCGCACGGCTTTGGCGTTCTCGGTCGCGAAGGCAAGGGCAGCCTCGCCCATTTCAACCTGCCCGCCTCGCCGCGCATTTTGCTTATGGGCACGTTGGGCAAGGCGGCCGGTGTCGGCGGCGCCTTCGTGGCAGGTTCAGAAACCGCCATCGAATACCTGCTGCAAAAAGGCCGCAGCTACATTTTCACGACGGCCCAGCCGCCGGCTATCGCCTGCGCGCTGAGCAAGAGCCTGCAATTGATCGAAAACGGCGACGCCTTGCGCGCCAACCTAATGGCCCGCATCAGCCAGTTGCGCGACGGGCTGGCCGGCCTGCCGCTCAAATTGCTGCCGTCGCTGACCGCCATCCAGCCGCTCATCGTCGGCGAAAACGACGCCGCCGTCGCCCTCGCAAAAGCCTTGTGGGAGCGCGGCCTGTGGGTGCCAGCCATTCGCCCGCCGACAGTGCCGAAAGGCACGGCGCGCCTGCGCATTTCGGTCTCCGCCGCTCACACCGAAGCCGATATCAACCAACTCGTCACCGCCCTCAAGGAACTGGCATGACCGCTCCCCTCATTTTCCTGCCCGGCTGGTGCGTCGGCCGCGGCCCGCTCAATGCTACGGTCAACCGGATAAATGGGCAGATTTTCGATTTGCCCGGCTACGGCAACGCGCCGCTGATCAGCGATTTTGATGCCGCCGCCGACGACATCGCCGCCCGCCTGCAAGCCGGCACGACGCTGGCCGGCTGGTCGCTCGGCGCGCAACTCGCGCTGGCCGTCGCCGCCCGTCATCCGGCCAAGGTCGGCAAGCTCGTGCTCGTCGCCGGCACGACTTCCTTCGTCCAGCGCGATGGCTGGCCGCACGCCATGCCGCCGGCCACCCTGGCCGAGTTCGCGGCTGGCGTCGCGGCCGATGTCGAAGCCATGCTGCCGCGCTTCGTTGGCGGCTTCAACCGTGGCGACGCCCGCGCCAAGGCGGTCACGCTCGAACTCCTCAAACTCGCCGACCCGCGCCCGTCCGGCGAAGTCCTGGCGACCGGGCTGAACTGGCTGCGCGACATCGACCTGCGCGACCTCGCGCCGCAGGTCAAGGCGCCAACCCTGCTCATCCACGGCGCCGCCGATCCGCTCATGCCGCTGGGCGCCGCCGAAGCCCTCGCCGCCCTGATTCCCGGCGCCAAGCTAGCCGTCTTCGACGACTGCGCCCACGCTCCCTTCATGTCCAGGCCTGACGATTTCGTCGCCACCGTGCACCAATTCCTGAATGACTAGGCCCTCCAAGGCGCGCATCCGCGAATCCTTCGAGCGCGCCGCCCCGACCTACGACAGCGCCGCCGACATCCAGCGCCGCATCTGCACCCAGCTCGCCGAAGGCCTGCCGGCCATCGCCCCGGCCCGCCTGCTCGATGCCGGCTGCGGCACCGGTTTTGCCCAGGTCGACCTGCTCGCCCGTTTTCCCGATGCCCATGCCGTCGCCCTCGACCTCTCGCCGGCCATGCTCGACCGGGTCGCTGCGCCATGCTGCCGCATCGCCGGCGATCTCGAACACCTGCCGCTGTCAGATGCCAGCCTCGATCTTTACTGGTCCAGCCTCGCCGTCCAGTGGTGCGATCTGGCCACCGCACTGCGTGAAGCCCACCGCACGCTGCGCCCGAATGGCCTGGTCGCCCTCGCCAGCCTCGGCCCGGCCACCTTCCACGAGCTGCGCCACGCCTTCGCCGACGTCGACCACTACCGCCACACGTTGAGTTTTCACAGCCCCGAGGAAATCCGCAAAATCGCCGTCAATCTCGGCTTTGCTACGGTCAACCCGAAAAAAAGCACAAAAATCGCGCACTACCCGGACTTCAAAACCCTGCTTCGCGCCGTCAAGGCCATCGGCGCCAACCAGCTCGGCAACGGCCGGCGGACCAGTCTGATGAGCCGCGCCACCTTCCAGCGCGCCGAAGCCGCCTACGAGCAGCTGCGCACCCCGGCCGGCCTGCCGCTGACCTACGACGTGATCTATCTTTACGCCAGCAAATGAGCGCCCGAAAATGAGCCCCGCCTATTTCCTGACCGGCACCGACACCGAAATCGGCAAGACCTTCATCACCTGCGCCCTGCTCCACCGGGCCGGGCTGGACGGCCTCAAAGCCGTAGGACTCAAGCCCATCGCCGCCGGCACCGATGGCGCCGGGCTCAATGACGATGTCGAAGCGATCCGTGCCGCCAGCAACGTCGAACTGCCGCGCCAGATCATCAACCCCTATTGCTTCAAGCCCGCCGTCGCCCCGCACATCGCCGCGGCAGAAGCCGGCGTGAGCATCGAGTTCGGGCCAATCAGGGCGAGTTGCGACGCGGCCCGGCAGCAGGCCGATCTGGTCATCGTCGAAGGCGTCGGTGGATTTTGTGTGCCGTTAAGCGGCGAGCAGAGCACCGCCGACCTCGCCGTCAACCTCGGCTTGCCGGTCATCCTCGTCGTCGGCATGCGTCTCGGCTGCATCAACCACGCGCTGCTCACGGCCGAAGCCATCACCGCCCGCGGCCTGAAGCTGGCTGGCTGGGTCGCCAACCGTATCGACCCGATGATGTCCCGCTTTGAAGAAAATTTGGCAACGCTGCAAACCTTGCTGCCGGCCCCCTTGCTCGGCGTCGTGCCGCACGGGCCGCAAGGCGGAGCCCATGGCGCCGCCGCCTTCCTCAAACTACCCGGCGCTTAAAACCGCCGCAATTTCCCGCAGGCGCTGCTGCAGTCCGGCCACTGCCTCGGCCTGATCGGCGATCAGCCCATCCCGCGCCCGCAGTTCGACAACACAGGCCTCGGCCGCTCCGGTCTCATCGGAAAACGTTGCCAGCAAGCCTTTGACCGTGTGGGCCTCGCGGCGCAGCACGGCAGGATCGCCGGACGCCAGGGCAGTGGCCAAGGCCGCGCAATTGTTGTCGACATCCTGCACGAACATGTCGACCATCATCGTGAAAATTTCTTCGTCACCGCCCAGACGGTCGAGAATCGACGCCTTGTCCAACACGAAAGCCCCTGCCATATTCTTCTCCATGCAGGCCGCCTGCCGAAACAGGAAATCGGCTGAAATCAAATTCAGATCTGCGGCATCTCTTCGTCGCGGAAGCGCTGGCGGATATCGAGCACATGCTCCCAACCGGCCAGGAAAGCCTCGACACACATCGGATCGAAATGCTTGCCGCGCCCGTCTTCAAGAAACTTGCAGGCATCGTCCAGCGACCACGCCCGCTTGTAGGGACGCTCCGAAGTCAGCGCGTCGAATACGTCGGCCACCGCCACGATGCGGCCGAACAGGGGAATCTGGTGCCCTTTGAGGCCATACGGGTAGCCCGTGCCATCGTATTTCTCGTGATGCGAGATCGCCACCTCGGCCCCGGCCTGAATGACTTCCGAACGACTGTCCTTGAGCAGCTCCTGGCCCAGCCGCGAATGCCCCTTCATGACCTCGAACTCTTCTGGCGTCAGCTTGCCGGGCTTGAGCAGGATGTAGTCGGGAATGCCAATCTTGCCGACGTCGTGCATCGGCGCCGCTTCGAGGATGAGCTTCTGCTGGGCAAGGCTCAGATCAAGGCCGAGGGCGATGATCTGCGAATAATGCGCCATGCGCTGGATGTGGGCACCGGTTTCCGGATCGCGGAATTCGGCCGCCCGCGAGATGCGGAAAATGAGTTCCTTCTCGCGATCGCGGATTTCAGCAGTACGCTCCTCGACCAGCGAACTCAGATGCTCGGCGCGGTCGGCAAGGTACTTCTGCCCGGTTCGCAGCGCCAGCATGTTGCGGACGCGAGCTGAAAATTCGACACGGTCGATCGGCTTGGTCAGGAAATCGTTGGCACCGCCAAGGAGCGCATCGTAACGAATGTCCTTCTGGTCGTTGGCGGTAATCATCAGCACCGGAATCTCGGTGCGACCATGCAGCGCACGGAAAGCACTGATGAACTTGAGGCCGTCCATGTCCGGCATCATGTAATCGACAATGACCAGATCCGGCACGTTGCTGCGGCACCACTCGAGCGCCGCCAGGGGATGATCGAACAAGGTCGGGCTGCAGTCGCCCAGTTTGAGAACCAGCGCCTTGATCAGCGTCAGGTTGATGTCGCTGTCATCGATGATCAGGACGTTGTGCATGAACTCCCCTGCTTGCCGGATAGTTGTTTTCCGCAGTATATAATGCCCCGCCATGAAACTGCTCTTCGACCTCTTCCCCGTCATTCTCTTTTTCGCCACTTTCAAATATGCGGAAAAGAGCCCTGAACTCGCGGCCAGCTGGATGGGCTCGCTGCTCGGCTTCGTCCCCGACGACGTCAAGCTGGCGCCGATCCTGCTCGCCACCGTTGTCGTCATCGCGGCCACCGTCGCCCAGATCATCTGGGTGCATTTCCGCCACGGCAAAGTCGACAAGATGCTCTGGGTCAGCCTCGTTCTCGTCGTCGTCTTCGGCGGCATGACCCTGGCCTTCCAGAACGAAGCATTCATCAAGTGGAAGCCGACCATCCTGTACTGGGTATTCGCCGGCAGCATGGCTTTCAGCGCCTATGTGCTCAAGAAAAACGCCATCAAGGCCATGCTCGGCGAGCAGCTGACGCTGCCAGAGCCGGTCTGGGCCAAGGTCAATCTGTCGTGGATCGCCTTTTTCCTGGTCATGGGCGCCGTCAATTTGATCGTCGCCTTCAATTTCTCGACCGATACTTGGGTCAATTTCAAACTGTTCGGCGGCATGGGCCTGATGCTCGTCTTCGTCCTCGGCCAGGGGATGCTGCTTTCAAAATATGTTGAGGAAGAAAAGTAATGCTCTACGCCATCATCGCTGAAGACAAAGCCGGTACGCTCGACCAGCGCATGGCCGCCCGCCCCGCCCACGTCGAGCGCCTGCAGGCCTTGCAGGCCGAAGGTCGCCTGATCCTGGCCGGTCCCTGCCCGGCCATCGACTCGCCGGACCCTGGCCCGGCCGGCTTTTCGGGAAGCATCATCATCGCCGAGTTCGCCTCGCTTGAAGCTGCCCGGACCTGGGCCGATGTCGACCCCTACATCGCCGCCGGCGTCTATGAAAAGGTTGTCATCAAGCCGTTCAAGAAGGTTTTGCCGGCGTGAGTGCCGGGACTGTTGAGTTGCTGCGCCAGAGACTGGCCGTGCTGCAACCGGATTCCATCGCCATCATCGACAATTCGCACCGCCACGCCGGCCATGCCGGTGCGCGCGACGGCGGACACTACCAGTTACAAATTGTTGCACAGGCATTCGCCGGTAAAAGTACCATGGCCCGTCATCGCATGATTTATGATGCTGCTGGTGACTTGATGCGCGGCAGGATTCATGCGCTCAGCATTCGCGCCGAAGTACCCGGCGAAGTATAATTTTTCGATATTCCCTTCACCCAAGGATAGATACATGCTCAAGCTCTCCCGTCTGGCCGCTCTGCTTATCGCCGGCGCCATCGTTTCTGCCCCGGCTTTTGCTGCCGAGAAGGGCAAGGCCTTTGCCACCGTCAACGGCCAGCCGATTTCCCAAAGCGTCTATGACGCTTTCGTCACCGAACAGAAGGCCCAGGGCGCTCCGGATTCGCCGGAACTGAAAAACGCCGTCAAGGAAGAGCTTGTGCGTCGCGAAATCCTCGCCCAGGAAGCCAAGAAGAAAGGCCTCGACAAGTCGGCCAACATCCAGGGCCAGATCGAACTCGCCAAGCAAGCCGTGTTGATCCGCGCCTACCTGACCGACTACGTCAAGGCCAACCCGATCAGCGAAGCCCAGCTCAAGGCCGAGTACGAACTGATCAAGACCAACCTCGGCGCCACCGAATACAAGGCCCGTCACGTGCTGGTCGAGAAGGAAGACGACGCCAAGGCGATCATCGCCAAGCTGGAGAAGGGCGAGAAATTCTCCGAGCTGGCCAAGGTATCCAAGGATCCGGGTTCCAAGGACAAGGGCGGCGAACTCGGCTGGAGCTCCCCGAACGCCTACGTCAAGCCGTTTGGCGAAGCGCTGGGTAAGCTCAAGAAGGGCGAATACACCAAGGCACCGGTCAAGTCCGACTTCGGCTACCACGTCATCCAGCTCGACGACTCGCGTCCGATGACCCCGCCTCCGTTCGATCAGGTCAAGCCGCAACTGCAGCAGCGCGCCGGCCAGCAGCAGGTTGAAAACCTGGTCAAGGAACTACGCGGCAAGGCCAAGGTCGACTAAACCTTCGCCGAGCATGCGAAAATGCCCACCCTGCGGTGGGCATTTTTGTTTGTGGGAGACGAGTGTGTTCAACAGCCTGAAAAAACTGTTCAGCGGAAAATCCGGGCCAGCCGACGCGACCCAGCCCACCCCGGTAGCGCAAACGACCGCCGCCGCGACCCAGTTTCTTCGCCGCGAAGCCGTTTTTGACCGCAACAATCGCCTGTCCGGTCACGTTTTCACGCTGCAGGAATCGACAATGCTGGCCGAGGCTGACGATGCCCGCCAGCGCAGCTTTGACGAAACTCTGCTCGATACGCTGAACACCAGCACCGACGCCTGGAATACCAGCCTCGCCTTCATTCCGCTCAGTTCCGCCAGCCTCGATCTGGCTGCGGTCGACCGCCTGAAAACGACGAATATCGTCCTTGTCCTCCAGTTGGCCGCCGATGCCGAAGCGGACATCGTAGGCGAGGCAATCGACCGGCTGCACGAGCGCGGCATCCAGATCGGCGTATTCCGCCAGCCGAAGAACCCGGCGTTCGCCAAGGTCATCCATCTGGCCGACTATGCAGCCATCGATATCGGCGCCAACGAAGCCGATACCGCCCGCGACTTTTCCGCTGCGGTCCGGGCCAGTGCGGGAGAACGCCCCAAGAAGCTGCTGGCCTGCAATGTCGAAACGCTCGACGACCTGCGCTTCTGCCAGCAGTGGCATTTCGACAATTTCCACGGAAAATTCGCCAGCTCGGATTCGGGCGTTCGTTCGGATAACAGCGGCGATCCGCACAAGGCGCTACTGCTCAACATCATGCGCCTGGTCCAGGGCGATGCCGAGACGGCCGAGATTGCAGCGGCGATGAAGCAGGACCCGCTGCTCAGTTTCCGCATCCTGCGCTACCTGAACTCCCCGGCCCTCGGCCTGAGCAATCGTATCGACTCGCTGGCGCAGGCACTGGTCATTCTCGGCCGCCAGCGCCTGACCCGCTGGCTCTCGGTGCTGCTTTTTTCGGTGCGTGACCCGCATTTCGGCGACTGGCTGCTGGTCGAGAATGCACTGACCCGTGGCCGATTGATGGAGGTACTCGGCGAACAGTCGATGCCGGGCGTCGCGCATGACCCGCTGTTCCTGACCGGAATTTTTTCCTGCCTCGGCGAATTGCTGCATCGGCCGCTGGCCGAAACACTCAACGACATGCTGCTCGCCGATGACATCAGGAACGCGCTGCTTGAACGCAGCGGCCCTTATGCCCCACTGCTGGCGGTGGCCGAAGCGTGTGAGGATTTCGATCTGCCACGCATGAAAACTACGGCGCAGGAAGCCGGCGTCGACCCGGCCACGGTCAACCGCGCCCTGCTCGCCGCCACGGCCTGGGCCAGCGAAGTCACCGAATACTGGGAATAAGCCGGCCAGCCTGAATTTCGCCGGAAAACTTGATGCAGGTTGAGGCCGGAATTTGTCGGCGGTGGCTAAATCCGCTGCAATGGCCAACCGTCTTTTCTTCGCTGCCCTCTGCCTAAGCCTGTTGCTGCCGGCCCACGCCGCCGACCAATCCCTGCAGGCCTGGATCGATACGGCGCTGCCGGGCACCATCCTGCGCCTGCCGCCCGGCATCTACCGCGGCCCGGCCAGCATCACCAAGCCGCTGACACTGGAAGGCAACGGCAAGGTCATCGTCGATGGTGGTGGCAAGGGGACGGTGCTGACCATCAAGGCCGACCGAGTGACCATTCGTGGCCTGACCCTGCGCGCCAGCGGCGATTCGCATGACGCCATCGACGGCGCCATCATGGTGACCGAAGGCAGCGGACTGCTCATCGAAAACAATGTGATCGAGGACGTGTTGTTCGGCATTTCGCTGCACCGGACGACCGACAGCATCATTCGCCACAACCGCATCCGCTCGCGCCCGGTCGATTCGGCCGACCGTGGCGACGGCCTGCGCCTCTGGTACAGCACGGGCAACCGCATCGAGAACAACGACATCGCGCAGATCCGCGACATCACGGTGAGCAATTCGCCGCACAACCGCTACACCGGCAACACCATCCGCGACAGCAGGCGGGCCTTCAATTTCCTTTTTTCGCACCGAAGTCTGGTTGACCGTAACATTCTCGACAAGAACTCGACCGGCATCATCGCCCTCAACTCCGATGGCCTGATCATCCGTGGCAACCGAATCCTGCACGCCATGGACGCCTCCGGCGCCGGCATCGCGCTCAAGGAAACCTCGGCGGCGCTGGTCATCGACAACGAAATCGTGCACTGCGCCCACGGCATCATGGCCGATTCGCCGATGGACGCCATCAACCGCATCGTTTTCATCAACAATGTCATCGCCCACAACATCACCGGCATCTATTTTTATGGCGCCAAGGGCGGCCACATTGCCATCAACAACACCTTCCGCAGCAATTTGTGGCCAGTCACGGCCATCGGCGATGGCGACCCGATGAACGACACCTGGTGGGGCAATACCTGGGATACCTACGAGGGTTTCGACCTCGATGGCGACGGTTTCGGCGACAAGCCGCACGAACTGCACGCTTACGCCGACCGCCTGTGGATCGAGACGCCGAGCGTCACTTTTTTCCGCAATTCGCCGGTGCTTGAACTGCTCGATTTCCTTGAACGGTTGGCGCCATTTTCGGCGCCTTCGCTCATCCTGCGCGACACGGCGCCGCGCATGCAGCCGGCCAAAGCCTACAACTGATATTCGTCGCCGCCGCCCTGCATGGCCATTTCGACCACCCGTTTGGACAGATGCGGGGCAAATAGCGAAATCAGGTCGTAGTCGTAGCGGCGCAGATAGGTGCCGCGGCGCAGGGCGAGCCGCGTCGTGTTCGATTCGAACAAATGGGCGGCATCAATCGCCACCAAGCCGCTATCGCGCTGGGCGTCGAAAGCCAGCGCGGAAATGATGCCCAACCCCAGGCCGAGGCTGACGTAGGTCTTGATCACGTCGGCATCGAGGGCGGTCAGCGCCACATTCGGCTGCGCCCCGATGCGCTCGAAGGCGCGGTTGATGCGCGAACGGCCGGTAAACGCCGTGTCGTAGGTAATCAGCGGCCATTTCGCCAGTTCGTTCAGTGACAATGGCTGCGATTTGAGGATGGGGTGGCCCTCCGGGGCGATCACGCAATGCGTCCACTGGCGCACTGGCAGGGTGATCAGTTGCGGATACTGGTCGAGAGATTCGGTGGCAATCCCGATATCGGCGGCGCCGGCGACCACCCATTCGGCGATCTGGATCGGGCTGCCTTGGTGCATTTCGAGCTTGACGTCGGGGTGCTGCGCGACGAAATCACGGACCACCACCGGCAAGGCATAGCGCGCCTGGGTGTGCGTCGCGGCCAGGATCAGCCGGCCGGAATTTCCCGTGGCGAACTCGCTGCTCGCACGTTTGAGGTTTTCCGCCTCGCGCAGGATGCGTTCGGCGATGGTCAGCACCACCTTGCCCGGCTCGGTGACGCCGGTGAAACGCTTGCCGCTGCGCTCGAAGATGGCGATGCCGAGTTCGTCCTCGAGCAGCTTGACCTGCTTGGAGATGCCGGGCTGCGAGGTGTAGAGCGATTCCGCAGCCTCGGAGACATTGAGTCCCTGGCGCTGGATTTCGACGATGTAACGCAGTTGTTGGAGTTTCATGGCAGACTTAATAACTTATCGATATAACAATCTAACTCAATATTCTTTTTGATTCAATTGGCCGCGGTTAACATGCTCACCATGGATTATCTCTACACCCTTTCCGGCTTTGCCGTTGGCGCCATTGTCGGGCTGACCGGCGTCGGCGGCGGCTCGCTGATGACGCCGCTGCTCGTGCTGCTGTTCGGCGTGCCACCAGCCACCGCCGTCGGCACCGATCTGCTTTATGCGGCGATGACCAAGGCCGGCGGCACCGTGGCGCACGGCAGGAAAGGCCATATCGACTGGGCCGTCACCGGCCGGCTGGCGCTCGGCAGCATCCCGGCTGCCGCCATTACGGTCTATATCCTGTCGCAGCTGCCGAAGGGTAGCAATGTCATCGGCCAGATCATTTCGCACGGCCTCGGTTTTGCCCTGATGCTGACCGCCGTTGCCATCCTGTTCGGCCGCAAGTTGCGCGACTACGCATCGAAGCACGAAGATTCGCCGCTGCGCCAGTGCTGCCTGGGCAAGATCACGGTCGCCGTCGGCGTCATTCTCGGCGTGCTGGTCACCATTTCGTCGGTCGGCGCTGGCGCGCTTGGCGTTGCTGCGCTGTTTTTCCTCTACCCCAAACTTTCTCCGGTCCGCATTGTCGGATCGGATGTTGCCCACGCCGTGCCGCTGACGCTGGTTGCCGGCCTCGGCCACTGGATGCTCGGCGGAGTTGACTGGCCGCTGCTCGGTGCGCTGCTGCTTGGCTCTCTGCCCGGTATCTGGGTTGGGACACAAGTTTCCGCCAAGGTGCCGGAGCACATCCTGCGCCGCCTTCTGGCTGCCATGCTGGTGCTCATCGGCACCAAGCTGGTTTTTGCCTGACGTTTTCCCCAAGGACGTTTCATGTACAAATACGATGCCATCGACCGCCAGCTCATCAACGAGCGCGTCGACCAATTTCGCGATCAAGTCCGCCGCTGGAAAGCCGGCGAACTGAGCGACGACGAGTTCCGCCCGCTGCGCCTGCAGAACGGCCTCTACATCCAGCGCCATGCGCCGATGTTCCGCATTGCCGTGCCTTACGCCATGCTCAATTCGGCCCAGCTGCGCACGCTCGGGCACGTTGCCAGCAAGTATGACCGCGGCTACGGCCACTTCACAACGCGCCACAATCTGCAACTGAACTGGCCGAAGATCGAGGACGTGCCGGAGATTCTGGCCGAGCTGGCCGAAGTCGAAATGCACGCCATCCAGACCTCGGGCAACTGCCTGCGCAACATCACCACCGACCAGTTCGCTGGCGTTGCTGCCGATGAAGTGATCGACCCGCGCCCGCTGGCCGAAATCCTCCGCCAGTGGACGACCTTCCACCCGGAATTCGCCTTCCTGCCGCGCAAGTTCAAGATCGCCATTTCCGGGACGAAGGAGGACCGCGCCGTGACGTGGTTCCACGATATCGGCCTGCAACTTCAGCAGCAAAACGGCGAAGTCGGCTTCCGCGTCATCGTCGGTGGCGGCCTCGGCCGGACGCCGATCCGCGGCCAGATCGTCCGCGAATTCCTGCCCTGGCAACACATCCTGACCTATTGCGAAGCGATCCTGCGCGTCTATAACCGTCAAGGCCGCCGCGACAACGCCTACAAGGCGCGCATCAAGATTCTCGTCCAGGCGCTCGGCGTCGAAGCCTTCGCCCAACTGGTCGAAGAAGAATGGGCGCACGGCAAGAACGGCCCGGCCACCTTGACGCAAGCCGAATTTGACCGCGTCGCCGCCCACTTCAGCGCCCCGGCCTACGAAAAAGTGAGCGCCGACGATGCCGGCCTGAGCGAAAAGCTGGCATTTGAAAAATCGTTCAAAAACTGGGTTGACCGTAGCACCCACCCGCACAAGGTGCCGGGCTACACCGCCGTCACGCTGTCGCTCAAGAAGCACGGCGTTGCGCCAGGCGACATCACTTCCGAGCAGATGGCCGTCGTTGCCGACCTCGCCGACCAGTACAGTTTTGGTGAACTGCGCATCAGCCACGAGCAAAACATCATCCTGGCCGACGTCAAGCTGGCCGACCTTTACGACGTCTGGCAGAAGGCCAAAGCCGCCGGCCTCGCCACGCCGAACATCGGCCTGCTGACCGGCATCATCTGCTGCCCGGGCGGCGATTTCTGCGATCTGGCCAACGCCAAGTCCATCCCCATCGCCACCGCCATTCAGGCCCGCTTCGACGATCTCGATTACCTGTTCGACATCGGCGAAATCGACCTCAACATCTCCGGCTGCATGAACGCCTGCGGCCACCATCACGTCGGCCACATCGGCGTGCTCGGCGTCGACAAGAACGATTCCGAGTTCTACCAGGTCACGCTGGGCGGCCGTCAGGGCAACGACGCCAAACTCGGCAAGGTGATCGGCCCGTCGTTCGCGGCCGATGAAATGCCCGACGTTGTCGACAAGATCATCAAGGTTTACATCGAAAGCCGTCACCCCGACGAGCGTTTCCTCGACACTTTCGATCGCATCGGCATCGACCCGTTCAAGAACCGCGTTTACGAAGGCCGCGCCCACGGCAAGGCCAAGGCAGCACAAAAGGAGGCCGCATAATGGCGCAACTGATCAAGCACGGGACGGCTACGGTCGACACCTGGAAAACGCTCGAAATCGCTGAAGGCGAAACGCCGGAAACGGTCGCCCTGCCGGCTGGCGACGTCATCTTCCCGCTTGCCGTCTGGCAGGCGCGCAAGGCCGAGATCATCTCCTGCCACAAGCGCATCGGCCTGCTCATCCAGCCCGATGAGCGCGTCGAAGACATTGCAGCCGATCTCGACTACTTCATCGTCATCGCCGTCAACTTCCCGAAATTCGTCGATGGCCGCGGCTACTCGACAGCCAGCCTGCTGCGCCAGCGCTACCAGTACCAAGGCGAACTGCGCGCTGTCGGCGACGTGCTGCACGACCAGCTGTTCTACATGCAGCGGGTTGGTTTCGACAGCTACGCACTGAAGGACGGGAAGAACGTCGTGGTCGCCATCGAAGCCGGCTTCAGCACCTTCAGCGACGCTTACCAGGCCTCGACCACCCAGCCGCAACCCCATTTCCGCCGTCGCGCCTAGGAACATCCATGTCCCCCAGCCTGCTCAACATCACGCCCGAACTGACCGCCAGCGTCGCCACCAAGACCAAGGCCGTGCAAGCCCTGCTCGCCGACATCGCCGTCAACTGGTCGACCGCCGCCTTCGCCAACAGCCTGGGCGCCGAAGACATGGTGCTGACCGACCTCATCGTCAAGGCCAAGCTGCCCATCGAAATCTTCAGCCTCGACACCGGCCGTCTGCCGCTCGAAACCTATGACCTGATGGATGCCCTGCGCAAGCACTACGGCCTCAAGCTGAAAATCTACTTCCCGCAAGCCGAAGAAGTCGAAGCCTTCGTCCGCAACCACGGCATCAACGGCTTCTACGACTCCGTCACCCTGCGCAAAGCCTGCTGCCACGCCCGCAAGGTCGAGCCGCTCAAACGCGCCCTGGCTGGCAAGCGCGCCTGGATCACCGGCCTGCGCGCCCAGCAAGCCACCACGCGCACCGGCCTGCCCTTCCGCGAATACGACGAAGGCAACGGCCTGGAAAAATTCAATCCCCTGTCGGACTGGAGCGAAAAGGAAGTCTGGGCCTACATCAAGCAACACGCCGTGCCCTACAACGCCCTGCACGACAAGTTCTACCCCAGCATCGGCTGCGCCCCCTGCACCCGCGCCATCTCGCCGGGCGAGGACGTCCGCGCCGGGCGGTGGTGGTGGGAGAATCCGGAAACCAAGGAATGCGGGCTGCACGTCAAAGGCTGACCCCGTTCAAGACCATCAAAAACCCGGCTTCGAGCCGGGTTTTTTGTTGGCTGACGCTAAAATGTCGGGCGAATAGTGAATTTACGCCATAAGCATGATTTCCACGGTCAACCGGAAAAAATGGGCGAAAATGAAATGACTCCGAACCTTTGACTCTCTTACCCATGAACTCAGTCGATTTTCGATATTCTCCGGGCAACCTGCTGTATTTCGCACTACTAGCACCACTATCTGCGGGCTGTGGCGGCTTGTTGGTTCAGTTGAATAAGCCTATGGCGGTCATAGTAGGTGGAGTGTTTATCGCTATGGCAGCAGCTCTATGCTGGAAATTCTTGACCACACCACGTGTTGTTCATGTTGATTTAAAAACTGGGCTGGCCACCTTTCAGGCGCCGCGCTGGTTGGTGCGGACCAATCGTATCCCTATCCAAATTCGTGAGTTTTCGAGCGTATATACTGCGACACGAAGGCCTGGCGTAACGTACTACGTCGCCGTATCAAATAGCATTGGCGAGTCTGTAACACTGCTCTCGTGTGTGGGTGCAGGAGAGGCGAAAAAGGCATGCAATTTACTTAATGAGCACTTTGGCCTAATCAATCGCGGTCTAAATTAGGTTACGCTTGCTCCCCATGCAGAAAGCATCATCTCTGCTCTCAGGAAGCTCATCAGTGCCATAGGGGCCAGGCTCGAACCAAGCCTAGCCCAGCAGCAAATGCTGGCCGCCGATGCTTTCAATCTCCGCATCAGGCACCCCGGTTTCCCGCGCAAACTCAGGCCAGTTCCTGATGGTTTCCCTGACCTTCCTGATCACCCTCGGTGCCGTGCCGATCTTGAAGCGGTCGGCTTCGGCCAGCAGGTCGGCTTCGCTGAAGTTCTTGAATTTCCCATTGACCGACATGAGGTGCTGGTTGGTCCACTCTCCAGCCGGGTTGTGGGCGAAGGTGATGTCGTAGGCGGGGGACAGGGCCCAGGTTTCGTTGGCTTTCAGGCGGAACGAGATGTTCTTGGTGTGGTCGTCGCAGTTGCGCGCCATGACGTTGAAGGTCATGCGCCGGAACGCCTCTTCCTTCTGCTCGTAGGGCAGCCCGAGTTTGTCCATGACCAGGAAAAGCTGCGAGTAGGCGTTGGTGCCCTTTCTCTTGTAGTCCAGGTGGTCCATGGCGCACAGGGTTTGCATGTGGTGGCGGACGGCGCCGTCTTCGCGGTCGAAACGGCGCGTCATGAAGTGCGCCCGGCCGTTTTCTTCGAGCAACCGGCATTCCATCATCTCGATGCCGGCCGCCCTGGCCATCAGGTAATAGGCCTGCTCGATACGGCCGTAGCCCCCCGAGGCGCCGAGTTCGAGGTCTTTGCCGATGCCGTCGAATTTGAGCAGCCAGTGTTCGAAGCCCTCGCCGGCCTCGAACTGCCCGGAGCGCACCTCGTTGGTCGTCCGGTTCCAGGCGATGACCGCCTTGGCGCGCGCCCCGCCGGCCGAGGTGCCGACGTCGATGATGCTGCGCAGGGCGGCGTCGGTCTGCTCGTCGTCTTCAATCGTCCCGGCAACGGCCTTGCGCGCTTCGCTGACCAGGTCGCTCAGTTCGATGGGCGTCGGTTTCTGGCGAATGGGGCCGCGGCCCGGCTTGAAAATCATGGCGCCCATGGCGCGGTTGCCCATGTAGGCCAGCCGGTCGATTTCAGAAACCTGGCTGGCCGGGATACCGCGGTCAGCCATGTATTTGTTGATCAGGGCGTTGCCGAAATCGTCCGGCAGGGCGTCGCTGAGCAGTGCCGGCAGCGCCTTGTAGGTTTCGCGCGGCAGATCGGTAAAGATGTAGGGCTCTTCGCGCAGCGGCATGCGCAGGGGCGAGGGCTCGATCCCTTTGGCGATGAACTTCGGGTCGTAGGCAAAGGCGTAGAAGCCATAGCTCGGGTCGAGGGCAACGGCGCCCATGAGTTGGCCCCAGAGATGGACTTCGACACGGTCGACGTGCTTGTACGGCGCAGCGCGGGTACGACGGGGCTTGGGAAGAGTAGCCATGGCTGCGCGCTATTTGGCCGGCGACGACTTGACGCGGGTAGACGTTGCCCGCTGCCGCTCCCGACGGGCGCGAACCATGTTCAACGGATTGATCGTGGCGGTCGGCGCCAGGAGCGTCAGCCAGTCTTCACGATCAAGCGCGCGCACCACGGAGAGCAGGCTGGCGGTACTCGACCCCGTGCCCGCCTCGAGATTCTGCAGGGCCCGGCGACTGATCCCGGCGCGTTCGGCGAGCAGGGTCTGGTCGATGTTTCGGCTCAGCCGGAGCTTTTTTACCTGCTCGCCCAGGACCGCTTCGAGTTCGGCGAGCGTACGACTGGTTTGCATGTCACATTCTCCACAAGACGCACTATTACACGCTTAGTTTGAATATTAGACAACTAAGCGCATCTTTTGACGCACCATATCATAAATACAATATTCTGTAACGCGCATAATATTGCGCTAATTAAATATTATTTTCTATAACGCGCACCATATTGCGCTTTTCAAAAGTTTATTACATATTAATTAGCACAGCCCGTGCAGCGAACCTGGCATCAAGCCCTCAGTTCCCCCTGCAGCAAGACCGAATCGCCGCCTGAGCGCTGGTTCTCGGCCATAAACGTGATTGCCACGGTCAACCCGAAAAAACGGCCAAAATTGAAATCCCTGAAGCCGCTTTCGCTCCCGACCGCTGATCCCGACGCCCGTCGGACTGGATACCGGCGAGCCGCCGGAGGAAGCGCAGACAATGAAGCGTTTCGGGAGCGCGTAGAATTACCCGGACTGACTTATCATGCAAACTTCGTAACGGATTTTGACTCCGCCGTACCTCACATAAAAACAGAAACGCCGGGCGCGCCCACGCTTTCGCCCATCACGCTTCCGAACCCCCTGCCCCCGACTCATGGCCCGCTTCGACCCGCAACAAAGCTTCCTGCTCCAGCCCCACCCGCCACGCTGGAAATTCCAGCTTCTCCTTGGCCTCATCGTCGTCGGCGCCGCAGTTGCCGGCGTCGCCTGGGTCGAGCTGGAGGAGTCCTTCATCCAGGCCAGCCATTTCGCCGAACGGGCGAGAACGTCAACATGGACCGTCGAGCCCGGCGCCGACAAGGACATCTGGCTGCCCAGCACCGGCCCCTACGAACAGCGCCTGGGCTATGCGCAGCTCAATACCTTCCTGCCGCGCCTGACCGGTGCCGGTTTCACTGTTGCCGCACAGGCCCGGCAATCCAAAGGCTTCCGCGCCATTGTCGGGCGCGGCCACTTCCCCATTTACCGCGAGAAATCGCGGGCCGGCCTGAGCATCCTTGACCGCCACGACCAGCCGCTCTACGACAGCCAGTATCCGCGCGTCCAGTACGCCAGCTTCGAGGCGATCCCGCCGGTGCTGGTCGAAGCGCTGTTGTTCATCGAAAACCGCGATCTGCTCGATGCCAATTCGCCGAAACACAATCCGGCAGTCGATTGGGGCCGGCTGACCCGCGTCGCGGCCGGCCAGGCCGCCCGCCAGGTTGGTCTCGGCGGTGGTCGGGCCGGCGGCAGCACGCTGGCCACACAGATCGAGAAATTCCGCCACTCGCCCGGCGGCCGCACGCATGACAGCAAGGACAAATATCACCAGATGATGTCGGCCGCCCTGCGCGCCTACCAGGACGGCGAGGAAAACCTGCCGGCCCGCCGCCGCATCGTGCTCGATTTCGTCAATTCCGTGCCGCTCGGCGGCATCCCCGGCTACGGCGAGGTCAATGGCCTGGGCGATGGCCTGTGGGCCTGGTACGGCCAGGATTTCAGCCAGATCAACCAGCTGCTGGCCGACCCCAAGGCTGATCTGACGCAACGCGCCAAGGCCTTCAAGCAGGCGCTCTCGCTCTTCGTCGCCCAGCGCCGGCCGTCCGGCTTGCTCGGCGACACCACGGGGCGCCTCAACACGCTCACCGACAGCTATATCCGCCTGCTCGCCGACGACCATCTGATCCCTACCGACCTGCGCGAAGCCGCCCTGCTCGTGCAGATCAGCCCAGCCCGCCAGGCCCGGCCGGCCGAAGAGGTGTCCTTCGTCGAGCGCAAGGCGGTCAATGAAATCCGCGGCACGCTGGGCGATCTGCTCAACGTCGAAAACCTCTACGCCCTCGACCGCTACGACCTGACCGTGCACAGCACCCTCGACGGCCCGA
Source organism: Ferribacterium limneticum (assembly GCF_020510565.1). NCBI lineage: Bacteria > Pseudomonadati > Pseudomonadota > Betaproteobacteria > Rhodocyclales > Azonexaceae > Ferribacterium > Ferribacterium limneticum. The sequence continues at coordinate 3,245,385 of NZ_CP075189.1, forward strand.
GCCAGCAGGCCGTGACGCGCGTCCTCAACCGCCTGGCCGACCCGGCTTTCCTGGCCTGCGCCGGCCTCAAGGAAGGCCGGCTGCTGGCCAAGGGCGATCCGAAACAGGTCAATTACAGCCTGACGCTCTACGAGCGCACGCCGACCGCCAACGTCCTGCGCATCCAGGCCGACAACCTCGACCAGCCGCTCGACATCAACGCCGGCACCAAGCTCGATCTCGGCTCCAGCGCCAAGTTCCGCACCCTGGTGTCCTACCTGCTGGTCGTCGCCGACCTGCACAAACGCTACAGCCAGACGCCGCCGGAAGAACTGGCCAAGCTCAAGCAACATCCGGCCGACCGCCTGAGCAACTGGGCCATCGACATCCTGCGCGCCAAACCGGAAACGACGCTGGAAGAACTGCTCGAAGCCGCCATGGAACGCCGCTACTCGGCCGATCCCGGCGCCACCTTCTTCACCGGCGGCGGCATCCACCGTTTCGGCAATTTCAAGCACGAAGACGACGGCAAGGTGCCGAGCGTCGCCGAAGCGCTCGAACAGTCGGTCAATCTCTCCTTCGTGCGCATCATGCACGACGTCGTCCACTACCACGCCTACGAGGCCGTCGACGCCCCGGCCCGCGGCCTGCGCGACAAGGATGACGACGAGACCCGTCAGGCCTTCCTCAACCGCTTCGCCGAGCGCGAAGGCCTCGGCTTCCTGCGCACCTACTGGCACAAATACCGCGACGTCGCCCCGGCCGATCGCCTCGAAGTTCTCAGCGATTCAGTCCCGTCCCGCCCGACCCCGCAGGCCGCCGCCTACCTGAGCGTGCTGCCGAAGAGTGATTTCGACAGCTTTGCCGCCTTCATGCGCAAGCAGCTTGGCGAGCGGGCCGGCACCGACGCCGGGCTGCGCCGCCTGTTCGACATGCACGCCACGCGCCAGTACAACCTGGCCGACCAGGGCTATCTGGCCCGCGTCCATCCGCTCGAGCTGTGGCTGGTCCGCCACCTCCAGAGCGATCCCAAAGCGACGCTCAAGGATATCGTCCCGGCCAGCGTCGAAGCCCGCCGCGACGCCTCGAAATGGCTGTTCGCCCCGCGTTTCAAGCATGCCCAGCAGGTGCGCATCGACATCGTCGTCGAAGTCGCCGCCTTCGAGCGCATCGCCGAAGAGTGGCGCCGCCTGGGTTACCCTTTCGAGCATCTGGTGCCCTCGCTGGCCACCTCGATCGGCAGTTCGGCCGACCGCCCGGCCGCGCTGGCCGAGCTCATGGGCATCGTCGTCAATGATGGTATCCGCCGGCCGACGGTGCGCATCGACGAACTCCACTTCGCCACCAATACCCCATTCGAAACCCGCCTGCAGCACCAGACCGCCGCTGGCCAGCGCGTCATGCCGGCCGAAGTCGCCCAGGTCACGCGGCGCGCCCTGCTCCGCGTCGTCAATAGCGGCACGGCCCGGCGCATCAAGGATACCTACCGCGACCACGAGGAACAGCCGCTGGCCATGGGCGGCAAGACCGGCACCGGCGACCACCGTTCCAAGGTCATCGGCGCCGACGGCGGTGTGCGCAGCGCCAAGGTCATGAACCGCGCCGCCACCTTCGCCTTCTACATCGGCGAGCGTTTCTACGGCGTCGTCACTGCCTTCGTTCCCGGCTCCAAGGCGGCCGGCTACGACTTCACCTCCGCGCTGCCGGTGCAGATCATGAAGGAAATGGAACCGGCCCTGCGTCCTTTGATCGCCGATCGCCCGGCGGCCGAAGGCAAGTGCAAGGGCTGAGGCTGACGTCCTGTCAATGAAACCCGGCTGCGGCCGGGTTTTTCATGGCTATCCGAACGCTGCCGATTGCCACGGTCAACCGGAAAAAACAGCAAAAAATCAAATGTGCCATCCCCCAGTATTTGCGCAAAATCCCGCCAGCAGGAAAGCGCGAAAACATCGGCACAAATTAAATCAAGCTGCGGTTATCCACGCTTTGCTGCATCGCAACAAAATGGTAGTCTTGTGGCCATAAGATATAGCCTTCAAGGCAAGGGAAAACAGCATGAGCGAAATTGATCTGAAACGATTCTTCCTTGAGCAGGTGCGCCTGTTCGAGAACTTTCCGGCCGACAAGGTCGAGGAAATCGTCATCAAGTCCCGCCTGGCCACCTACGAAGGCAACGAAGCCATCCTCGAAACCGGCGACGACGGCCGTTTCATCGGCGTCATGATCAGCGGCCACGCCGAGATCTCGATGACCGACAACACCGGCACCCGCGCCGTCATCACCCAGCTTGGCGTCGGTGATGTCTTCGGCGTCATGTCGCTGCTCACCGGCGACCGCATCGTCGCCGATGTCATCGCCGGCAACCGTTGCTTCGTGCTGATGATCCCGCAGGAAGTCTTCAACACGCACATCCTGACCAACCCCAAGGCCGTCGGCTATCTTTCGCGCCTGCTCGCCGACCGCACCCGCGCCATGTCGGTCGATCTGGTCACCGCCCAGGCCAATGCCATCGTCCGCTCGCGCGACCCGTACGCGCTGTCGCTGACCACCAATGAGCCGGGCAAGGTCGTCGTCCTCAATGTCGGCATCAGCCAGATTCATTTCGGCATTTACGACACCGAAGAGAGTGGCGCCGATGTGCACGGCATCATCGACCACGCCGACCAGCAGGTGACGCGGATCACCGTCAAGGTCGGCACCCAGCAGAAGAGTATCGACCACGCGCCGTTCAAGCTCTCCGACCTGTTCGCGGTCATGCAGGAAACCACCGCCCTGCTCGGCGAGGCCTTCACCTTCCACCCCGAAGACGTCAGCGCCATCGGCCATCGCGTCGTCCATGGCGGCAACAAGTTCTCGAGTTCGGTCGTCATCACCCCGGCCGTCATCGCCGACATCGAAGAGCTGTCCGTCTTCGCCCCGCTGCATAACCCGGTCAATGTCGCCGGCATCCGCGTCGCCATGAAGCTGTTCCCGAACGTGCCGCAAGTCGCCGTTTTCGACACCGCCTTCCACCAGACGCTGGCCCCCTACGCCTACCTTTACGGCCTGCCCTACGACCTCTACAAGCAGCACGGCATCCGCCGTTACGGTTTCCACGGCACCTCGCACCGCTACGTCTCGCTGAAATCGGCTGAAGTCCTCAAGCGCCCGCTCGGCGAACTGGAAATCGTCTCCTGCCACCTCGGCATCGGCGCCTCGCTGTGCGCCATCGACCACGGCCGTTCGATCGACACGACGATGGGCATGACACCGAGCGACGGCCTGATCATGCCGAGCCGTTCGGGCAGTATCGACCCGGCGGTGATGATTCACCTCATGGAAAAGCACCACATGTCGCCCGAGCAGCTATCGACGCTGATCAATAGCGAAAGTGGCCTCAAGGGCATCTCCGGCATTTCCAGCGACATCCACGACATCGAGGCCGCCGCTGCCGACGGCCACCACCGCGCCCTGCTCGCCCACAAGGCTTACTGCTACCAGGTGCGCAAGAACATTGGCGCCTACGTCGCGGCGATGGGCGGCATCGACGTTCTGGCCTTTACCGGCGATGTCGGTGAAACGAGCGCCACGGTGCGCAGCCTGGCCTGCCAGGGCCTTGAATTCATGGGCATCAAGCTCGACGAGGAAAAGAACCGCAATGTCGGCAGCGTCGACAATTTCGCCATCATCTCGGCCGACGATTCGCCGGTCACCATCCTCGTCGTCGCCAATGACGACGAGCGCCTGGTTGCCTGGGAAACGCTGCGCTCCATCGAGCGCAATGCCTTGCTGCTGGCGGCCAACGCCGAAGAACTACCGATTCCGGTCGAAATCTCTGCCCACCACGCCCACCTCTCGCAGGCCGACGTCGAAAAACTGTTCGGCCCCGGCCACCAGCTAACGCCCATGCACGAACTGTCGCAGCCCGGCCAGTTCGCCTGTGAAGAACAAGTCCATCTCGTCGGCCCCAAGGGGCGGATCGCCAAGGTCCGCGTCCTCGGCCCGACGCGCAAGGAAACCCAGGTCGAGATCGCCATGACCGAGCAGTTCAAGCTCGGCATCCAGCCCCCCATCCGCCAGTCCGGCGACCTCGCCGGCACGCCCGGCGTGACGCTCGAAGGCCCGTACGGCAGCTCGGTCATCGAACGCGGCGTCGTCTGCGCCCAGCGTCACATCCACATGACGCCGGAAGACGCCATGCGCTTCCATGTGCGCGACAACTACGTCGTCCGCGTGCGCATCGAAGGCGAACGCCAGCTGATCTTCGGCGACGTGGTCGTCCGGGTCAATCCGGCCTTCCGCCTGGCCATGCATATCGATACCGATGAAGGCAATGCGGGCAATATCCAGACCGGGATGCTGGGGTACATTGAGGAAATTCAGAGCCGGCATTGATCCGACACTGCTGATAATGGCCGGCTTGTCCGGCCATTTTTTTGAGCCGGATTTCCGGATGTTGCTGCTGGGGCGCATTAAATTAGCTTGGGGTTCCGCCTTGCTGGCGGGCGTACTTTCTTCTTGCTTCGCCAAGAAGAAAGTAGCCAAAGAAGAAGGCGACCCTGGGTCGGTGCCGGCTGCGCCGGTTCCCTGCGCTACTAGGAAAGCCGGGCGGCTGCGGAACTCGGGGCTACGCCCCTCAGACAGTCCTCGCCGAAGGCCCCCGGCCTTCCTGCGTTGCTCGGCACCTCTCAAGGGGCCCGGTGAAACGACCTGTAGTTGAGCTTGGGTGCCAGAATGGCCGATTTCATTTTTGGCCGTTTTTTCCGGTTGACCGTGGAAACCCGCTTTTTTCGGCACAACGGTTGAGCATGGACGCCTTTGGGCCCCCCGTGGAAGGCGCTGAGCAACGCAGGTAGGCCGGGGGCAGTCGGCGAGGACTGTTTGAGGGCGAAGCCCGAGTTCCGCAGCCGCCCGGCCTGCCGAGTAGCGCAAGGGACCGGCAACGCCGGCGCCGCCCTCGGGGTCGCCTTTTCTTTGGCTACTTTCTTTTGGCGAAGCAAAAGAAAGTACGCCCGCCAGCAAGGCGGAAACCCAAGCCCGAACCCCGGGCTACAGTCTTTAAGCCGCCGCCAGCAGCGAATTAACCCCCGGCGTACTGAAACGCAATTGCTCCTTATGAACAATCCCATTAGCCGCCAAACTGGCAGCCGGATCAGGCTTCCACGGCTGGCCGGCCTTCAGCCATGCGACCGAAGCCAGATCCACCACCGCCGCATCCGGATCAGCCCCAATCAGCGGCCTGACGACATTCTCCAGCAGATCGCCAAAGCTCATCCCCGGCTCGACAACGAGCAGCAGCGGCGTCGCGAACAACATGTGGTGATCCCAGCAAACATAAACGATCTGCTTGCCATTGAAGTTTTGCACCACGTCACGCGGAACGCCGACGTAGGGCTTGGTTGAAGTCAATGCCATTTATCTCTCCCGATATTCACTGATTGCTGGTCGTCTGCTGGCGCCAGGCTGCGAAATTGCGCTCGTCCTCGGAGCCGTCGAAATCCCCGTTGTCCTTGCCCGGAACCAGGCTGACCCAGTTCATCCACGCCCCGAGATCGCCGTTGATCGGCGCCTGGAAGAGCTGCTGCATGGGTAGCCAGGCCTGGATGTACTTTTCCGGCTCGTTCTCGAAGATGTGCTGGCAACCGTCCGAGCAGAAGTGGTATTTCTCGCCCTTGTATTCGGTTTCGCGCTGGCACAGCGAGGTCGGATCGTCCGGCTCGGTGAACACGGTCGGGATCTGGCAGGTCTGGCACAGCTTGGCCAGGCCCATGTTGGCGAACGGCGTGCCGGCGGCCTTGAGCTTGCTGAGGTGGGCCCAGCGCGGACGGTAGTACTTGTCGAAGGTGTCGGGATACTTCTTCGACAGCCATTCCATTTCGTCCTCGGACGGAATCCAGCTATGGAAAGCCGTGCCAAAGTTGTATTGATAAAGCGCCAGCATGAACTGGTGCGACATGTGATCGATGCCCTTCTCGGCGTCGTCCCAGCCCTTGGGCGGGCGAATGCCGTAGCGCGCCAGATCGCGGAACAGGGCGCCGCCGTTCTCGACGCCGTAGATATTCCACGCCTCGCGCCAGGACATGACGCGCTTCGGCAGCATGTAGTCCATCATCGTGCCGACCACGCCGAGCAGGCGGAAGCCGCGCCAGAACCATTTGTCGATCCAGCCCTGGACGATCGGCAGATTGGCCGGGTCCTGCTCGAGCATGAACTTGATGCACTCGAGGCCGAGCGTCATGTGACGGGCTTCGTCGGATTGCGCCGAGAAACCGAAGGTCACCGTCGCCATGTCACCGTTGTAGGCAGCACCGGACATGAAGGGAACGAAGAGCAGGTTGGTCAGCACGTATTCGAAGCTGAAGCCGATGGCGATCATGAATTCGAACGGCCCGGACGACAGCGCGTCGTCGAAGAAGGAGCGCGGCAGCGTGCAGTACCACATGCGGTCACGGGCGTCGGCGAAGGCGTGGAAGCCGTTGTAGAACTTGTTGTAGTTCGACAGCGCGTGAATCTGCGTCTGGGCGTGACGGATCTCGTCGATCGACTGCATCTGGCAGGCGACCTGCGTGCCGACGCCCGGGAATTCCCGACCCATCCGGGCAAAGCCCTTGCCGGCGGCGTATTCGCCCGGGCTGATGGCCTGCAGGAAAATCTTCAGGGCGCTCAGGTAGCGGGCATCGGTGATGTTCAGGTGACCGTTGTTCTGGGCGTGAGCATCGATGATCGCGTAGAACTTGCGCTCCTTCTCGGCCTGGTATTTCCAGTACGAATCCATGGTCAGGCGGAAGGGGTCTTCCCACTTATCCCAATCGTGAATCTTGATGCCTTCGTACTGAACGTAGGGAAAGACTTCGTCCTTGGTGTGATAGGTCGTGTCCCAGCCGAGGTCGCGGGTCAGCAGCTTGTATTTTTCTTTCAGGCTGAGTTTCTTCTTGGCAACTTGCATGTCCATTTTTATCTCCTTCTACTCTCAGGCATTCCAGCGCAGGGTGAAGCTGTCTTCGTCCTCGTCGACATTGCCGGAGAGGGTGATCAGGTTGATCTGCAGTTCCTGCAGGTCGTAGGCGCGGCCTATGTGTTCCTCGATGGTTTCGCGACGGATGGTCATCGAACCGGGAACGTCGATCTTGACCATGGCCGGCTGGCGATTGACGATGGCAGTCGGGTTGTCTTGCACGATGGCGTCGATGATCGGACGCGTGTCTTCGTTGGCTTGCAGGGCAATGAATACGGTCGACATGGTTTTTCCTCAGATTTCCACGCCGACTTTTTTCAGGCGCGCCTTGAAGGCGGCGACTTCTTCGCCGACGACTTCTTCGGCATCCGCCCCCAACGCTTTGCGGACAACCGGCAACATGGCGGCAGCGGCCCGGGTGCTCCACTTTTCCGTCCACTCCTGCAGGATGGCGCGGTTGTGCTCCGACTCGGCGGCGGCCACTTTCATGACGGCATCGACCCACTTGCGGGTTTCATCGAACCAGTCGTTCATGAACTGGCAGAGCATGGCCACGGCCGACGCGCCTTGGGATGACAGGTGGCCATCGACGATGCGCTCATAGACCAGCGGATAGAGCAGGCCGTCGAGCGCCACGTTCTGGGCGACGAACAATTCGAAGGGATCGCGCACGACCAGGCAATCCTCGATATAGCGGCGCATCGGCTGCCAGGCTTCATCGTCCAGCCAGGCGGTCTTGCCTTCGGTCAGCGCCTCCTGATCGCCGAGCAGCAAACCGAGGCGCGACAGGTACTGGGCGATGCCGAGGTTGTCCATGGCGTGGAACATGCACGCCTGGGTAAAGATGGCGGCGTAGCCATAGCCCGAGATGAAGGAATTGTTCATGTTGGCGCCCCAGGCGGCATGGCGCAGGGGAACCAGCACATCCAGCGCAATCTGTTTCAACTCGTCCGGCAACATGTCGGCCAGAGCACGGCTTTCGACGAAGCTGAAATTTGCTTCGGCCGTTTCCTGCTGGCGGGCGCGGGCCAGCGTGTAGTTGTTGTAAAAGTACTGGCGCGGATCCTTCAGCGCATACCAGTCGGCCATGACGATTTTGGTGATCGAGGCATCGTAGATCAGCTGATCGGGATCCCAGGTCGGCCGGTAGTGCAGGTTTTCGGTCGCCTGGATGTCGTAGCTGGCCTCCTGGTAGCGCGAGGCCGGCTTGTCGCCGAAGCGGCGCGCCAGATGATCAAAGGTGTTGCGCTGCTGCTTGATGCTGACGGTGCGAAGATCGATTTGCATTCGTCCTGTCTCCTTTTGGAATTATGTGATGCGACTGCCGCGGCGCGCGGCAGCCGTCCCGATTCGTGCCGGCGCTTTCAGCTGACGACAGTCAGGAAAGTCTCGTGCAGCTTGCGTTGCGGGTAATCGAGCCCCTGGCCGAAGTTGTCGAAAGTCCAGGTCATCGGCTCGTAGTCGGGGTACGGTAGGTGGCCGCCAAAGAAGGTTTCGAAACGGTTGCCGGACGGGTCCCAAGCGTAGATGGTGCAGCCACGGGTCACGCCGTGGCGGGTCGGGCCGATATCGACCGGTACGGCATTCATCGACATGATGTCGCCGCCGCGCAGGACCTGCTCCCAGCTTTCCATGAGGAATGAGCAGTGGTGCAGTTTGCCGGGTTCCGGATACTCGGCGAAAGCGATGTCGTGCACCTTTTGGCCGCAGGACAGCCAGATCGCCGCATTGCCATTGCCATCCGGCGTCAGGACGCGTTCGACCAGATAGAAACCGAGCACTTCGGTGAAAATCTTCTGCACTTCGGCGACATTCGGGCCGTAGAGCAGGCAGTGGTCGAGGCGCGTCGGCGCGATGCCGTTATCGCGCGCCTTGCTCCACGGCGCCGGATTGACCAGGGGAATGCCATTGCCGATCTTGGACTTCTCGGCATACAGCTCCATGACATGGCCGGAAGGCAGCGTGAAGCGGACGCGCTCGCCGGTTTCCAGCATTTCACCGGCCGGGATGCGCTCGGTCTTGAGGCCGTAGGCCTGCAGGTCGGCATCGAGCTTGTCGAGCGTTGCCTTGTCGAGCACGCGGAAGCCGAAGAAATCGAGGCCGGCCCGGTCGGCCTGACGGATCACATAGCTGTTGTGGTCGCGCTCGTCCCAGCATTTGAAATAGACGCGCCCCTGGGTGTCACGGCCGGTTTCGACCAGACCTAGAACGTCGCGATAAAAAGTCACTGCCTCTTCCAGATCCAGCACGCGAACCTGTGCATGCCCCGGGCGAAGTACGCCTGTCATTGCCATAATCTTGTCTCCTCTTTTTCGTTAATGACTTGAAATAACCCATTTCAACGACATCCATTTTTTAGCGAATGTCTTTTGTCGAGAGGCTAATCGCAGGATGCATGCCAAATTGGCAAAGCCTTGTTTACATTAACCAATCGTAAATTGATTCATTTAACCGAAACTTGATTGAACATTCTTGATCAAGCTGTTTTTAGAAAATGAAGAAATTTATCAACCGACTACGTAAGCGATTGCCTCGTCGCTGAGAGCAGATTAGGAAGCCTGAGCTATACTGTCCAATACCAGATTTTGCACACAGCCATACCTTTTCGAGCAAGCACCAAGGAACAGCCCATGGACCTGCGCCACCTCAAATATTTCATCGCCGTTGCCGAGGAACTGAATATCGGACGTGCCGCGCTGCGCCTGTGCATCTCGCAGCCGCCGCTGACCCGGCAGATTCAGCAACTGGAAGAGGAACTCGGCGTCCAGCTGTTCATACGCACGCCACGCGGCGTCGAGCTGACCCAGGCCGGCGAGATGTTCTACGAGGAGGCGACCAATATCCGCGCCCTCGTCGAGCAGGCCATCGAGCGCACCAAGCGGGCCGGCCAGGGCAAGCTCGGGCGGCTCGACATCGGCATTTTCGGCACCGGCATCCTGGGCACCATTCCCAGGCTGCTGCAGCTGTTCAAGGACACCAACCCGGATGTCGTCGTCTCGCTGCACACCCTGTCGAAATCGGAACAGATCGAAGCGCTGCGCCAGCGCCGCATCACCATCGGCTTCAACCGCATGCTCGTGCCGCTGCCCGACATCACGACCGAACTGATCATGCGCGAGCCGCTCTACCTCGTGATCAGCGCGGACCACCCGCTGGCCCGGCTCGACTCGGTGCCGTTCATGGAAGTCGCCAAGTACCCGCTGGTTTTGTTCCCGTCGGGCGCCCGCCCCAACTTCGTCGATCGCATCGTCCAGCTGTGCGGGAACATGGGCGTCACGCCGCAGATTTCCCAGGTGGTCGGCGACGCCGTGACCGGCATGGCGCTCGTCGCCGGCGGCTTCGGCATGACCATCGTGCCCAAGTCGGCCACCACCATCAGCCTGCCCGGCGTCGTCTGCCGGCCATTCCGCGACGCCATTTCGGCCACCGTGGACCTCAGCTGCATTTACCGCACCGACGATCACTCACCGATCCTGCAGGCCTTCCTGGCCAGCGTGCAGAAGTTCCGGGAAGCGCCCAGCGACTAGATTTGAGAGTCCCACGGTCAACCGGAAAAATTGATCAAAATTGAAATCCGGGACAAAAAAATGGGGGGCCTAAAGGCCCCCCGAATGAGGGAGAAAGGGGTTTCCATACAGAAACCCTCGCCCGCAGAGACAGTGAAATACTTAAGGCGTGGTTAATCCCCGCCGCGCAGGTTCTGAACCTGGAAGAGGCCCGGAGGCGCCTTCTTCGGATCGACCTGGCCCTTGAACTGGGCGGTCGTGCAGTGCTTGGCCTGGACGTCAACCATGATCACGCCGTCATCGATACCGATACCCGAGCCCTTGTTGACCGGCAGGTGATGGTCAGGATGCGACTTGCCAACGCTGAAAGCCTTCCACAGTTCGCCCTTGCGGTCGTAAATGTCGATGGCACCGTTCAGGTTCTGCAACTGGGCATCCATGTAGAAAGTCCGCTTGCTGATCGGGTGATTCGGGTTGACCGGCACGGCTTCCAGAACATAGACCTTGCGCAACTGCCAGGTGCCATCCGGGAAGCAGCCGCCCTGGCCGCCGTAGTTCACGAACTTGTAGCCATCGGCTTCCTTGAACTCATCGGAAAGCTTGAGTTCGTTGTGGTTCCACATCGGCAACAGCATGTTCTTGGTGCCCTTGTAGTTCCACTTCATGTCGGAAACGCGGCCGTTGTAGCCTTCGAAGTCTTCGATCATCAGATCGGAGCCGAGGAAGGAATCGGTCACCTGCCCCTGGGCCAGACGACGGACGCGACGCTGGAAGCCCAGATACAGGTAGGCGTCGTCGAGCTTGCTGTCGTCTTCGAAACGCTGGATCAGCAACTGCGTATTCTTCAGATCCTGCGGCTCGTTGGCCTTGACGTAAATCGCACGGTACAGACCGGACGGATTCGGCGTGAATTCCGGAATCGGCGCATCCTTGGTGCGATGCATGAAGTTCAGGAAGTGGAAGTCATACTTGATGGTCTTCTCGATCTGCCCGGTGGTCATGTTGCGGTAACGCCAGTAGAACGGAGAAATGACCGCACCGTCGCCCCAGTTCACACCGTACTTGTAGTTCCAGGCCAGCTTTTCGCCCGCACGCGGATCCTTCGCATCCGGTTCCTCGGGGAATGGACGACCGGCTACGTAACCCGTCAGATTCTCGCCGGCCTTGGAGCCCAGCTTGGTCTTGTTCAGATTGGCCTTGGTCGCGTTGATGTAGCTGCTGTTGATCATGAACTGGGTGGTAGGACCCACTTTCATTTCAAAAGCGCCATCCTTGAGCAGTTTGTACAGACCAACCGACAGGACGTCCTTGAACTGGTCGGCATTGGCCTTGGTGATCACCGTACCGGGTGTCACACCCGGCGCGCTGGGCATGCCAGCCTTGTAGGGATTGAAGGTATTTTCGACATCGGCTTCCGTAGCAGCGAATGCCGAACCGACCAAGCCCGCCAAGAGCAGAGGAATCATGGTTTTTTTCATGGGTATGTCTCCAGACTTAAATTAGAACTTGTAGTTCAGGCGAACAAAAATGTCGTTTTCCTTGTACGCGGCACCAATCGGGCCAGCGCGGAAGCGGCCGAGGGGTTCCATGCCGCCGAGGCCGTAGTTCTCACCAACTGCTTGGCCAGGTGCCGCAAATTGAACAAACGGAGCACAAGTACGGCAGTCATCGAACTTCCAGCGCCCACGCCCTTCCGCCAGCTTGTAGTTGGCACCGATGGTCACCTTGAGATCGTTCGTAACATTCCACTCGACCTGCGGCGCCATGGCTGTCGCTTGTGCCTGGAAATCATGGGCAAAGATGACTTGCGGGCTGACCGTTCCATTTTTCAGGAAACCCTTGATGAGCAGGGTGGCAATAAAGTTATCCTCCCAGTCCACCATGCCGATTTTGCCCAGCGGCGCGTCCCGAAGTTCGTGATTGAAAATATGCTGATAGAACAACTGGGCTGAAATCAACGTTGCCGATGTTTCGCTGATGAAAGGAATGAAGGTAGGACGATCAATCCCGATCACACTCCGGAACACCTTGTTCTTGGAATACAACTCATCACGCGTAGAGTTGGCGAACTCCTCACCCCAAGTCATGGCACCTTCCATCCGAACCGCAGCGCCAATAGCTGGCAACTGGAAGTCCATCGAACCGCCGAGCAAATTGACACGCGGGAAATGCATATCGAAAGCGATCAGCTTCTTCGAAGTTTCCGACACCCCGGTTGCCGGGTTTACTGTCGCCGTTGTGTTACCGAAGGCATGCAGGCTGGGCAGCTGGGAACGATAGTGCAAGGCATTGAGAGAGAACGAGAGGCCATTTGCCGTAACACCCTCAAACTTCCCGCCAAGTTGAGTGTTGGCCAATGACCACTCAGGAAGGTGAACGTTACGGATACCAATCTGGCCAGGGCCAAAATTAGTTGCCAAAACTCCACCAGCAAAATTCGAAACGGTGCCACCGTTGTCCCAAAGGTTGGCCATACCACGGAAGAAGCAACCAGCGTCCAGAATCACGTTTGGTGACCCGCACTGGCCGAGATTGTTGGCACGAAACTGATCGAAGTTCCAAACCAGCTGGAAGTTGCGGTCCTGCATCATGTCGCTAGCCCCCATGCGGTATTCCGCCTGGGCAATCCACATTGGGATGCGAATATCGGACAGCTCGTCGTAGATGTTGTTGCGCGAATAGTCGACCGGATTGATCACATCGAGAACACGGAAGAGGTCCGTACGTCCCCAAACAACCTGTTGCTTACCAAGCTTCAGGAAAAGATCCTTGCCCTCGGCCAGATTGAAGGTTTTCTTGACATACAACTCGCGGACGAAATCGAGTCGCTTATTGAATTCCGGAGCCTCGAGTTCCGAAATTCCCTGATCGCCGTATCCACCGAAATCACGACATCCGCGACTATCGACATCACAGGGACGGACTGGCACACCAAAAGTAACCCCGCCTTCTGCGTTATGCCAACGATCACCAAGCACGCGCATTCCAGCGTTTGGATTATTGGCCAGAATTTGGGCTGTACTACCGCCGAATAATTGAACGTCACCGAAGCCGTGCGCAACACTGCCGCTCCCGCCCACACTTTCCAGCATGATTGGACCACCCGCGTCCTTGCCATACTCACCGCTGTTCATGCGATAAACGCCGTCCCAGCTACCACGCAGGATGCCGTGGATACCCCAGCCATTGCCGGCCTTTTTGTCGAACTCGGCCTGCATGGTGTTGCGGAACTTGGCCAGGCCAGCATGCTCACGATGTGCCGTATGGTTCTCGTAAGTCACATCGATCTGCCAGGGCGAAGACTCCTCGCCCATGGACGGAAGGTCATCACCCCACGCCTGTGTCGCGAAAGAGGCGGAGAGCGCTGCCGCGATGAGCGTCAGGCGCCTTCCAGTATTCAGTTTTGTCTCCATGGATCAAACCCCCAATGGTTTTGTTGAAAGAATGGTTGCTGTTCCCCCGGTCTTCCGGAGTGTTGTTAGTCGTTTTCCAGAACACCGTCTTCGTCGTAATGCACTGCCGTCACAAACTTCGGTTTGAAGACGACGCACCATGACGGCACGATCAGTACGGCGGCGATCGCGTTGACGATGAGCATGAAAGAAAGAAGGATCGCGGCATCTGACTGGAAGCGCAGATCGGACATGAAGATCCACATGACGACGCCGGCAATCAGCGTCACCGCCGTAAAACTGACGGCGTAGCCGGTGGTGGCGACGGCGGTGATGACGGCCTTTTTCATGTCACGCATCACGGCATATTCTTCGCGGATGCGGTCCATGAAATACACGGCGTAGTCGATGCCGACACCGACACCGACAGCAATGACCGGCACCGTATTGACGCTGATCCCGATGTTGAGCGCGCCCATGTAGGCGTAAGTCATCAGGGTCGAGAACAGCATCGGCAGGACCATCAGCCAGCCGGCGTGCAGCGAGCTGTAGTAGATCATGACGATGAAGAAGGCGAGCAGCATGACGGCCGGGATGATGATCATGTGGTCGGTATGCAGCGCCTGGTTGCCAGCCGCCGTGACGCCGATGATGCCGCCCCCCAGTTCGATGTGCAGGCCGGGCACTTCGGCCTCGATCTTCTTAATGCCTTCCTCGGCCAGCGCGACGATGCGGTTGATCGTTTCCGCCTGGTGGTCCTTGTAGTAGAAGACCATGTTGGCTTCGTTTTCGTCGGAGGTGACGAATTCCTTCAAGGCACCGGGGATCGGGCTGGAAGCCATGTAGGCGAACATCAGGCCGCCGATTTCGTCGGCCGTATCGGGCAGTTGCATCCAGCGCGGGTCGTCGTTGTGGGTCAGCTTGTTGACCACGCGCAGCACGCCCGGCATGGCCTTGGTACCGCCCAGTGTCGGATCGGACAGCATGTGCGCCTGGAAGCGTTCGATGGCCGCCATCACTTCGGGTCGCTTGATGCCGCCTTTTTCGTCGGTCCGCGCCGCGACATGCAGCTCCTCGGAGCCCGGGAAGCGCGTGTTGATGGCCTTGGTCGACACGTTGAAGTCGTGACTAAGGTGGAGCAGCGGCGAGCCCGGCTCTGATTCACCGAGTTGCACCTTGCTTACGAAGTAGGTGCCGCCGATGGCGCCGATCAGGGTCAGGATCAGGATCGAGCGGGCACCGCCATCGGTACCACCGGTCAGGGACATGGCTTTGCCGAGGAAGGCGCGAATACCTTCGTTGCCGTTCTTGTGGTTCTTCGGCGCCGGCAGGATGGTCAGAGCCAGCGGGACCATGAAGTGCACCGTGAAGATCACCGAGAAGCCCCAGAAGCCGGCGGCCAGACCGAGCTTGTGGTTGAAAGGGGCAGCGCCCAGCACAAGCACGGCGATACCCACCGCATCGACGATGATGGCTAGCGAACCGGGACGGAACAAGGCATCCAGCGCGTTGCGGGCGGCCTTCTTGCCATCATGGACGATGGCCAGTTCCTCGTAGTAGCGCACGACCAGTTGCACGCCGTGCGAGGTTGCGCGGGCGGCGATCAGGAAGGGAATCGGCAGGGACAGCGGCTCAAGGTTGATACCCATCGCCGCCATGAAGCCAAGGCCCCAGATCGAGGACAGGGCGATACCAAGTAGTGGCAGCGCAACGCCGTAGAAGCGCCGGAAGTAGAGAATCAGCAGGGCGGACAGCAGGAGCAGCGTCCACATCATGATCTCGACGATCTGGTTGAGATAGGTATAGACCCAGCCGGTCAGTACCGGATTCCCCGTCACATAGATTTGATGCCCCGGCCGGGCCAGCGTCTCGCGGACTTTCTGCAAGGCGGCGAAGGTGGTCGGGTAGTCGATCGAGCCCTCGTTCATCTGGGCCTTGATCAGCGCCGCCTTCATGTCCGGCGAAACGAGCAGGCCGTAGATGGTCGGGTTGGCGATGACGTCGTTTCTGAGTTGCTCGAGTTCGGCCACCGTCCGCTTCGGCTTGAGCGGATCGTAGTAGGACTCGGAGGCGAAACCGCCCTGATCGTCGAGGAAGACCTTGCGCGCCGTACGGTGCGTCAGGCTGCTGACGAGGTTGTGGTTGACGCTCGGCAGGTTGTCGACGCCTTGGGTGGCCTCGTGAATGAGTTGCAGGGTTTCATCGTTGAAGATGGTGCCCTTGTCGACTTCGACCGACATGACGATCATGTTGGCACCGCCGAAGTTTTCTTTCAGGCGGTTGTAGACCTTGATGTAGCCGTGGTTCTGCGGCAGCAGATCGGCAAAGTCGGTGAACACGCGCAGGCTGGGCAGCGCCATGCTGAACAGGATGGTGACGGCCAGAACCAGCGACAGGACGATCTTCGGATTGCGGAAAATCCATTCCTCGCCCTGATGCAGGGCGTGGGTAATGGCGTGACGTGTTTGTGCAACCATGGTGTTGAGTTCTCCGTGGCTTATTGTTTGGCGTGCGTACTGACCGCACGGAGCAGGCCACCGGGGCCACCGATCACGACGGCCGACTGTCCCGGCAGGGAAGCGCCTCCGCCCAGGAAGACCGGCACGGGGTCGGTATACGGCACGGCGCGCCAGCTATCGCCTTCGAGGCGGGCAATGACGCCGCTGGCACCGACGCCGAAGGGCTGGCCTTCATGCATGAACAGCCGATTGAGCGATGCCTGCGTGGCATTGGCCTGCTTGCTCCACGACTTGCCGCCATCGGCGGTGTGCAGCATCTGCCCGGCCAGACCGGACACCCAGCCTTCGTTACGGCTGGCGAAAAGCGCCGCGTAGGGATAGAACTCGCCCGGCATCTTCGGGCCTTTTTTCCAGGTGGCGCCGCCATCGTCAGTCATCACCGTCAGGCCGAACTCGCCGAGGGCGATGCCATTTTTTTCGTCGAGAAACTGAATGGTGGTGATCTGCGTGTCTTCGCCCAGATCGGTGGTTTTCCAGGTCTTGCCCTGATCGGTGCTGCCGGCAATGACGGCATTGACGCCAACAACCCACCAGCCGCCCTGCTTGTCGCAAGTGACAGCCAATGGCGTACGCGGCATTTCGAGGGGAACCGATTTCCAGCTCTTGCCTTCGGCATCGGCCGACCAGACCTTGTGGTAATGATCGATGGCGACGAAGCCCTGATCGCCGCAGACGGTCATGTCGACCAGCGAGGTGTTGCCAAGGGGCGTGCGTTTCCAGCTCTTGCCCTGATCTTCCGAGGTCAGGACGACACCGCTTTGCGTACCAACCACGACCACCTTGCCA